>JAEZPX010000057.1 GCA_023413275.1 Bacillota bacterium | reverse complement strand
TCAGAGGGTTCTTTTTTACTGCGAGAAAATCCTTTCTTCTTTGGCGAAAGAGGTGCCGGAAGAAGGCTGGCTGACGTATATATTTCGCTATTTAATTAAAGGCATTTACCCACATCGTAACGATGTCATTCTCAACACCAATGAACGACAGAGTGTGTTGTTTTATTTGGAGGTACTGCGCTTTTTTCTGAACTACGAGAGAGAAAACGTACCTTTTGGCCTGCATAAAGATTTTGCTTTTGCCACTGTGGAAGAAATGGAGAATAGCCCTTATGAGGTGCAGTATGCTAGATTCCTTGACTGCTTTGATAAGCAGTATATTTATGAGATTATGCGCATTGGCAGAGAGGCAACTCCCTTTGATGCCCTTGCCCATGTTGCGGGAGTCCATTATATCGCCATGCATATCGGGCGGCAGTTGGCAAAGGCAGATGTTCCTGTGGATTTAGGGTTGATTTCAGGGGCGGCAGCAGGGCATGACCTTGGAAAATACGGATGTAAGGACAATGAGGTCAAACGAATTCCATATTTGCACTATTACTATACAGATATTTGGTTTAACAATAATGATCTTTCTGATATTGGGCATATTGCTGCCAATCATTCCACTTGGGATTTAGAATTGGAAAATCTTCCTGTGGAATCTTTAATATTGATTTATGCGGATTTTCGAGTAAAAAGCAAGGGCTTTGAGAATGGAAAAGAAATTATGGGAATGTATTCCTTGGAGGATTCCTTCCGTGTAATTTTAGATAAACTGGATAATGTGGATAAGGCAAAGGAAAATCGCTATCGTCATGTATATTCCCGTTTGGAAGACTTTGAGCAGTATATGCACTCCATTGGGGTTAATACGGATTTAACCAAAGATACCTTAAGCGAAGTTTTCCACAAGGAATTGGCCTTATTGGATACCAATGAAACAGTGGATGTGTTTAAAAATATTGCGGTGGATCACAATATCCGTTTGATGCACAGATTAAGCCGAGAGGCTTCCTTTGGTGCAATTTTGGAGACAGCACGTAGTGCCAGAGATTGGAAGAACTCCAGAGCTTACCTTAATATTTTCTCGGAGTATTTTACCTATATGAACCAAAAACAGAAGCAGATGTCAATCAGCTTTCTTTATGAATTGATGGTACACCGAGAGGGAGACATCCGCCGTCAGGCAGGAGATTTATTGGGAAATATGATTGCCCATTATGACATTGCCTATGCTAAGGAACTGCCTCCCCATGTAAATATTGTTTTGGACGAGGTAACCAGCTTTGATATGTGGGAAAAATATCTCTATATGATTATTAACCCCGATCATAAAATGATAGACAGACATCGCCGATGGCTGGGATATGGACTAAAGCGTGTTGTGACCTCTCTGTTGGAAAATTGCAAGGAGGAGGGTAGAGGCAAATATATTGAATCCTTCTTGGAATATTTTAAAAGCAAGGATTGGGGTGAGGATACAGCATTTATTCTGATTGACACACTGCCCTCTATTCCACAAAGCTTATTAAACGAAGAGGAACAAGGGATACTGCTTTCCTTTATGGAGAATTATGCAACTCAAGAGTCCTTGGAAATTCGTGGGGCAATTCTTCTGAATTTGAAAGATATGGCGGCAGATTATTTAAAAAATCATAAGCTGGTAGAAAGCGTCATCAGAATTGTGGAAAGAGTGACAATTAAGGGCAATGTCAGCTTGGAATTTTTGCTTTATATGATAGGGGAAGCATATGGAATTAAGGATGTTATTCGAGGTGTATCCTTCCGACGTATATTTGAGGATGACCGAGTGGTTTCAGATATCTTTTTAGAGAACTTAAAATCTGCCACACCTTGGAAAATTAAAATTATTAATATTGAGCTTTTGTATGAGCGCATTCATCTGGGTTTATCCATGCCCAAGCTGCATGTTGCCACCCATCTATCCAATTTATTAAAGATCAGCGAACAAGTTACGGTGCGCCATTTTGCTGGAGAGACATTGGTCAAGCTTGCGCCACTTCTTTCTTGGGATCAAAGAAACGAGGTTGCTATTGAGTTAATCAAGGGTCTTGAAATTGGTGAATTTGAATTTTCAAAATATATCCCCCAATACCTAGGGGAATATGTTATGTATTTGCACCCCAAGGAGTTAAATGAATTCTTATTGGAAATTTGCCGCCTGCAATGCAGCACCAACGAACGTATTGCCAGTGTTGCTTTAGATACCCTAGGGGTCATGGTGCGTCATTATGAAAAATACAGCGCCAGATTTCCTGAATATATTGCCATTTACGAAGAAAGAAAAAAGAAAATCATGGGAATGATTTTAAGAGGTTTTGCTACCTATCAGACCAATGTAAACAGAGAAGCCTTTTGGGTTGTAGGTCATGAATTGTTTGGAAGCAATGGCTTAACCCTTCGTGAGAAGAAAAATATATTTGCGTTCATCAGTAAAAAGCTGGTTACAATGACAGACAAAGCAGAGGATTCGGAGCTTGGCTTTTTTAATGACACTGCAAGCTGGAATGCAATTTACCGTTTTATCAGCGATTATTTGTTTACGAAGGGCAGCTTTTCTTTCCAAGAACCCATTAAAGTAGCTTTCTTTCCAGGCAGCTTTGATCCCTTTTCCTTGGGACATAAGGAAATTGCAAAAGAAATTCGGGATCTGGGCTTTATTGTTTATTTGGCTATTGATGAATTTTCTTGGTCGAAAAAAACCCAACCCCATATGGTTAGACGACGGATAATTCATATGTCTGTGGCGAACGAAGAAAATATTTATCTATTCCCCGAAAATGTGCCTGTAAACATTGCAAATCCAGAAGATTTGAAGCGCTTAAGAGACCTGTTCCCTGGTAAAGAGGTTTATATGGTGGCGGGCAGTGACGTTGTGCAAAATGCATCTTCCTATAAAATCGAGCCTGTGGAGGACTCCATTCAGACCTTCCCCCATATTCTTTTCTTACGGGAAACGGGTGATGACACTGTGCAACAGAAAAAAAACACTTATGAATCCATTCAAAATGAGGTTCTGGAGTTAAAGCTTCCCACTCATTTTGAAGATGTGAGCTCTACAAGAATTCGAGAGAATATAGACCATAATCGAGATATTACGAATCTCATTGATACCGTAGCCCAAAATTATATTTATGAAAACAGCTTGTATCTTAGAGAACCCCAATATAAACAACTTTTGGAAACTAAGGCGGTGGAGGTATCCCATTTTTCCGATGTGGAAGAGGCGGAGGGGGTTATTTTTGGCAGTACCATTCCCTCGGAAATGGTAAATCATTTATTGGATGCTCTCCATAGTGAAGGAAGCGGCATGACTGTAGTTTTTGATAAGTTTGGTAGAGGAAAGCCTGATGGTATTATGGTTTACCGACATATCGCAACGACGGAGCTTTACAGTGAATTTGAAAATATAGATACTGCAAGCTATATTCGTGAGAATACTTCAGGAAAAATTATAATGTTCGAAGCCTGCTTTATAAGAGAAAATTCAAAAATTGACGATTTAGAGCAGATTTTATTTACGGAATCCATAGCGAAAGCTTTAAAAGAGGATTATACCTATGGCGTTTTTAGCCTTAGATCCGGAATTGTCAGTGAAACCATTCAAGATGTATTGGAACGTCAGGGCTTTTTAAAGCTGATTAATAATACAACCAGAGATATTTATGTTGTGGATATGAAAAGTCCTATTACCCTATATCATAATCTGCAAACGGCTATCAAAGAACCCTTTAACAGCAATGAACGGGTTTTAAAAACAATTCAAGAAACCCATTACCGCTTTCAGCGAGCATTGACAAAGCTGAATCCGGGAGAATTGGTTATTTCCTTTGATGCAGGGATGATGCACAATCGGCTGATTGAGCTGATTACAGAGGCAAATGGTGTTCCAAAAGAGCCCACGGCAATTCGCAGTCTTGGCCCCAATATGTGCGTACCTTTTGGTAAAATTTTAAAGGGCATAGTGATTCCTAATACAGTTACAAAGGTTCTGCATACGGAAAAAGAATTTGACCGAGAAATAAAATCCTTTAAAATTAAAGAATTTCCTCAGTATTTACCATTGGACTGTCAGGTTCGCATGATTAAGTCCTTCCGACGCCCAGTGATTTTGGTGGATGATCTTTTGCATAAGGGCTATCGCATTCGGGAGCTGAATCCTTTATTTCAAGAGGAAGCAGTGGATATTGACCGCATGGTTGTCGGTGTTCTTTCCGGGCGAGGGCGAGATTTAATGGAAATCCAAGGAAGACAGGTGGAAAGTGCTTATTTTGTTCCTTGCCTAAAGGCGTGGTTTGTGGAAACCACAATGTATCCTTTTATTGGAGGCGACGGCGTAGAACAACTAAGAGGTAGAAATAGTAATATGATTGATTCGGTAAACTTAATTTTACCTTATGTTATGCCCGGTTTTATTCAGGATGCGTCTAAGGAGGCCATTTATGATTTGTCAATGACCTGCTTGCAAAACTCCAGAGATATTCTTCGGACATTGGAGATGGAATATCAAAGAGCGTTTGAGCGAAGTCTAACACTAGACAGATTAAGTGAAGTTGTGATTTCGCCAAGATGCCCTGACAACGGCAGCAGTATCCGGTACGATTATCATCTACCCGCATCTGTCTATTTAGAAAATGATATAGAACGGTTGGTTCGCCTGAAGCACTTGGTGAAGTAAAAAGGGGGATTACAAAATGAAGAGATGTGAATTTCAACAGGGTGTCATGATTCCGGTATCATTTCCCCGAGAAAACAGTAAGGGTTTTTGCAGATTGACCCACTTAGGTCAGCTAGGAGAAGTTGAGGGTTTATTTTGCCTTGACAGCAATGCCTTGGAGGAAAAAAGTCAAGGCATTTCAGAGGAAATGAAAGAAAAATATGGGATGGATTTGGAAAAGGGCAATGCCGCAATTGTAAATTTAAATTGGGGAACCTTGGAGGAATGGAAGAAACGGTTGGAAAAACCCCAACAAGAGAAAAAAAGAGTGCATCTTTTAGCCCTTGGGGATGTGGGGAGTACAGTTTTGACGGCATTGAAGCTGTTAGGCGGTGACTGTATTCATACATTGGGGATTTTTGATGTAAATGAAAACGTGTGCAAAAGATGGGAAAGCGAGTTGAATCAGGCTGCTTTTCCTTGGGACTATGATAAATTGCCAGAGGTAGTTATTTTAAAAGAGGAGGAGCTATTTGATTGCGATATGTTCGTTTTTTGTGCCTCAAAAGGAATTCCTCCGGTAGAGTCTGATGTAAAGGATGTACGCATGGTACAATTTGAAGCAAACAAGGGAATTGTATCCCTTTTTGCAAAAAAGGCTAGAATGAGTCAATTTGAGGGCTTGTTTGCAGTGGTTTCAGACCCCGTAGACCCTTTATGCAAGGCCGCATTTTTGGCGAGCAATACCGATGAAGAGGGGAGTTTTGACGGAAAGGGCCTGCGCCCCGAGCAAATTCAAGGCTACGGATTAGGAGTAATGAATGCCCGTGCCGCTTACTATGCAAAAAAAGAGGATCGCTTTTCTTCCTTTTTAAAGGAGGGGAGAGCCTATGGTCCCCATGGGCAGGATTTAGTTATTGCGAATAGTATCCACGCTTATGACGACACCCTTTCCAAGGAATTAACCAAACTTGCCATAGATGCAAATTTGCGTACCAGAGAATTGGGATTTAAGCCTTATGTAGCCCCTGCCATTTCCTCGGTGGCGATTTCTCTCATTTTAACACTACGTGGGGAGTGGCATTATAGCTCAAATTTTTTAGGGGGGGTGTATATGGGATGTAGAAATCGCACCACTCCTTGGGGATTGGAATTGGAAAGCCTGCCCTTACCAAAGCAGCTTTTTGTCCGTTTGGAAAAGGCCTTCCATGGACTGGAGGGGATTGAGTGAAAGAAAAACTAACATTGGTTTATCCCCGATGTGAGGATGTAATTCGTACAAAGCGTCTTTCTGCATTGTTGGAGGAAGTTCTGGAGCCTTATGAGGTTGAAGTAATTGAAACGGTGGATGCCTTTCATCCACTACAAAATTGCCGCATTATTTTTGCAATTCCACTTGGTATCTCGGGTATCAACTTGGAATACTTTCGTTTTCTAAAAAAAATGCGTACTGACCCAACTTTTTTTGAGGGAAGTGTAGGGGGCATAATCATAGATGGTGAAAGTGAGCTTTATACAAAATCTGTGGCGAGAGGACTGATGTTTACGGCAAACAAAGCAGGCTGCTCCTTCCCGGGGCGAGCCATGGTTGAGGGAACAAAGGATTTGTTAAATTATAATATTCAGGCGATGAGATTGGATGCGGGCAATTTAACTGCTTATCATGTTTCTGCAAAGGAAATGGTAAAACGGGTGATGGCATATCAGTTAATGCCTAAAAAAAGAGGAAATATTCTTGTGCTTCATGCCAGTAACTATAGCACTTCCAATACGGCTCTTCTTTGGGATATGGTGAAGGACCGGTTGCAATATTGTGATATTACAGAGATATCCCTAAGAAACGGAACCATTCAAGATTGCAGTGGTTGTCCCTATCGCATGTGCATGCACTTTAGTGAAAAATCCAGTTGCTATTACGGCGGTGTCATTACTAAGGAGGTTTATCCCGCAATTCTTGCTTGTAATGCAATGGTGATTCTAGCGCCTAACTACAACGATGCATTGAGCGCAAATATTACAGCATTTATTAACCGATTGACAGCACTGTTTCGTACAAATCAGTTTTATCAAAAGAATTTGTTTTCCATTGTTGTTTCCGGTTATAGTGGAGGAGATATTGTTGCAGAGCAACTGATTAGTGCCTTGAGCATGAACAAAACCTTTCGTTTACCACCACGTTTTTCTATGGTGGAAACGGCGAACGACCCTTCAAGTATATTAAAAGTTGCGGGAATTTCAGAACGAGCGTCGGCCTTCGCTCAAGGGATGATGGATGTATTGGTGGAGAAGTAACAAAACGAATAAGCCCATTGGCTTGCAGGTTTCGTATGTTTTATTGGTAAGATAATTGGGCTCTATCATCAGTAAATTGTGTCTAAATAGGCTGTTTGATGGAACAACGAAATGTTTTATGTCTTCCCATTCTTGGTATAAAAGGCCAGTTTTCTTATTTCCAAGGAAATGATTGTGTTTCTTCCTAATATATACGGAATTGTAAAAGCATGTTAGGCACTTCCTTGCTGTAAAAAACAGGGGAAGTGCCTATCTTTTTATTTTATTTACCACTGGCGCCGTAGTTGGAAAGAACACGGGCAGAAGGATCGTTTACGTCACAACCTTCCCATTCCTTGTTGGGCATCCAGAAATCTTTCACCATTTTAGCCTGACCTGGATAATATTTTTCAAAAATCTCTCGGTACATCAAGCTTTCTTTTGTAAATGGTGTTGCAAAATCATATTTTTTGCATCTTTCATCAAATTCTTCATCGGAGCAGATGCTTTGTGCATACTCTTTTAAATCATCTACCATGGAGTGGCCAACGGCATCGCTGAAAGCGGCCTTTTCACGATAAAGAATCGCTTGGGGCAGCCAATCTCCTTCAAAGGCATGGCGTAAAAGGTATTTTCCGATGCCATAGGAGTTTTGCTTCATTGCAGGATCGATGGACATAACATAGCGTACAAAGTCTAAATCGCCAAATGGTACTCTTGCTTCCAAGGAGTTTGCGGAGATACAACGGTCTGCCCGCAGAACATCATACATATACAGTTCTTCCAAGCGCTTTTTTGCCTCTGCTTGAAAAGCCTCAGGTGAAGGAGCAAAATCTGTATATTTATAGCCGAAAATTTCATCGGAAATTTCCCCTGTCAATAAAACTCTGACGTCTGTTCTTTCGTGGATTGCTTTACAAATCAGATACATCCCCATACTTGCACGGATGGTGGTAATGTCGTAGGTGCCAAGGGTGTAAATCACATAATCCAAGGCTTCCAAGACATCTTCTCTTGACATGATGATTTCCGTATGTTCCGTGTGAAGATAGTCTGCAACTTCTTTTGCGTAGCGCAAGTCGATGGCATCCTTAGCCATACCAATGGCGAATGTGCGAATGGGCTTGTTTAAAACCTTTGTTGCAACGGAGCAAACCAGGCTGCTATCTAAACCGCCGCTTAATAAAAAGCCTAGGGGTGCATCGGCATCCAATCTTTTTTCAATACCTTTTACCAACAATTCTCGAATTTTAGAGCAGGTTTCCTCTAGGCTATCAGTGGAATATGAATTAACTGTTGTTAAGTCGCAGTAGCGAACGAATTCTCCATCAGCATAATAATGTGCAGGTGGAAATGGCTTGATTTCTGCGCAAAGACCCACTAAATTTTTTGCCTCGCTGGCAAATGCAATGGAACCATCTTGGCAATAACCATAGAACAATGGACGAATGCCAATGGGGTCTCTTGCAGCAATCAAAGAATCTTTTTTGCCATCATAAAGAATTAAAGCAAACTCAGCATCCAGCATTTGAAACATTTCTAAGCCGTATTCTCTATACATAGGCAGTATGATTTCACAGTCAGATTCGCTGACAAAGGTATATGTTTCCGCCAATCTTTCTTTTATCGTGCGAAACCCATATAATTCTCCATTGCAAACCACAGCATCCCCTTCATAGGTAAAGGGTTGCATGCCGCTTTCTGATAAACCCATGATGGCAAGGCGGTGAAAGCAAAGCATTCCCTCGCCAACTTTTAATGTGCGAGACATATCCGGTCCTCTGGAAACGGTACGTTCAAAGCACTCCATTACCTTCTGTAAATCCTGCATTTTTTCTAAACCCATAATTGAACACATAAAAAAACACCTCCGAATGTAGTATGCAGCTAACTATCCTAATAATTAAAATTAGGACGAATAGCTGCCATCCGCGGTGCCACCTAAATTACTGTAAAAACAGTCTCTTTCTGGGTTCAATGAAACCCGTGTCCCATAACGGGGGACAAACCGTCTCACCTACTGCTCTTAAAAGAGGTTCAGATTGAAGCTAAGAAGTGTTATTCATATAAAAGCCTACGCAAAGTTTCCACTATCCTTTGCTCACTGGAGCGGTTTTTTTATATTACTTGTCTTCCTCAACGCCGTTTTCGATTTGTGTGTATTTTACACTGCAAAGATTTCGCTGTCAATAGCTAATTTTTTGGAAATGGACAAGGATATTTTGTATGGAAAGTTGTATTTCACAAAATAATTCGTAAGGTATCCCATTTTATACATCAGATATTGAGGTGAAAAAGACAAATGTACATCCCTAGTGGCTGAAATATGCACAGGGAATTTTAGAAAATGAAAGGAATCCTTATTCAATCCTGTTAATATCGTTACATTTTTTCTTTTTTGCAGTTTAATATTTTTGTTGACAGTCCACAACGCAAACCCTATAATGACGTGGTATACAGCGACGGGGCTGCCGATATACGCATTTCCATAAGAAGTTTTTAACAATCTTTCTTATGGGTGAGCGTTTATCTGCAGCCCCTTCTAGATAAGAAAATGTGTCTTAACAAAGAGGATAAAGGAGGCTGGAAAATATGGAAAATAAAGTTCCCGAATTATTTGGATCAATGGTTTTTCATGAACATGTGATGAAGGAAAGATTGCCAAAAAGCACATATAAAACGATGTGTAAGGTGATGCAGGAAGGAAAACGGTTGGATAAGGAAGTAGCAGATATTGTTGCAAATGCTATGAAAGATTGGGCCGTTGAAAAGGGTGCAACTCACTTTACACACTGGTTCCAGCCAATGACAGGGATTACCGCAGAAAAACATGATAGCTTTATAGCACCTGCCGGAGATGGGCAGGTAATTATGGAGTTTTCCGGAAAAGAATTGATTCAAGGTGAGCCTGATGCTTCCAGTTTCCCAAATGGTGGTTTGCGTGCAACCTTTGAAGCAAGAGGGTATACCGCTTGGGATCCCACCTCTTTTGCATTTATTAAAGATGACACATTATGCATTCCAACGGCATTTTATTCTTACGGTGGGCAGGCATTGGATAAAAAGACGCCTTTGTTGCGCTCCATGGAAGCATTTAATAAGCAGGCAATGCGTATTATAAGATTGCTGGGTGATACAGAAACCAGCCGCGTGAATACAACGGTTGGTTCCGAGCAGGAATATTTCTTGATTGATAAAGATGTTTACTTGAAACGTAAAGATTTAGTTTACTGTGGCAGAACTCTTTATGGTGCCAAGCCCCCTAAGGGACAGGAATTGGATGACCATTATTTTGGTGCAATTAAGCCTAGAGTAAAGGCATTTATGTATGATTTAAATGAAGAGCTCTGGAAGCTGGGGATTTTGTCAAAAACAGAGCATAATGAAGTTGCTCCTGCACAGCACGAATTGGCGCCTGTTTTTACTACGGTAAATATTGCTTGTGACCATAATCAAGTTACCATGGAATTAATGAAAAAAGTTGCAGATAAGCATGGATTGGTTTGTCTTTTGCATGAAAAGCCCTTTGAAGGTGTTAATGGCAGTGGTAAACATAACAACTGGTCAATTTCCACAGCTAAAGGTGCAAACCTGTTGGAGCCTGGTGATTCTCCTGCGGAAAACACAAGATTCTTATTGTTTTTGGTTGCTTTGATTAAAGCAGTTGATGAATATCAGGATATGTTGCGACTTTCTGTGGCTTCCGCCGGCAATGACCATCGTCTGGGCGCAAATGAAGCTCCTCCTGCCATTGTTTCCATGTTTGTGGGGGAAGATTTGCAGGCAGTATTAGACAGTATTGAAAGCGGAGTGGAATATGCAGGCAAGGACAGAGAAATGATGAAGGTTGGTGTTCATGTATTGCCTAGATTTTTCAAGGATACAACGGATAGAAACAGAACTTCCCCCTTTGCTTTTACAGGCAATAAATTTGAATTTCGTATGTTAGGAAGTGCTGTTTCCATTGCTTGCCCAAACTTTATTTTAAATACCATTGTTGCTGAAGAATTATGTCTATTGGCTGATGAATTGGAAACAGCAAGAGATTTCACCACCGCAGCAAATGAATTGATCCGCAAGACTGTAATTGACCACAAGCGCATTATTTTCAATGGCAATAACTATGCAGATGAATGGGTTGTGGAAGCAGAAAAAAGAGGTTTGCTGAACCTGAAAACAACAGTAGATGTTATGCCTTATTATTTAAAAGAAAAAAATATCGCTACTTTCACAAAACATAGAGTTTTAACGAAAGAAGAAATTCATTCCCGTTATGAAATTTTGGTTGAAAACTATATTAAGGTGATTCATATCGAAGCTTTGACTATGCTGGAACTTGCGAAAAAGAGCATTTTGCCAGCGGTTAGTGCTTATGCAAAAGAGCTGGCAGAAACAATCACACTTAAAAAACAAATTTCTACTGCAATTAACTACAGTAGCGAAGAAGGCTTGCTGATTGCCCTTTCTGATATGTGTGCTGACTTTGTAGATAAGCAGAAAGCGCTGGAGGAATCATTGGCAATGGCTAAGAATTTTGAGGTTGAACAAATTGTTGCAGAGCACTACAAAGAAGCTGTGATTCCAGCAATGGTTGCATTGCGTGCTGTTGCAGATGCCATGGAGGAACAGGTTAGTGAGAAATATTGGCCTTTCCCCACCTATGGTGAGTTGTTATTCAGCGTTTCGTAATAGAACAGTGTACAGTTAAAAGATACATATGTTTTTTCCTTCTTTTATGTTATACTGAATGCAAGGAGGGACAAAAATATGAATGAAAAACAAAAGGAGATTATGCAGATCATTCGATCCCAATGTATAAACGGCAGAGAGATGGATGTTCCGGATATTTTGAAGTATAGTTCTTCCTTAACCATGCAGGAAGTATTGGAGACGATTCCTTTTTTAGAAAGTCAAGGTTTTATTGAGGTAATTGAAATTGATATGTGTTGCGGCGCCGATTATATTGTTACCGGTATTACCAAAGAAGGAATAGATATTTTAAATAGCTAAAAAGTGTAGTTTGCCACAGAATTTAAAATTCTGTGGTATTTTTTTGTACCCCTTATCTTAATAAAAATACCTGTTTTGCAAGGAATAGGAAATCATATTTTTAGAAGTAGTTCCATGGTTTTTGCAAGAAGTAGTACAATCCTCTTTTTCTATTTAGATTCACTTTGTGTTTAGAAGATTCTGCAAGCAATAAAAATAGAATAAGCTAATTGGAAATGTTAATGAATCATTCTATTTCATGATCAATAAAGATACAAAAGATATGGGATAAATATTATTACAAAAACTAGGACTAAATTGTAAGAAAAAAGCAATTTATATTTAATATAATAAAAAAATGTGGTAAAATTAGTGATATTGTTTTGCGGTTTAGAATCATCATAATCAGATTGGTTGGGGCGGTGATATATGAAAAAGGTAATACTTTTGCTATTTTCCGTAGCAATAGTTTTATGTGTATTTATTTGCGGAATTTCAATTCAATTTGACTTTAGAGATTTAAGCTTCAATCAAGAGAATGTAACTTTTTTATCCAAGGGTTGGCAATATCAAACAAAAGATATGCATGTTAAAGATATTGTTCTTCCCAGCAAGATACCCCATGATGGGGGAAAACCATTTCAATTATATAAAACCTTTCAAGAACCTGTTCAAGCCGGTACTTGTTTGGCTTTTCGCTCATCCCATCAAGAGGTACTTGTAACAATCGATGATGTGAAAATTTATTCTTTTGAAAAACCCATGGAGATTCTGACCTTTCCTAAATCACCAGGCAGCGCATGGAATATCATTACATTGCCAGAAATTAATGATGGGCAGGTCATGAAAATTTCAATCAAGCCATTCTATGACAATGATCAAGAAAAAATTGGAGAAATGATGCTTGGTAGCAAGAGTGCAATTTTGTTTCAAATCGGATTTGACTACCTTCCTGCAGTTTTTATGAGCATTTTGGTTATTATTTTTGCCGTAATGCTTATTCTTTATGGAATTTACTTATTCAAAATTCGCCATACCACAAATTTTTTATATCTTGGTTTATTTGCATTCTTACTAGGGGTGTGGTTTTTTGGCGAATCTCGATTCATTCAATTTTTCTTGGGAAAGGTATTATTGACATATCAAATGGTATTTCTGTCTATTGCTTTAATGCCTATTCCAGGCATTTTATTCATTGGCAATGCATTAAAACCAAAAAATCAACATACATACGATCAATTAGCCATGGTATCCATTGTAAATTTTTTCTTAATGATTATGGCACAAGCTTTGGGGCTTGTGGATTTTTATGATTGGATGCCTCTATCTCATATTATAATTGTTTTATCAATGATTTTATATTTGCATACCATGGTAGAATATATCAGAGCCGGTTCTGTTGGAAAAAATAAATTATTATTTCTTGGTTTTGCGGTGTTTCTTTTCTTTGCGTTGTTAAATATCATTTATTTTTATATTTCAGATCAATTTGACAGTGCCTTATTGCTTCGTTGTGGAACTTTGCTTGCCTTGATTATTATTGCTAAGGGTGAAGTGGACAAAAACTTGGAATTAATAAAAATTGGGATGGAAGCTGCGGCATATAAGAAAGCGGCATATACAGATGCACTGACACAATTGGAAAATCGTTATGCCTTTGATATGTATCTAGAGGAAATTTCCAAAGAGCCGCCTGATGATTCTATGAAAAATGCGATTTGTATTTTAGATGTTGATGGGTTAAAATTTATAAATGATTCTTATGGACATTGGATGGGAGATCAATTAATTCGTAATATGTCTGAATGCTTAGAAACAGTTTTTCATAATTGCGGAAGATGCTTTCGAATTGGAGGGGACGAATTTGCAATTATTTTAAAAGGGGAGCGGGAGGAGCTAAAAAACTATTTATATCAACTTAGAAATGAAATTATTGAGAGAAATGTTAATAAACATAGTTTTTTAAGTGCCTCTTGGGGATTGGCTTTTCAGGCGGATACTAGAGGAAAAAGTATTTATGAAGCTTTTCAGTTGGCTGATGCGCTAATGTATCAGGATAAGGAACGAAAAAGAGCAAATAAAATGAGTTCACGAGAGCATAAATAGCAATAAATACGAAATAGATTTAACAACAATTCATCAATTGCATTAAAGAGCCATAGATTTTTTGTCATTCGATAGTCAAATATTATAATTGAATGAAAAACGAATAGATTGCATAAAAAATAATGATTGGAATGCCTATAGACATTATCTATAGGCGTTTTTTTATCTATTAAAACAATTTTTATGAATGTTTTATGCATTTGCTACAAATGATTATGCCATGATTTCTATTTATAATGACCAATTTGAAGAGATAAAACCCACTAGCTTTAAGTAAATAAGCAAGGGAAGGCAGGTGGAGGCATAGCTGTATTTGAGTGTTGAAGCACAAATTTAAGGTTGATTCTCTATGAAATAGTTACTAATTTCCAGCAACAAGGAAAAAAAGGTTGAGTTATGAGGGGTTTGGTGGTATTCTGTCTGCGGGTGGTATTGAAAAAACTGCACCAAAGTGAAATATTTTGCAGACACAGGATAGAATTTGCCTTATCGAGTCATAAAAGGAAAGTTCTCTGTAGCTGTGGATGCAAGAAACTTGAATTACCTTGTGTTCAACTCATATCTATCGGGAATGAGATTGACTTGGATGTTGTACTATACTTATGGAGGTGGTATGATATCAAAATTGGTTTTATAGGGCCTGGCAAGGCAGGTGTAAACCTTGCACGCTATTTTTTGCATCATGGATTAACGGTAAGTGGTTTTTTGGGCAGAACTATGGAAAACACCAAGGAAGCTTGCCGCATAACCCGTACGAACGTATATAAAAATTTAAGTGAAATTGTTCAAGAAAACGATGTTTTATGGATAACAACTCCCGATGATACGATTCCCGAGATAGATTATGAAATTTCTAGGTTGAACGTAAAAGGCAAATCAATTTGCCACGCCAGTGGCTCACTTCCATCAACGGTTTTGCGGCTTTCCAAAGAAGCAGGGGCAACCGTTTATTCAATTCATCCAATTTACGCATTTTCCCATAAATCTGTGGACTTCCAGGAACTGCAAAGTGTAAATTTTTCCGTGGAAGGGCAGTTTTCGTCAGAAAATGAAGATGTAGTCTTGCAAATATTAAAGAAAATAGGGAATGCCTATTTTGTGCGAAATCTGGAGACTTCGGCAATGTATCATCTAGCAAATGTCTTTGTGTCCAATCTGACCCTTGCACTTTTGGAGATAGGTGTGTCCTATTTTCAAGAAATTGGTCTAACGGAAGAAGAAGCGGTGAATGCGGCAATGCCTTTGATAAAGGGCAATATCAGAAATATTGAAGAAAAAGGCTTTCTGTCCTCCCTTACCGGCCCGGTCCCCAGAGGAGACTGGAAAACGGTAGAACGTCATCTTGACGTGGTTAGGGATGAGGATCAGGGAATTTATAAAGAGCTTTCTCTTCATTTATTGAGATTGGCTAGAGCAAAGGGTAACAGGGAAAAGTTGAGTAGTTACGATAAGGTAGAACATTGTTTGAAAGGAATGGAAGAATGAAAAATACAGTTTTGACTTTTAAGGAAGCAAAGTCCCAAGGCAAAAAATTGACAATGCTTACAGCCTACGATTATTCCATGTCAAAAATCATTGATGCAAGTGGGATCAATGGAATTTTAATTGGAGATTCCCTTGGGATGGTAATTAAAGGGGACGAAGATACTTTGGCGGTAACGGTAGATGAGATTATTTATCATACCAAAGCGGTGAAAAAAGGTGCCCAAAATGCATTGATTGTAAGTGACATGCCCTTTTTATCCTATCATACCAGTATTGAAGATGCCATCTATCATGCAGGTCGCATGGTGAAGGAGGGCGGTGCTCATGCAGTTAAGCTGGAAGGCGGCGCCAATGTTTTACCACAGGTAAGGGCAATCGTTGCAGCGCAAATTCCAGTTATGGGACATTTAGGGCTAACACCTCAGTCAGTAAATGCTTTTGGTGGATTTAAGGTACAAGGAAAAAGTGAAGAAACCGCCAAGCAATTGATTGCCGATGCAGTTGCGTTGGAAGAGGCCGGAGCATTTGGCATTGTTTTGGAAGGGATTCCTGCAAAAGTTGCGGAATTGATTACAAAAGCGGTATCTATCCCTACCATTGGGATTGGTGCGGGTAGAGCGTGTGATGGGCAGATTTTAGTTTATCAAGACATGCTGGGCATGTTTGATAATTTTGTACCTAAATTTGTAAAGCAATACGCTTCTGTTGGGAAAATAATGGGGGAAGCAATTGGTATGTATATTGAAGAGGTTGAAAAAGGCCTTTTCCCAGAGGATAAGCATACCTTTAAAATAGATGAGGAACAGCTAAAGAAGCTATATTAAAAAACAGGAGACAGAATTATGCTTGTAGAATCAATAAAAGAGGTACGGAATATCATAAAGCAATGGAGGTCGGAAGGGCTTTCTGTGGGTTTTGTTCCCACAATGGGTGCATTGCATGACGGTCACCGGAGTTTAATGGAGCGGGCAGTTTTGGAGAACGATAGGGTTGTTACCAGCGTTTTTGTGAACCCCACTCAATTTGGTCCAAATGAGGATTTTGAGGCATACCCCAGAGACATAAACAGGGATTATGAGGTATGCAAAAAGGTTGGTGTTCATGTTGTATTTACCCCACAGGCAGAGACGCTTTATTTTCCTGATAAGAGTACCACGGTACACATTTCAGGTTTGACGGATGTTCTTTGTGGCAGCAAGCGTCCTGGGCATTTCGATGGTGTTTGTTTGGTTGTATCAAAATTCTTCAATATCATTCAACCGGATAAGGCTTACTTCGGACAGAAGGACGCGCAACAAGTAGCTGTTATTAAAAGAATGGTTCAGGATTTGAATTTTGATATTGAGATTGTACCTTGTCCTATTGTCAGAGAGGCTGATGGTTTGGCTAAAAGCTCAAGAAATTTATACTTATCGAATGATGAGCGCAAAGCGGCTCTTGTTTTAAGCAGAAGTTTGGAAATGGCAAAGGGTATATTGGATAAGGGCGAGCGGAATGCATCTATTTTAAAAGCAGCCATGCTTTCATGTATTATTCAAGAGCCAATGGCAAAAATTGATTATGTGGAAGTTGTGGATAGCGAAGATTTGCATAGCATTAATGGGGAAATTACCCGCTCTGTTTTGATTCCCATTGCAGTTTATATTGGAAAAATAAGACTGATTGACAATATCATTTATAATATTTCTTAACCTCATAGGATCATGCTTTTCTGTGTCGCCGATTTAGGTTGAAAAGTTTGAAAGCATATAAAAGCATAAGCGCTTTTTCTAGAAAAGCCAATTCCAACTGATTGGTTTTTCTGTTAAAGCGTTTTTATTTTGTAGCTTAAAAAAATCGTTTTCGGAAGGGGAAAGTTAAATGAAGAATAATAAAGAATGTCCAATTTGTGGATGCAATGAGATTGGCGAGGGATTGTTTTCAGGTTATGCTACTATGAAACCTAAGAATAAATTTTTTGCCCTAGGCTCAAATGTTATTGCTGATGTTTGCACGAAATGCGGACATATTTTATCTTTTAGAGTTGCGGAACCAGAAAAATTTAAGTGAACGTATTTTAATGAAAGTAAAAAACAATTTTGTGTTAAAAGAAAACGAGGTGCCGTCCAATTGGATAGCACCTTATTTATTTTATTCGATTAAACTTTTTTTCCTGTATCAGGGTATAAACCTGGACCTTCATAAAGAACAAATTTACGATATCGCATTTTTAAGGTTTTATATTTTAAAACAATTTTCGTTACACCTACAAGCACATTATCCATATCATCCATGTCATAAACCTGGGTGACAGATTGAATTCCTTTTGGAGGGATGCTTAATATATGTCTGTCACACTTGGGACGGTCTTCATATACTAAATTGTTCCCTTTATAAAATGCAAGCTTAAATTCATGCACAATTTGGGGAACGTTACTGCTATTATAAATTTCCAAATCATATCCCAGTCGAAAAGGTTGTTTTACTTCTTCATAAATTGAATTATTAAAGTTACTATTCAAATGATATTTAATTCGTACATCCGTAGGAAATACTTTGACACTGCCAATATGACGAATACATTCTGCAACAAACAGTGTGCTGACAGAGCCTGCCACTGCGCCAATGATTCCAATATATTCACTAAGCATGGTTACACCTCTTCTCTTTCAGATATGTATCTTATGAATGTAAATATAGATATAAAGTATTGAATCACACTTTCTTTTTTGTGAGATTATTCATACTTAAGTAATATACCTTGTAAAAGTATATCACAGAAACAGTTAAAAACCAATCTATTTTGGTGAAAAATATGGACTACCTATGATTCCTATATAACTATAAATGCCAGGGAGTGGGAATTTGTTCCTCTGTAAATAATAGAAGGCATTTAATCAACTATAAGCCCTACTTTCATATCATTTCATAAATGATTCAAGTATTTTAGAAAATAAGATTTAAATAAAACTTATTAGATTTTTTGAAAGTTTCAAAAAACAATTTTTATATGAAATTGTTACAATTGAAAGTATCATATATGGATTATTTTGTATAAATATTGGAAATAAATGTTGCAAAATGGAGAATGCATGATATAATTTTTATTAAATATATGTTTAATCTACATAAATTTAGTTTTAAAAATGGTGAAAAAGGATAATTTGTGTATGAATTTTATTCATATGCGCACAGAGTAAAAGGAGGGGTCAAGTGAAATCAATAAAAATCAAAACAAAAATGGCAATTTTAATGTTGCTGGTAGCACTTTCGGGGATTGGTGTAGCAGGAACATCTATTTTAAGAATGGAAACACAAAAAGATATGTTTCTTGCTACCATGGAGAAGGAAATCCGAGAAGAATTTGACCAAAAGATTAAAGAACAGGTTGAAAGTGCAGTATCAGTTCTGCAGAATGTATATAATGCACATTTGCAGGGAGTTTATACAAAAGACGAGGCAGAAAAAATTGGACTGGATACACTGCGTAATATGAGATATGGAGAGGATGGCTACTTTTGGGGTGACAAAACAGATGGAACGTGCGTTGTTCTTTTGGGGAAAGATACAGAAGGAACAAACCGAAAGGATGCAAAAGATGCTGCAGGCTTCCCCTTTGTTCAAGCAATTAAGGAGCAGGCTATGAATGGTGGTGGCTATACAGATTTTGTTTTTCCAAAGCCGGGAGAAACAGAGGCAATGCCAAAACGAGGATATTCAGCATATTTTGCCCCTTTTGATTTGGTTTTAGGTACAGGAAATTATACAGATTTCATTGATACTTATATAGCCGAAGAAAATGAAATTGTTGAAGCCGGCATTCGGGAATCTATCATAGAGTTGCTTATTATCATCCTTATTTGCGTAGGTGTTTCCTGTTCGTTAGGGTTTTACATTGTTTTAAGTATTGTGAAGCCTATTGGAAGATTAAATAAAGTTACACGTACCTTAGCAGAAGGAAATCTGGATGCAGAGGTTGATATGGATAGTAATGACGAGATTGGTCAGCTGGCAAAATCTATGGTGGTTTTAATAAATAGACTAAAAACCTACATAGTATATATTGATGAAATTTCTTATCTATTAGAAGAGATTGGACGTGGAAATTTAAATTTAACATTCCAAAATTCCTATGAAGGGGATTTCTGGAAGGTGAAGCAAGCGCTAATTGGCACTGCAGATATGCTCAATGATACCCTTGTACAAATTAATATTGCCTCGGAACAAGTTGCAAATGGTTCGGAGCAAGTTGCTTCTGGTGCTCAGGCACTTTCCCAAGGAGCTACAGAGCAAGCCAGTGCAATTGAAGAATTATCAGCATCAATAAATGAAGTCTCAGAACATAGCAGTAAGACGGCAAGAAATGCAGAGGAAGCCGAGGCAATTTCCGTTGCATCCACCAATGCCATTCGACGAGGAAATGAAAGAATGAACGAAATGGTTCAATCTATGGAAGAAATCAGCAACACCTCAAAGGAAATTGGAAAGATTATTAAAGCCATAGAGGACATTGCTTTCCAGACCAATATATTAGCTCTTAATGCGGCAGTTGAAGCTGCAAGGGCGGGAGAAGCAGGCAGGGGCTTTGCTGTTGTTGCAGATGAAGTGCGTAACTTGGCAGGAAAATCAGCCGAAAGCGCAAAGAATACTGCTGATTTGATTGAAAAATCTGTTAGGGCGGTAGAACAAGGTGCAGAGCATGTGAATGAAGCAGCCGCAGCTTTGGCTGATGTTGTAAAAAATGCAGAAAAGAGTACTCAAATTATTCAATATATTGCTAACGCAAGCGAAGAACAGGCTGCTTCAATAGCACAGGTAAATCTGGGTGTAGAGCAAATAGCAGTTGTTGTGCAAACAAATTCTGCAACCGCTGAGGAAAGTGCAGCGGCAAGTGAAGAGCTTTCAGGGCAATCGCTGATGTTAAAAGAGTTGATTGCTAAATTCCGATTAAAGGGCTTTAATAGCACAGGGGATACCAAAGTGGAGAATACTGTTCACTCCACGTTTGATGACTCTATAGAAGATAGTTTTGAGGGCAAATATTAATAAAATAAGTTAAAAAAAATCCCCTGAAGATGATTTCATTTCATCTTCAGGGGATAAATTATTTTATATTGTTATTTTCAATGTAATCCTTAAACTGTAGCATTACGCTTCTCTCAAGGGGATGTAGCTGAAAACAGTTCCGCTGGTACAACTCTTCCATTCGCTTGGCTCTGATTTTGGCTGATTCTAGGCTGATATTACAGAGCTTAGCAATTTCTGTTGCTGAATGAACATCAAGGCCAGAAAGAACAACAGCAGGCATGAGTAAATCTCTAGCAAAAATATTCGCCTGAGTTTCTTTTACTGCAGTTTCAGAATCTATTTCCCTGTTACGGTAAAAAGTGATGGTCTCAACATGGCCTAACAAGATATGACCCATTTCATGTGCCAATGTAAAACGAATTCGTCCAAGAGAATTGACACTGTCATTAAAAACGATATAATACTGTTTTTCCATTTTAAATGAAAAGCCATCCCCATTTTTGGCTTGGGGATCCACCATATCCCATAGGGTGAATTTGGAATAGGGGATGGTCTTAATTTGATAAAATCTGCAGATTTGTCCAAGATTAACAGGAAACTGATTAATCCCACAGTCATGGAGTACCTTCCAAGAAAGATTTCTTGCTTGCTGATATAAACGATATTTCATTGATAACACTCCCTTTATGGTTTTGTATCAAAGTATAATGTTTATAAAAGCAAGTGAATAAAGGTTTATTTTGGAAGTAGAAACGAGAAGTATAATTATAGAAAAAGAAACTAAAAATCAACTTCTTCAGAAGCATTGTCAAGAAGACATTTTATATCTTCCTGTGTTTTATCAATCCTTTTCGTTACATTGGTTTCCTGAAAGCCTCTTGCGGCAACTTTGCCTTCCAAACGAACATTATGTCTAGAGGCAACACCTAAAATGCGATCAACAGCAGGCTGCATATTATGTTGATTACGGTAGGCCTTCAAAACTTCCAACTCGTGGTTGGTAGGGCGGAAGGCCTCGCTTATTTCTCCAACTTCATGGATGTTCTTTTTTTCTGCCAAAGGTGTACTGTTTTCTGTCCAACCCATTAAAAAGGCGGGAGAGGTTCCCAAAGCCTCAGCAATTGGTTCCAGTATGGTAATAGGTAAATTTTCGATATCGCCTTTTTCATAACGGTAAACAGTAGCCCTATTTTTCTTCAATTTTTCCGCCAGTTCATCTACGGTGAGCCCCCTTCTAATTCTACATTCTTTAATTCTTTGTCCAACATTCATTTTGTAACCTCCTTCCTTTTGCAACATAAGTTAAGTATAGCAGAAAATCGCATATATGCAATAGAATGCGACGAAAATGTTGCACAAAATGCGAATCTACATAATTTTACAAAAAAGGTTGACTTTTCTACAAATCTTCGCTAGTATTAAATTGTCGCATATTATGCGACAGAAGGAGGTGGTTGTATGGTGGATGCAAACAAATTAAAAGAGAAAATTCAGAAGAAAGGTCTCACAGAAGTCAACATAGCTGAAGAGTTGGGGGTGAAAAATCATGTTTTTCATAATAAACTAAATGGTATAGGCAAATGCTTTACCATAAAAGAAGTGGATAAGCTGGTTCAAATATTGCGACTAGAGGGAAATGAGGCAGAAAGAATTTTTTTTACAAAATAGTCGCACAATATGCGACTATTGTTCGCTTTTCTTTAAGAGGAAGATAACATTTGAAACTAGTAAAAAAGTTGAGTGGTATGGCTATAGAAGAGATATAAAAAGGTACTGCTACCAACAAATCGGGAGGGCTGTAATTGTCTCATCAATGTACATTGAGGGATAAGGAATGCGATGGGTGCGGGGAATGCAAAGAAATGACTGCCTTTTGTCCAACTGTGGTGGAACAAATTACGATGTCATGTATGCCATTAATCATAATTGGGTGGCTGCAATCAATGTAGTAAGTGTATCTATTTTCCTTTTAGGAAGTTAAAATAACCCTTCTGGGGAGATTTAGTAAAAAGGAAATTTCATAGGTCAAAAAAGTTTAGGGATTACCAAAGGGTCTTATGAATTAATATTTGAGAAGTATTATGTGTAGAAATTAAAGTTTTTTGAGAAGCTTTTTCATACAAAGTGACAGTCGTTTCTTTTTCATGGTTTCTGAGGTCTACAAAAGCTGATTTGAGCGTATTTTGCAATAGGGAGGGGTTTAAAATGTGCTATAAAATTACTTGCTGCTACCATTGCCAAGAGCGTCATCCACTTTGTCATATCAGTTGCTGTCGCTATAAAGAAGAACGGGAAATATTGGATAAGCTTCGGGAGGCTCGTACTGCTCATAATGATGAAGTTGAGCGCTATAAAAGACAGAAGTTGAATAAAGTTAAGAGGTGAAGCCATTGGCAAAGGAAAGAGATCTACAGCTTTCGGAGTATGATATTTCTAATAATCGTTATAGGGAATTAAAATATTTTTGCAGGCAGTACAGGGAAAAGAAAAAGGGGCTGCTTTCCATGACGGAATTGTCATCCCCCAAATTTGGAGGAAAAGGTGGTGACATTTTTTCTGATAGAACAGCAAATATCGCTTTAAAAAGGGCGAAACTGTCTGCCGAGATTCAAATGATAGAGCAAGCAGCGTTGGAGGCAGATGGAGAATTATATAAATATATCTTAAAGAATGTTACGGATGGGATAACCTATGAATATTTGGACATTCCTTTCAGCAGATCTGGGTTTTATGTACTTAGAAAAAGATTTTTCAGTATATTGGATAAAAAAAGATAATGACAGAGTATGCCTCAATTGCTTGATAATAAAAAAAAGCATTGGGGCATTTAATAAAATTGAAGTAGTTCAGACATTTAAAAATCCATGGTAATCATTGAATTTGAATGGACTATACAATGAAATATAAAAAATAAAAATGTATAAATATTAACACAGTATAAGTTTATTGTATTAATTTTTTGTTAAGAGTTGCCTGTTATGGGAAAAGTGAACAATTTCAAAGGAAAGTTAGATTTACATAATAATAATTTTTTGATATAATTATTAAGGTAAATAAAATTGTGTTAAAAGTTTCAAAATAATTCTGCTAGAACTTTGAAATTTGAGCACCACTCTTGAAGGGAGGCAAAAATGGTTTTAAATTTACTATTAGTAGCAACAATAATCATCATATGTGTTCTGGGAAATAAAATTTCAAACAGGATAGGCATGCCGGTTCTTTTGGTTTTTATTCTATTAGGTATGTTTTTTGGTTCTGATGGAATAGTGAAAATTAAATTTGATAATTATTACTTTGCAGAACAGGTCTGCTCTATCGCACTTCTATTTATAATGTTTTATGGTGGGTTTGGTACAAAGTGGGATGAGGCTAAGCCAATTGCGGTTAAGGCAATTTTACTTTCATCCATGGGAACAATTTTTACGGCAATTTTTGTAGGATTATTTTGTTTTTTCTTCATGGGTATTTCACTTTTAGAAAGTTTTCTAATCGGTGCTGTTGTAAGTTCAACTGATGCAGCTTCCGTTTTTTCAATTCTTCGTTCAAAAAGGTTGAACCTTCGAGATCATACAGCATCACTTCTTGAAATTGAAAGTGGGAGTAATGACCCCTTTGCTTATATGCTTACCATAATCGTACTTTCATTTATGAATGGACATAATTCTCCTCAAGAGTTTGTATTTTTGATTTTTAAACAAATTATTTTTGGCGGTGTTTTTGGTATAGGAATTGCCGCAATTACTCTTCTATATTTCAAAAAATTCAAGCTTTCCAGTTCAGGGTTTTATTCCATTTTTATTATGGCAATCGCCATTATTTCCTATGCGGCACCAACAATTTTTGAAGGTAATGGCTATCTCAGTGCCTATATTACAGGTATCATTCTTGGAAATAGCAAAATTGAGGATAAATCTGAGCTTGTTCACTTTTTTGATGGTTTGACTGGATTAATGCAGATATTACTCTTTTTCCTCCTGGGACTTTTAGCGTTTCCATCTCAATTGCCAAAAGTGGCATTTCCTGCTTTGGCAATCTCACTTTTCCTAACCTTTATTGCTCGTCCTGTAGCTGTTTATGCAATTCTGACACCCTTTAAAAGTTCCAAGGGTCAAAAACGCTTGGTTTCTTGGGCTGGATTGAGAGGGGCGGCATCCATTGTTTTTGCAATAATGGCGACAATCAGTGTAAGTGAAATGAAAAACGATATTTTTCATATTGTGTTTTTCATCGTACTGTTTTCGATTTTGATTCAGGGAACTTTGATTCCTTTTATATCGAAAAAGCTAAATATGACGGATAATGATATAGACGTTATGAGCACCTTTAACGATTACATGGATGAACTGCCCGTGCAGTTTTTGCAGCTTGCAATTCCTTCCGATCATATATGGGTTCATCAGAAAGTGAAAGATATTCTGTTGCCTCCTGATTCCTTTTTACTCTTGATTGTGAGAGAGAAAGAGAATATTATGCCTAATGGGGATACAGAAATTTTGGCTGACGATATTTTTATTTTAAGTGGGAAATCACCGAATAGAATTGAAGGGCTGACATTATATGAAATGAAGGTAAAAAAAGATACTCGCTGGTATGGAAAAACAATAGCTGATGCCATCAGCGGGGATGAGCGGGTTGTTGTGATTCGGCGTGGAGAAAGTATTGTAATTCCAAAAGGGGATACCGTATTACAAGAAGAAGATATTCTTGTTTTTTCTGAAGTTCTTTAAATGAAATCAAAGTTTGCACTTATAAAGGGCGTCATAGTTAATAGCATGACGCCCTAAAATTTTGTTCTTTTATAAGTTGTTTTTCTTACCGTTATAACTTATATGTGTGTGGCGATTGCATTCCCCATTTCCTTTGTACCTAAGAGGGTGGTACCTTGAGAATAGACATCAGGAGTGCGGAACCCCTGCTCCAGAACTTTCTTGACTGCATTTTCAATGGATTCTGCTTCTTTTTCCAGATAGAAAGAATATTTCAACATCATCCCAGCAGACAGAATAGCGGCAATAGGGTTCGCTTTGTTTTGTCCTGCAATGTCAGGAGCAGAGCCGTGAATGGGTTCATACATTCCCAGAGTTCCATCCCCTAAACTTGCCGATGGAAGCAGGCCGATGGAGCCGGTAATCATGCTTGCCTCATCTGACAAAATGTCTCCAAACATGTTGGAGGTAACAATCACGTCGAATTGCTTGGGATTGCGTACCAGCTGCATTGCAGCGTTATCTACATACATATAGGAAAGAACTACCTCCGGATACTCATTTTTTAATTCCTCTGCAACCTTTCTCCAAAGGCGGGAGGTTTCTAAAACATTTGCTTTATCAACACAGCAAACTCTTCTTTCCCTCTGCATTGCAACTTCAAAAGCATTTTTTAGAATACGCTTAATTTCAATTTCGCTATAGGTTTCTACATCGTAAGCCTCTTCACCATATTTACCTTCTTGATAGCCACGCTCCCCAAAATAAATTCCCCCCGTTAATTCTCTTACAATAAGAATATCCAGTCCACCGGCGACGATTTCATCTTTTAAAGGGCAAGCATCTGCCAAAGCGTCATAAATTTTTGCAGGTCGTAAGTTAGAAAACAGCCCTAATTCTGAGCGCAAGCCTAACAGTGCTTTTTCAGGACGCTGGGCATTGGGCACATGATCCCATTTTGGACCGCCCACGGCACCTAGCATAACGCTGTCTGCGGATTTGCAAATGTTTAAAGTATCTTTCGGCAAGCATTCACCGTATGCATCAATGGCTGAACCCCCAGCCAGTGCATATTCAAAAGTAAAGGTATGATGAAATTTTTCACCAATGATTTTTAATATTTTGACGGCCTCCTGCGTGACCTCAGGACCGATTCCGTCTCCTTGAATGACTGCTATTTTATATTCTCCCATAAACGTTACTCCTTTATCTTTTCCTTTGTCTGCTCCACCAAGCCACCGGAAGCCATTATTTCCTTAATAAAAGGAGGAAAGGGCTGTGCCTGATAGGTACGATTTTTTGTGTGGTTGGTGATGATGCCACTGTCAAAATCGATGCTTACCTCATCGCCATTGTCGATATCGTTTGCTGCCTCATCGCATTCCAGAATAGGCAGTCCAATGTTTATGGCATTGCGGTAGAAAATGCGAGCGAATGTGGAGGCAATGACACAACTAATACCTGCACATTTAATTGCCAAAGGGGCATGTTCTCTGGAAGAGCCACAACCAAAGTTTTTCAATCCTATTATAATATCACCTTTTTTTGCTTTGCTTGTAAAATCAGGATCAATATCAATCATACAATATTTTGCCAATTCCTCGCCATTAGATACGTTTAGGTATCTTGCGGGAATGATTACGTCGGTATCCACATTATCACCGTATTTAAGTACTTTTCCCTTTGCATTCATTCAGCCTTACCTCCAATCTTTCTAGGATCTGCAATTTTACCGGCGATGGCCGATGCCGCAGCTACGGCAGGACTTGCCAAATAAACTTCGCTTTCCACATGTCCCATACGTCCCACAAAATTTCTGTTTGTGGTGGAAACACAACGTTCTCCTGCCGCCAAAATACCCATATGCCCTCCAAGGCAAGGGCCGCATGTAGGCATGGAGAAGATGGCACCCGCTTCTATAAAGTTGGTTACATATTCCCGACGGATACATTCCAAATAAATTTCCTGAGTGGCAGGAATAATAATGGTACGAACGTGATCTGCCACTTTTCTGCCACGAAGAATATCTGCGGCGATGGCCATATCTTCAATTCTGCCATTTGTACAGGATCCAATCACTACTTGATCAATTTTTACATCACCAACCTGACCGATGGTTCTGGTGTTATCAGGTAAGTGGGGGAAGGAAACCGTTGGCTCCAAGGAAGAAAGATCAATGGTGATTTCTTCATCATAATTAGCATCTGCATCCGCTTCAAAAATGTCAAAGGTCTTTCTAGAATGCTCCTTTGCATAGGCAATGCATGCCTCATCAACAGGAAAAATACCATTTTTTGCTCCTGCTTCGATTGCCATGTTGGCAATGGTAAAACGGTCATCCATGGATAATTCTTTAATGCCTTCACCGGTAAATTCCATAGAACGGTACAAAGCCCCGTCTACACCAATTTTACCTATGATATGTAAAATAACATCCTTTCCGCTAACATAGGGTGGTTTTTTACCCACAATCTCAAATTTAATTGCTGAGGGTACCTTAAACCAGCATTCCCCTGTAGCCATACCGATGGCCATATCTGTAGAGCCGATACCGGTGGAGAATGCACCCAGTGCACCGTAGGTACAGGTATGGCTGTCAGCGCCGATAATAACTTGACCCGGAACTACAATTCCTTGCTCTGGTAACAATGCATGCTCAATGCCTGCTTTTCCAACGTCGAAGAAGTTTTTTATGTTCATATCATAAGCAAAGGTACGACAGCTTTTACATTGTTCTGCCGCTTTAATATCTTTATTAGGTGTGAAGTGATCCAGTACGATAACTACCTTATCTGTATCAAAGACCTCTGTGGCACCGGTTTTTTTGAATTCATTCAGTGCGACTGCCGTTGTAATATCGTTGCCCATTACGATATCTAATTTGGCTTGTATTAACTGGCCTGGAACCACGTTATCTAACCCTGCATGCTTTGCAAGTATTTTCTGTGTCATTGTCATTCCCATATGAAATACTTCCTTTCAATAATTAATTAAAACGATGAATACCTTGGGCTTTGCCCAAACCCACAAGGGGATAAATCCCCCTGACCCTTTTATTTGGTATAGGATTGTACCTGAAGGAAAAGATGGCTTTCCTTCGTCCAAAGCGTACCTTGGATAATACGTAAAGTTTAGGTCAAGCCTTTGCAAAGGCTTGTGGGGTATTGGGACGACGCCCCAAAGGCTTGCGCTTTTAAACGGACAGCATCTTGTTGATGGTGCTTACCACGGCCCGAAGAGAGGACTTGCCTACACTGGAGGAGGTGCCTGCACCATAATATCGGTTTCCTTGTGCATCCTTGGTTTCGATGTAGGAAATTGCCCTAGAATTTGTGCCCAATTCCATGGAGTGCCCTCGGTAATTGACAATGTCAATGGGCATATGAATGAAGTCGTCTATGGCATGGCAGAATGCGGAAACAACACCGTTACCCTCTCCTTGTATGAAATGTCGTTCCCCGTGGTATTCAATTTCTGCTTCAATGGCAAGAACATCTCGCTCTGGATCCACAGTTTCAGTTCGATATTGAATCAACTTTAATGGACTGCGAATATCAACGTACTCTTGATTAAATATTTCAAAAATCTTGTCAGGGCTCAGCTCGCACTGCATTTCGTCCGAGACTCGAGTAACGACTGCGCCCACATCTTTCTGAAACCCTTTAGGCATATGTAATGAATAATACTGCTCCAAAATGAATGTAACGCCTCCCTTGCCCGATTGGCTGTTAATGCGAATGATAGGATCATAGTTTCTACCTACATCCATTGGATCGATGGGCAGATAAGGCACTTCCCAATGCTCAGGGTGATTTTTCATTCCTTCCATTCCCTTACGAATGGCATCCTGGTGACTGCCGGAGAAGGCGGTATATACCAAATGCCCTGCATAAGGATGACGGGGATGAACGCCCATTTTTGTTGTACTTTCGTAAATCTCTACGACTTCATCAATTTTCGTAAAGTCCAGCGTGGGGTCAACACCTTGGGTGAACAGATTCATAGCAATGGTCATAATATCAGCATTGCCGGTGCGCTCTCCATTGCCAAACAGAGTGCCTTCTACACGGTCAGCTCCAGCCAGCAGACCTAATTCTGATGCCGCAACAGCACAGCCGCGGTCGTTATGGGCATGTAGACTTACCAAAATATTCTCTCTGTTTCTTAAGTTTCGGCACATATACTCAATCTGATCAGCATACAGGTTAGGGGTCGCCATCTCCACGGTTGCGGGGAGGTTAATGATAACCTTATGATCTGCCGTTGGTTCCCAAACTTCAATAACAGCATTGCAGATTTCTGCGGCAAAATCCATTTCTGTCCCCGTGAAGCTTTCGGGGGAGTACTCAAAATGGAAATTTGTCTCGGGATAGCTTTCTGCAATCTCACGAATTAGCGTTGCACCATAAACCGCCAATTCGATGGTTTCTTCCTTAGAATTTCCGAAAACCACATCTCTTTGCAAAGTGGAAGTGGAATTATATAAATGAACGATGGCGTTTTTTGATCCCTTTAATGCTTCAAAAGTTTTTTGAATAATATGCCCCCGAGACTGGGTTAAAACCTGAACCGTTACATCCTCAGGGATTAAATTATTTTCAATCAATGTTCTTGTAAATTCATATTCTGTTTCGGAAGCCGCGGGAAACCCGATTTCAATTTCTTTAAACCCCAATTTTACAAGAAAATCGAAAAATTCCAATTTTTGTTCCAGACCCATGGGTGTCTCCAATGCCTGATTGCCATCTCTAAGGTCCACACTGCACCAATAGGGTGCTTTGGTGGTTCTTTTGCTGGGCCAAGTTCTGTCAGACATGTCAACGGTTTCATAGGATTTGTATTTTTGATAATTTTTCATTTTTCTTCCTCCTTAAACTCTTCTTTTCTCTCTTTTTTTCATTGATAACTGCAACAAGAAAAGAATTCTGCCCCACGAAAGTGGTATATAAAACTGATACAATAGAAAATAAAAAAGCCTTCCACCTGTTTGCAAATTCGCAAAGAGGTGAAAGGCTGACTTCCACGGTACCACTCTTATTCGCCTAAAAATTAGGCGCACTTTTAGGATACAAGCATATCCTTTTCCGTGTAACGGCGGAAATTCCGGGAACACCTACCGACCAAAGTCTTTTCAGTGTCCTGCTCCAAGGCGAGTTCGGCTCTTTTCGTAACACTGCCTCGCACCATCCGGCAGCTCTCTGAAGATATCAAAGAATCTACTATTCCTTTTCGTTGCATTTTTATAGATACAATTTAATGAGTACTCTAGCAGAAAAATGTTCTTGTGTCAATACCTTTATGGATAAAAAAATAGTCATTCTATGAAATTATAAAATGTACGGTCCATTTTCATGGTTTAACTTCATGAAAAAAGGAAGCCTTTGAGAATAAGTGAATACCATATCTCAATAGCTCCCTAATCATAAATGTGTATTAAAGTTGCTGATTTAGATTGTTAAAGGTTTTTAGGGCGTATTTAAATCCCGAATGCCTTTGGCGAGATGATAGTGCATAGCCATTGCGGCTCCATCAGCATCCCTCATTTCAATGAACTCCGCAATTTTTGCGTGATAGGTCATAGCGTTATCAATAGACTTTACATCCGTTCCGATTTGAGTTGCGGTGATGATGGAATCCTTTACCGCCGCCGCTAAGGACGGCATAATGAGCTGAATAATGTCATTATGGGTGGCAGTGGCAATGGCAATATGAAAAAGTTGATCCTCCTTGATGATTGCTTCCTTCTGAACATCTTTTTCCAAAGTATTCAAAGCTTCCATGCGTTTTGCAGAATCGATGATTTCTTGGAGCTCTTGGGGAGTACCGTTTTGTATGGCAAGGCGGATGCAGGAGGGTTCTAAAATCAAACGAAATTCAAACCAACTGTTGATTAACTTCACTTTGTCCTTCAAATAAGTCACACCAAAAACATCAGCAGTCTGATCTTCCAATGGAGAGACGAAAGTGCCACTACCCCGTTTGATGGTTAAAATACCCTTTGCCGCCAGTAGTTTAATTGCCTCACGCAAAGTGGCACGGCTTATGCCCAACTGGGCGGAAAGCTCATGTTCGTTTGGCAATTTCTCGTTAGGTTTATATATCTTTTGTAAAAAAATCATATCACTTAGCTCATTTGCTGCAACTTGTGATGCGGGAATAAATTCATTCTTCACATTTTTCCTCCTTATTTTTCTTGCTTTTTTTATATCTTAGATTTTTTTCGTTTATTCTTTTTAAAAATAAATAATGATAGTTTTGTAATGTGTTTCAACGGCGAATAATTTCTAATATAAAATTACTTTTCATTCATGTGATGTAAAGATAAAAAAGTAATTGCTTCTTTTGCAATATAGAATTCTTTCGTAAAGTGAAACATCATAAAAGTACTTTTTTTAAGTATAGCAAATTCAGATGGGGAATTCAAACTGAACAGAAACGAGAAAATAGAGAGCATTTATGGGGATTAATCATGTAAAAGTTGTATGACCAATTATAGCATTGCAATCTCAACATGTCTATGTATGTTTGCACAAATCTGAAAAATGGGTAAATTTCTTATTGACAATTGAAATAAAATGCATATAATTTTTGATAACAAGAAAAGATGTCTGACCAATTTGGTCAATAAAAAGTAATATGAAGAGAGGCTGTGTTTATTTTTAAACATAAAGGAGGATTCTAATATGAGAAGCGATGCAATGAAAACGGGGACAACTAAAATTCCCCATAGATCTTTGTTTAAAGCACTAGGGCTTACTGATGAGGAAATTAGACGACCAATGATTGGTGTGGTATGTGCCAAAAATGACATTATTCCAGGACATATTCACTTGGATAAAATTGCAGAGGCGGTACAGGCGGGTATTCGCATCGCTGGGGGAACCCCTTTTGTATTTCCTGCAATTGGTGTTTGTGACGGCATTGCCATGGGACATAGTGGCATGAAGTATTCTCTCATCAGTAGAGAACACATTGCAGATTCTGTAGAAATTATGGCAATGGCACATCCTTTTGATGCATTGGTTTTTATTCCGAATTGCGATAAAATCGTGCCCGGTATGCTTATGGCAGCGCTGAGACTGAATGTGCCCAGTATTTTTGTCAGTGGTGGCCCTATGATGCCTGGTAGAACGGTAGACGGCAAACAAATTACACTCTCCAATGCCTTTGAAGTGGTTGGTGCCATTGGCAAAGAGGGTGTAACACAGGAAGTTCTGGATGATGTTGAAAACAACGCTTGTCCTGGATGTGGTTCTTGTGCGGGTATGTTCACTGCGAACTCTATGAATTGTATGACAGAAGTGGTTGGCTTAGGTCTACCTGGAAACGGAACCATTCCTGCCATCAGTGCCGCAAGAATTCGTTTAGCAAAGGAAGCTGGCATGAAAATTATGGAGCTGTTGGATAAGAACATCTGTCCAAAAGATATTGTTACAGAGAAAACCTTAAGGAACGCTTTGCATGCGGATATGGCTTTGGGTTGTTCAACAAATACTATTCTTCACTTGCCTGCCATTGCTCATGCCGCTGGATTAAAGGTTGATTTTGAAGAAATCAATAAAATAAGCAAGGAGACGCCTCATCTTGTAAAATTAAGTCCTGCAGGTTCAGATTGTTTGGTAGATTTGGATTATGCAGGGGGGATTAGTGCCGTAATTAAGGAATTAGCAGAGTATGGTTTGTTTGATACAGATGTAATTACCTGTACGGGGAAAACGGTGAAGGAAAATATTGAAAAGGCAAGAGTTCTGGATACAAATGTAATACGCTCCAAGGAAACGGCGTATTCTCCTGATGGTGGTTTGGCAATTTTATGGGGAAATATTGCTCCTGATGGTGCCGTTGTAAAGAAGGGAGCTGTACTGCCTGAAATGTTGGTGCATGAAGGTCCTGCGAAGGTATTTAACAGCGAAGAGGAATCTATTGAGGCAATCTTAAGTGATAAGGTTGTTGCAGGTGATGTTGTTGTTATTCGCTATGAGGGTCCAAAAGGCGGTCCCGGCATGAGAGAAATGCTTGCCCCAACAGCATCCTTGGCTGGAAAAGGCTTGGATAACAGTGTTGCACTGATTACTGATGGCAGATTTTCCGGTGCATCCAAGGGTGCGTCCATTGGACATGTTTCTCCCGAGGCGGCAGCAGGAGGTGTCATTGGGCTAATTCAAGACGGCGATATTATCAGCATCGATATGCTGAATAACAAGCTGGAGCTTCAGGTTGCTGACGAGGAAATCGAAAGAAGAAGAGGGGAATTTAAACCGGTTTTGAAAGAAGTACCTGATGGCTACTTGAGAAGATACAGAGAGCTGGTAACCAGTGCAAATACAGGAGCTATATTCAAATAAATTAAAATGAAAACCTTTTTAGAGGTATATCAGTTAGGTTTCAGGCTCATTGCTTTCACATTCCGATTTTAATGGAAACATAAAAAGCAGAGCTTTAGTCAAAATAATTTTTTAGCTAGGAAGGGGAATTTGAATGAAACGTTTTATGTCAATGGTTGCCATGACAACCGCACTTGTTGTATCTTTAACCGCTTGTGGCGGTAATGCTGCGAAACCTGCAGCAGAGGGAAGCGATGCTTCATCTGCAGAGCCTGTCGTGATAAAGCTTGGGACAACAGTAAATGAACAGGATAGCTTTCAAGTTGCAGCGGAAAAATTCAAAGAGTTAGTTGCAGAAAAAACGAATGGGGCATACACAATAGAAATTTATCCCAATGGTTCTTTGGGCGATGAAAGAACCATGTTGGAAGGTATGCAGATGGGTACTTTGGATATGGGCATTATCACCAGTGGTCCTTTTGTAAACTTCATTCCTGAAATGGGCGTTTTGGACATGCCATTTTTATTCCCAGATAATGCCTCCGCTTATAAGGTTTTAGATGGAGAAGTAGGTCAGGGCTTGCTGGATAAATTTGAAGGTGCGAACCTGAAAGGCTTAGCTTATGCAGAAAGAGGTTTCAGAAACTTGACAAATAATGTTAAGCCAGTAACATCTGCCGCAGATGTAAACGGATTAAAGATTCGTGTTATGGAAAATGAAGTTTACATTTCCACTTTTGGTTCCTTGGGCGTGAATGCGGTACCAATGGCATGGTCAGAGGCCTTGACCGCTTTACAACAGCATACCATTGATGGTCAGGAAAACCCTGTAAACGTTATCCACTCCTTCAAATTGTGGGAGTCTCAGAAATACTTAACAATGACCCGCCATGCTTACGCATCTGCAATTATTACAATGAGCTTGCAGAAATTTAGTGCATTGCCTGAGGATGTGCAGGTTGCATTTAAGGAAGCCGCTCAAGAAGCAGCTGAATATGAACGTCAATGGGTTGCTGACAACGAAGCAAGCCAGTTGGAAGATATTAAAGCAAATGGCGTAGAGGTAGTAGAAAATCCTGATATTGAATCCTTTAAAACTGCGGTGAAACCTACTTATGATAAATATGGTGCAAAGTATTCAGATTTAATTGCACAGATTCAAGATGTATTGAGCAAATAATGATATTTGCTTGTGTTGAGGGAGGGCTACTTATGTCAGTCATAACATTTTTTAGAAAGCTAAGCGATACCATTAACAAAGTGTGTTTGACAATTTGTGTAGCCCTTCTGGGCGCAATGGTACTAACAACATCCATACAAATTATCTGCCGTGTATTCTTTACAGCAATCTCATGGAGCGAAGAGCTTGCCAGATACTTTTTGATTTGGACATCCCTACTGGGAGCGGGGTGCGTTTATAAATCAGGTAGCAATATTGCGGTATTGTTTGCTCAGGACTTATTGCCTCAAGGGCTGAAAAAATTTGCAAAAATATTGGTACACCTTTTGTGTGGATTCTTTTTTGCTCTTGCAATTTACCATGGCATACGCTATATGGGGATGATGGGGATACAAAAATCAGCGGCTTTACATATCCCAATGAGATATATGTATTTAGCTATCCCGTTGGGTTGTGGCATCATGGAATTCCACGTAATTGATGCAATAATAGGTGAAATATTTGGGAAGGAGGGAAAAGAATCATGAGCGTTGTATTGTTTGGTGTATTTATTTTATGCTTAATTATAGGTGTGCCCGTTGCATTTTCTATTGGTCTGGCGGCGGTTGCTGTTCTCTTTGCCGGTGGTGTTGACAGGCTGGTTGTTGTACAACGGATGTTTGCGGCTTCCGATTCTTTTTCTCTGATTGCAATTCCTTTTTTTATCTTTGCCGGAGACCTATTGGCAAGTGGGGCAATCAGCAAACGATTGGTTGCTTTTGCTGAATCCTTGGTAGGAGGCATTCGAGGGGGTCTTTCCATTGTTTCAGTTGTTGCAGGCATGTTTTTTGCTGCAATTTCGGGTTCCGGTGCGGCAACCACTGCGGCAGTTGGTGCAACCTTAATTCCGGAATTAAAGGATAGAGGATATCAAGCAGAATCTTCTGCGGCTTTAATTGCCTCTGCTGGGACAATTGGCGTTGTAATTCCTCCTTCGGTGCCCATGGTTTTATATGCTGTTGTTGCAGAACAAAGTGTAACAAAGTTGTTCCAGAATGGTTTTTTACCCGGTGTTTTAATGGGACTTGTGCTCATTGTCATTTCATTGTGGCAGGCATATAAGTTTGATTATCCAAAGGGAACTCCTTTTTCCTTTGGAAATGTGTTAGCAACATTGAAAAGATCAATATGGGGTCTATTGATGCCCTTGATTATTTTAGGAGGTATCTTTTCAGGATACTTTACTCCTTCGGAAGCGGCGGTAGTTGCTGTAGTGTATTCACTCATTGTATCCGCATTTATATATAAGGATTTAACTTTACAGTCCTTGTATAAAATTATGGTAGGGAGCGTAAAAACTTCGGCGATTATTATGATCATTATTGGTTGCAGTGGTGTTTTTGGCTGGGTTTTGGCCAATTGGAAAATACCTGAATCCATTGCAACAGCAGTATTATCTGTCTCCAGCAATAAATTCATAATTTTGTTTTTGGTCTCTGTGATTGTTTTGGTTGCAGGCGTGTTTATGGAAACATCATCGGCAGTTATCATTTTAACACCCGTATTTTTGCCTTTGATGAAGGCGTTAGATGTAAACTTAATTCATTTTGGCATACTGTTTACCGTGGGGATTGCAATTGGTATGGTTACGCCTCCCGTTGCCATTAATCTTTTTGTAGCATCAAGCATTACAGGTATGCCAATCGAGCGAATTGCCAAGGCTGTCCTTCCGTATTTGCTGGGACTGATTGTTATTTTCTTCTTAATTGTGTATGTTCCTGTTTTTATACCCGGTGTCATATTCTAGTTTAATGAATGTAAGAAGTTTAAAGCCCTGATTTTGGTAAAACCATATCAGGGCTTTTGTTTATAAAATGTTATAATTTTAAAACAGTGTTTTTTGATTTTGTTATGAATACAGGATATCATTGTAATGTTTTTTTATTGTATTCTAAGCATTCTTCCAAATCAATGAAAATTGGCCCCCAAGAACCTCCTGGAATTTTTCGGTATTGGGCAACCTCTAAATCAGTACCATTTGTTAATTGAAAAAATACAATACAGTATTGATAACCATCGGTTCCATCAAACGCAATGCGGATTGTATAATCCTTTTGAGATTTTTTGATGTCTCCTTTAATCAATTTACACCATTCACCATATCTTATTTGAACATTTCCTTCGGCTTCCCACTGCCATCCATGATAGGGAGCACACAAAAAATTTTCTCCAAAATAATGAATGTCACTAATCTTATATTGGTTTTCCTCTTTTTCTAAATCAATAAAGCCGTAATAATAGGCAAAAACACCTGTATCTTTTGTACTCCCTTCTATGGTTTCAATTTCAACAAAATACCGCACCATGTTTTCTTTAGGTGCTTCCATAGGCACCTGATGATATTTAATTAGATTAATATGCAATATATTTTCATAGGTCTTTACATAGTCACTATAAGGTGATTTTTTTTGAAATTGAGTAGAAAGAAGTTGATATGAAATTGGATAAGGTGCTGTGGCATCGCCAATTGTACCACAGCCTGCGGATTTTTCCGTCGCTGGGTTGGCCGCATCACGCAAGATACTATAATAGTTTAAAATTGTATTCTCCGGACTATCTGTCAGTGAATCTGGCAAAGAGATTTCTTCGGGTTTCTTATCGTAATTTTCGTTGAGAAAATCTTGAGACAATATTTTGTTATTTAAAACGGGCAATTTAGAAGGACGAAAGTAGGTTTCAAAGTCCACAGCATTGCTTCCTAAAAACTCTTCGCAATCAATACATTGAGCTTCCAACAAACCACCCATGACCATGACTGCAGTTTCGGGGTTCTTATGAAATGATAAAACGCAGGAAAGAACTGCGCAGAGTATGAAGATGAATATGGGAATTCTTTTTTTGCGTAGTGCAAGCTTAATGCTAGGAGGTAGCCAATTTTTCAATCTTATTCATTCCTTTTAGCAATTTACCTTAATTATATTCCTACTCTATATCAATATAGTACTATTTCGCTTTTTTAGAAAATAAGTTTGTTTCTATTACATAAGATTGATAACAAAATAGAGTATAGAATGGAAAAAGCAATAACCACAAGATTGCGATTATTGCTAAAAAAGCTGTGTTTTTGGTATTTAACGGAATTTAGCCAAGTTCAATACGAATTCCATCATAAATTGCTTGGGCAAAATCAAATTGATTGTTGCGCAGTTTTTCTGCATCCTCTGGATTTGTAATATAAGCCAGCTCCACCAAAAGAGAAGGCATAGGACTTCTTCGTAAAACATATAGGGATGGTCTTATAAAGATGCCGTTGTTTTTTGTGCCCACCTCTGCCACAATTTGATTTAATATGGATTGAGCCAGAGGATATGCTTGAGAGAGCTCACTGTAAATATAGACTTCACTGCCGTTATAGCTGGGATTGGTTGAAGCGTTGGCGTGAATGCTGATGAAGTAATCTGCCCCCCATGCCGTTGCATCTGCAACTCTAGCGGCAAGGCTGGTAGAATTGTTGTAGCCCAAAGATGTGTCAATTGTTGGACGGGAGACTCTGGCCTCGTACCCGGGTGTATTATTTAACAGATCAGCCAGATACATGCCTACTTGCCAAACCACATCTTGCTCATATAAGCCGAATCCTACTGCTCCTTGATTTACGGAACGGCTATGTCCTTGATCTATATATATTTTAATTGCCATAGAGCCACCACCCTAATCAGATTTATATATTACATAATATTGCTCAGTTGAGTGATAGTGAATAAAATAAGAAAATAGTACAGGTGTAACCAAAGAGTACAAGATAGTATCAAGCTTTTGTTTTTTCCATAATCATTAAGGAAAAAATCATTCCCAAAAGTCATCTAAAAAAATTGATGCAGATGCTGTTTTGAGGATATGTTACGAGAATAAATGAATGAAATAATCAAGATTCATGAAGTATATATTCTGCTTTATGGAGTTATGCAATACATAACATAAATGGTTGATTTTTGTAAATAAATAGAATAATATGGTTATATTATTCTTTGTAAAAATGTTCCTTTGAAAATGAGTGGGGAGATTTTGACTTTGTCAAGGCTTAAGTTGAAACACAATTTGCTATAGCATTTTGTTTTATAAAAAAGTTGACTAAAGATAAAGGAATTGTAGTTTAAAAGAATTTCCAGATGATACAATATGTTGAAATCAATATGGGAATGGGGGCGTAAAAGTGAAACTCAAAGGGAAAAGTTTCATGACGATTTTAATTTCTATCACCCTTTTTATTTGTTCTATTGTACCCGTTTTAGGTGAGGAAAAGCAGAAAAAAATTCGAGTTGGGTTTTACGAATCCCCTTATTTTCAAACGATTGAGAAAGATGGAAGCTTATCAGGCTATAGCTATGACTATCTTCAAGCAATTTCTCAATATACGGGGTGGGACTATGAGTTTATTAAGACGACGACATTTAGTGAGTGCTTGGAGTTACTGAAAAATGGAGAGATTGATATTGTGGGTGTAATGCTTAAAACACCTGAACGAGAGGAAATGTTTGATTTTCCTGATCTTTCTTCAGGAGTTTGCATGTCTGTTTTGGTAACAGGGAAACAAAATCGTACCCTTGCCTATGAGGATTATGCGGCTTTTAATGGAATCACTGTGGGTCTTCAGAAAGGTTTTGTGAGAAACGAAGGATTGCAGGAGTATTGTAAGAAAAAAAATTTCACCGTTAATACCATTGTTTATGACAATCAGAAGGAGATGCTTGATGCAATGTCCAGAGGAGAAGTGGACGCTGCGCTGATTCGGAGCAATCAGAACTCTCCGGAGTATCGGGCAATTGCTAAATTTGATACGAATAATGTATATTATGCCACGACAAAAGGAAATAAAATGGTTTTAGATGGGTTAAACTACGCTCTTGAAAAAATTAAAATTACATCACCAAACTTTGATAATGATTTAAATAATAAATATTTTGATTTTTCCAGTGGACAGATGGCGGTTTTATCAAAAGAGGAATCTGCTTATTTGGCAAAACATCCAACTGTGAAAGTATTGTATGATTCAGCATGGGAACCTTATGAATTTACACAAAAAGACGGTACACCTCATGGAATTGCCATTGATGTTCTTGAGAAAGTATCAGAAGCGGTGGGTGTTGATTTTCAGTATACAAGTGTAGATAAGCAAATGGTGAAAACAGAATTGTTTCATAGTGGCGGATATGATGTATTGTCTGCCATGACCTATTGCTATCAATGGGCAGATAAAAATGATGTCTACATCACCCAACCTTATCTTAGTGTTGACTATCTTGGGGTTTATAAAGATATCAAAAAAACTATACACCGTGTTGCCCTCCCTAAGGGTTTTTATATTTCAGAAATTGTGCAAAAGATACTTCCTCGAGAAGCGGTAATTGAAACCTATGATACTGTGGAAGATTGCATGGAAGCTGTAAAGGATGGTCTGGTGGACTGTACTTATGTGAATACATATGAAGCGGAATACTATTTAACAATACCTAAATACAGATTATTGCAATTTCGTACGGTACAGGGTCTTTCTCAGCAGTTAAGTGTGGGTATTTCAAAGAAAACAGATCCACTTTTATATTCTATTATAAGTAAAGGTTTGGCAACCATTTCACAAGAAGAGCTTAGGGAAATCATTCGTACCCACTTAAATCATCCTCAACAAAGTAGTTTTTTTGATATGATGTATACAAATCCTGTTCATTTTGTAAGCATATTATCAATTATTGGGTTTATTTTAACGGCGTATCTTATCGTTTATGTGTTGTATAAGCATAAAAATCGAGAAAACGAAATTTTACAGATGACAAACAAAGCCAAATCCGAGTTTCTTTCTCATGTAAGTCATGATATGCGAACACCAATCAATGCAATTATCGGTCTTTCTTCTTTAGGATTGTCAAGTGAAGACTTGGAAAAGTCCAAGGGATACCATGAAAATATCAATCAGACCAGTCGTTATTTGCTTAGATTAATTAATGATACTCTGGATATGAGTGTGCTTGAGAATAATAAAATGAGACTGCATCCAAAGCCCTGTTATTTTAGTGATTTTTTAAGGGAGATTGAAATAATCATACATGAAAGAGCAATGGAGAAAGGAATATATTTCCAAACGGAGATGAAAACCGAATTTAAGCAGGCAGTGTTGTTTGATGAGCTGCGCCTTCAACAAATTTTTATTAATCTCATCAATAATGCAATTAAGTTTACACCACCCGGAGGAAATGTCAGTCTTATCATCGAGACTACGGAATTAGAAGATAATAAAATTATGGTGGTGTTTATCATTCGGGATACAGGAATTGGCATGAGTACAGAGTTTCAAAACAGGATGTTTGAGCCCTTCGAGCAGGAAGAAGATAGAATTCCCTTTTTAGAATCCGGAACAGGCTTAGGCTTGGCAATTGTGAGGCAGTTGGTGGACTTAATGGGAGGAACCATTCAGTGTCATAGCCGTCCTGGAGAGGGTACGGAATTTATTGTAAAAATAGAGACCCAAAGATGGGAGGATGTATCTGAGCTTCATAGCCGGGAAAAGATAACTCATCAGGAAAGCTTTTCTAGTGGTAAAAGAATTTTATTGTGCGAGGATCATCCTGTGAATGCCCAGATAGTTATAGCCCTATTACAAAAACGAGGCTTCATTGTGGAGCATGGAGAAAATGGGCAGGTGGGAGTCAATTTGTTCAAAAATTCTCCCGTTGGTTATTACCATGCAATTTTAATGGATGTAAGAATGCCTTTGCAAAATGGTCTTGAGGCAGTTGCTATTATTCGTTCGTTGGAGCGAGAGGATGCGACGAAAGTTCCTATTATTGCAATGAGTGCAAATGCTTTTCAGGAGGATATCAATCTAAGCCTTGAGGTGGGGATGGATGCGCACCTTTCAAAGCCTGTAGATGCTATGGAGCTTTTTGATACCCTTGAAGAAGTTATGAAAATGAAATCTAGTTAAATTAAAATGAGCCATTGGTTTAAAATATGCCAATGGCTTTTTGTTTGCATCAAGAGTTGAACTATATAAATATGGTTTTGGGATAGAAATGTAGTTTTTTTAAAAGATATGATTCAAAAGCAGATAAAACTATTTTGTTAAAGTATTAAAGTTTTTGTCGTATCCAGTCGAGAATTATCTTTAAAAGAAAGACTGTGTAAG
>JAEZPX010000008.1 GCA_023413275.1 Bacillota bacterium | reverse complement strand
GGATGACTAAATAATACAAACCACTTTCCTTGATAGTCATTTGGTAAGTGTATGGTTCCTTTTGTTGTTTGTACTGTTATTTCCGGAAACTTATCTCGAAGTGATATTTTCATATAATTCCTCCTTGTAAAATAATGTTTATTTATGAAAATTATACACCATTTTCAATAAAATACAAAGCGTTTTTGCCATGAACTATTTCTCCTCAGGCTCTTTAACATAAAGACATTTTTGATAAGCCAACTATTTACAATCTCATTTACATGTGTATAAATAAAAAAAGAGCCTTTATTCTAAGTTAGAAGCAAGACTCTTTTATTTTTCATTTAAAATAATCATTCAGTGTATTTCGTGTTAGATGAATCCAAATTCTGTATCCTAATAAGCACGTTTCAGTATAAGCAAAATTCCATTGAATTATCACAAAATTATTATGAGATATACAGTATTGGCATAGTTCCTAATCTTTGTGTTATCTTTTCACGTAAAAAGCATTCTGCCTCTCCACGAATATCATTACGATAACAATATTTACCTCTCCCTCGTCCAGTCATGATTTCCCGATCATAAAGCTGTACCGCATTGGGAAAAGCATCAGTGTTGATAGCATTTTGTACGAAACTGTAAGTCATTAAAATGATTTCAATAAAACCATTTTGTAATACCTTTGGGCTCAATTCATCTGCCAGACGGTCTATCAGTTCGCCGTAGAGCTGCTTCCAATTGGGAAGAAGTATCACAGGGGCAATCAACATGCCCACAGGATAACCAGCCTCGGCCATATCGTTCAGTGCACGAATTCTTGCAGACAGAGAGGAAGTTCCCAACTCCACTTGTTTTATGATTTCCTGTGGATTCATGCTCATGCGAAAGATTGTCTTTTGGCGGTGATCAAGACCTAGCAATGGTTGAACCATATCAAATTTCGAGGGAAACGTCAGTTTACCCCGACCCTCTCGCCCAAAACGCTCAATGGTATAAAGCAAATTATCCGTTATTGTGTTTTCTAACAACAAATCACTGTTGCTGCCTATCTCAAAGGTTTGGGGCACGATAGCTGTTACATCCTTTTTTAGAAGCCTGTCCAACATTTGCTCACGATTTACAAAAAGTCGTAGATACGCACATTTATTATAATTACATACAAGATAACAATATAGGCACATAGCCCTGCACCCAGAGGATGTATAGGGAACAAGCCAGTCAGAAACCTTGTGATTGGGCACATACCGGTGAGTTTTTCTAATTCCAATTATCAAATGATTTTTTAATTTTGGAAAGTCACGGTTCTCTGCTGATGTCATTTCCATTATACGGTTATGATTCTCTATCTCTATCCATGGCAAATTTGCATATTTGTGCTTTAACATTTGTCCAAGTTGATAATCTAGAACGCTCGGCTCATAATATACCGCATCAAAAACCATATCCATGCAGACCACCTCCTAACGGTTATAGTTTACCGTAAGTAATAAAAAATATTCCGTCAAGAGAGCATAAATTCAAACTTATATTTCATTTTATGAATAGAATTTTCCGGTCATTTCTATTATATCAATTTGTATAACTGCCGTACCTTTAACCATTGGAGCCGGAAGTTCCTTACCTGCTAAATGAGGAGTGTATTTCTCCACCACTTTTTTCAAAATATCTTCTTTCATTTGAATATCCTCCACGAGCTTTGCATTTCCGGAAAGAATAATACTCTCATATTTCGTATTTGTGTCACAAGGTTTTTCATTGGGGTCTAGCAATAATTTATCCATTTCATAAACAGTAAATCCGACTCGTTTGTCATGGCTAATATTATCTAGCTTCTTTCCTTTCGGAAGTCCATGGGCATAAATTTTATTGTTGTGGTAAACAAAATGTATGGGGGTCACATATGGCGTTCCATCGGGATTTAATGTTGCTAAGCTCCCGGTTTGTGAGCGCTCCAGCAATTTGATTATTTGTTCCTCAGATAACGGATGTGTCTTCATTCGATATTGCATAAAATTCTCTCCTTAACTTTGGGTTTTATTTTTATTGTAACATAAAAACCCTTAGGATTTAAGGCTTGGTTTGATGAATAGTAATTTTTCAATATGGCAGATACTCTAATCTCGCCATCTTTGTAGTTTTTCTTCATTAAAGCTCTACATCATCTCAACCAGCCCTACTAGAGTTTTATACATTAAAAGATGCTTTGAACGGTTTGCCAACCGCTTCCTATTCACTGGCTACTGCTTTATCTTAAATGGGGTTTTCTACTGCTATCAGCATTTCATTTCACTAGCAGAGCTGATGGTTTTGAAGCTAAGGTACGAAAAACCCCCAAATCATTATGATTTGGGGGTTAACATGTATCATTATTCTCCCTAGTGAAGTCTTCAATGATACCATAAGTATGTACATAGTTTTAAGTCGTAGTTTGTTTAAATTTCAACTACAGTTTTTCAATCAAGAGTAATCAATATTTGAATTCATCGTCATTATCGCCATTGAAATCAAATTCCTCTACGCTCTTGGTATTAGAATAATTTGAATAACTGCTCTTTCCAGAGCCATTTTCATCTAATACAAATCTTGACATAAGCTCTTTTAATAACTGGGCTTGTGCAGACAGCTCTTCACTTGCCGCTGCTTCCTCCTCAGCTGTTGCACTATTGGTTTGTACAACCGCAGAAATTTGCTCTACACCAAGATTAACCTGATTGATTGCCTGAGCCTGCTCATTGCTAGCATCAGCAATAAATTGGATAATCCTTGTTGACTGTTCGGAGCCCTGAACAATATCTTCCAGCGATTTTGCTGTTCCATTTACAATCTTTGTTCCTTTTTCAATAGCTTTTAAAGAACCTTCGATTAAAGTAGCTGTATTCTTTGCACTTTCAGCAGATTTACTAGCAAGATTACGAACTTCATCAGCAACCACTGCAAAACCTTTTCCTGCACTTCCTGCTCGAGCAGCCTCAACTGCAGCATTCAATGCAAGGATATTTGTTTGGAACGCAATATCATCAATATTCTTAATAATCTTTCCAATCTCATTGGAAGTACGGCTAATATCTTCCATCGCCTCGACCATGTGCTTCATTTGCTCTTGACCATAGGTTGTAGCATTTGATGCTTCCATCGCAATTGCTTTTGCCTTTGTTGCATTTTCTGCAGTCTGAACGATCTGATTAGAAATATCATTCATAGTTGCAGACAATTCTTCAATTGAGCTTGCTTGTTCTGTTGCACCCTGAGAAAGAGCCTGAGCTCCACTGGATACTTGATCGGAGCCAGAAGCAACCTGCTCTGCAGCCAAGTTAATCTGAATCAATGTTTCTCGAATCATTTCTGTAGTGGAAACCAAAGCATCTTTAATAACTGCAAATTCACCCTCATAGCTTTGCTTAAACTCAAGGTTAAAATTACCTGTACCAAGCTGTCGCAATAATTCAGAAATTTCATCTATATAAGCGATATATCCCTTTAAGCGAACGACAGTTTTATCAAAAGATTCAGCTAAGAACGCGGTTTCATCATGGGTGTTAATATCTATTTCAACATCAAGGTCCCCAGCTGCAATTCTGTCTGACGCAGCAACCAGCTTACGTAAAGGACTTATCATTTTCTTTGCTGTAAAATAAATAATAGCACAAAGAATCAACATGATCGCTGAAATGATGCTATATAAAATTGTACGCACTTCAACGTAAGGTATATCAACCTCTTTTTGTGGCATCGTCGAAATAACTCTCCATCCCGTTGTGCCTACTGCAGAAGTAAACCCTGAAAGAGTTTTTCCATCAACTTCATATTGTACAACACTGGTAGATACATTTTTCACAAAATTTTTTGCTTCATCAGAAACTGGAAGTTCATCAATATTTTTCATTACATAATCATCATTGGGATGATAGATTATAGTGTTGGTTTCTGTAACGAAGCAGAAATAACCAGTATCTCCTAATTTTAAACTGCTCAATATTACAGACACCTGATCAAGAGCCATGTCAATACCAAAAGCACCTACCATTTGTCCATTGTTATAAACTGGAATTGCTATTGTTACCACCAATTTTTTTGTACTGGCATCAACATAAGGCTCAGAAATGGCTAATCCTTTTTTCTCCATCATTTTGATATACCAAGGTCGTTGTGTAATCTCCCAATCTCCATTCAATTGAGACACATATCCATCTGACATAATAAGCTGACTAGAATCAAGATCTGCCATCCAAACTGACTGTATATTTGTGGAATCAATCTTGGCCATTTCTTTTAATTCATTAAAAACACTCTGAAATTCCGGAAGTTCCTTTATATTTATTTCTGGTGTGACCTTCACCATAATATCTCGAAATAAAGAATCTTTTGAACCTGTCTCAACCAATGACAAATATTTAGCCAAATATTGATTAATTTGCCATGCAGCACTATTGGAGGTTGTTTTAATCACCTCATTCGATTGTACATTAATACTTTTTTTCACATGACCGGATACCACTACAATTAAAATAAAAAATAAGATAACTAAAGGTACAACCGTCGCTAAAATCATTTTTCTTGCAATACTCTTTGTAAATACTTTCATTCTAACACCTCTTTTTCCCCTCTTCTTTGCACTCTCTACTTTCCGCTTAATTCCAAAACAATATTCTCTATCCCTTAGAATATCGTTTCAAAACGGACATTCCCCCCTTTGCTTCTTGCAGGCACTTACTGCTAAAACAAACCTTACATGCTTTGTCCAAGTTTTTCTTTTGAAATAGCAGTGCTATTGTTCTGCATAGCCAATTTGGAGGGCCTTTTAAAAAATTAAAATCTTTTCGATGCTATCCCTCCCTTGTACTAATACCCGTTGTCACAACTACTAATTCAACAAAATGTAATTATATAAATCACTTTCACCATAAAAGTACGATAACATTAGCATAAAATCATGTTCATAAATAACATAATGGGTATCAAATACAATGGGTAACTAAACGATACGCCGACTGAATACCTGTTAAAAATTGTATACTCTTAATTTAACATAAAAGAAAATATTAATCAATGAATTTAACCTAAAAAAATACCATATCTTACAATTTTTAATTTAATTTGTCATAGTTTTTTTGCACAAACAATATATATTAAATTTCAATCTCTAAAAAACCATTCAAAAGCGTTATACATTATGTATAAAATGACAAACATTTTTCACTGCTTTTTATGCAAAAAATAGTTGAGAAGAATGATTTTTTCCAATGCTATTATAGTAAAACATGCTTTATTGAACCATTTGATACGTTTATTGTATCATTTTATTCTTTCACAAATGGTTAAAGCGATATGCAAATGTAATTACATTATTTGACTCATCTCAATGAAAAACAACAACCTCCTATGATTTACATAAGAGGCTTTTTTCAAACTACTTTCGATTTTCCAACTATTATACCACCCACACTCCGTTTGTTGATGTCAAAAATCAGTTTCTCAAATGATATTGTTTGTCCGATGAATCTATTTGTTTTACAATTAATGATTAAAATATCTTACAAATTATAAGACTCCATTTCAGCTTATCTAAAGCGATCTGAGCCCGGTGTGAGTTGCTGTATTGAATATTTTAAAACAATATTGATATTTGGAAACTCCGTCCGAAAAGCTTTTAGCAAACGCTGGGCTACCATATTTGCTGTTTCTTCTGTGGTATTGGACAGCATAATCAAATATTGATTCACACTGTATCTGGCAAATGCATCTCCACCACGTATGTTGTATTGAATTGTCGTTCTTAGTGCATCCATTGCACGATTTAAAACTCTGCTGGTGGGAATGCTAACGGCATTTTTATCCACCACAGAGATTAAACATAAATTGGATGTTACTCCAGTTCTTCCAATGTTTTTAGACTCCAAATGGTATACAAGCTTAAAAAATTCATACTCGCAATACACACTTCCAATTTCATCTTTGCTTTCATCCAGCTTATTCTTAATTACCTCCAGATTCATCTCAGGGGTTTTAATTGTCCTAACAACATCTTTATACAGCGCTAAAAACTCCTCTGACGGGGTAATTCCCAACTCTTTCATAAATAAGTCTGTCACCTGATGATACAAATCCAAGGCTTTCTCTAAATGTCCTGTACAAATCAATACTTGTATGTAATAAATATATAATTGCTCTTCATATGGTTCTAAAAGAATAGCCTTTTGGCAAATAGAAGAAAGCTGTTCATATTTTTTATGCTCAAGCAACAATTTAGCCAAATCAGCCACAACTCGATTATATAATGATCGATAAAAGGTTGCAATTGGTATAACCCAAGCTTCTGATGCTTTTTTCTGTAAGAAGTGACCTTTATAAAGGCTTTCTGCCTGTAATAAAAGAGAAATCTTTCGTGAAACATCCTCTGTTTCCAATTCGCTTTCATAAATTAGTCTTTGAAATTCATCGGCATCGGTAATACATTTATAATCTTGATTCCAGCCATAGGCTCCATTTCGATACAATATCATGCGACGGCTATTATCAAAATCCAGCTCATCTAAAGCCGCTCTTACACGGTGCATCAGCACCTTCAAAGTGTTAATTGGATCTCGAGAATTGCTGTCTGACCAAAGCAGTTCTATCAACTCATCTTGCGTTATAAATCGCTTTCTGTGAACAATAATATATTCCATCAATGTCCACACTTTCTTTGAACGGTTCGTTTGATCGGAAATAATACTATTTCCATATTCAATGGTAAATTCACCTAATAATGTAACTCTAAATTCTTCGCCCACAGGCCTCCCCCTTTTTCTTATCACTTGAAACTACAATTTTCATACTGAATTGCTGTATTAATAAATGAGAATAATCTAATTTCTCGGATTGTATCATTCAGAGTTCACAGCATTCTTTTATTTTAAGATATGTTTCCTTATTCATGAACAGCATAATTCGCATATCGATGAAAAATATATGAACTTGGGCCATAAAGCAAATCTAATTAAACGTGTTCCCGATAGGAACCATGGTAACATGCCCCAGCTTATTTGGTAGTAGTTATTTTTTTATGTTCATACGAATTCGTTTTTCTAAAAGCTCTGGATGAAGGGCATATTGCAATGCAGTTTCTGCTAAAATCTTCCCATTCAAAACCAATTCGTATAAGCTATTATCCATGGAAAGCATGCCTTCTTCCCCTGACATCCCAATTACCGATTCAATTTGATGAGCCTTGGAATCCCGAATCATATTTCTCACTGCATTATTCATATGCATGATCTCAAAGACAGGAATTAATGTATCATCTATAGCAGGGATAAGCTGCTGAGAAACAACGGTTTTTAATACCATTGATAACTGAATACGAATCTGTTGCTGTTGGTTTGGCGGGAAAATTTCAATAATTCTATCTATGGTATTCACCGCTCCCACCGTATGTAGTGTAGAAAGAATAAGATGTCCTGTTTCCGCTGCGGCCATTGCAATTTGAATGGTTTCGTAATCTCGCATTTCTCCAAGCAAAATCACATCTGGAGATTGACGTAGGCTGGAACGCAATGCCGTTACAAAGTTTGCGGTATCTAAGCCAATTTCCCTCTGACTAACAATAGATTTTTCATTGCGGTACAAAAATTCAATAGGATCTTCAAGTGTAATGATATGGTTACTTCTTGTCTCATTAATTCTTTGAAGGATACATGCCAAAGTTGTTGATTTTCCATTTCCTGCAGAACCAGTAACTAAGACTAAGCCCTTATGCAGATTTGCTAAGGCCAAAACTTGTTCAGGAATTCCAATTGTTTGATAATCAGGAATGCCATAGGCTACAATGCGCAAAACCGCCGCTAGAGATCCTCTTTGTTTATAGCAACTAATCCTTAGTCTCGCTAAGTTTGGAACTGATAAAGCAAAATCATCATCTCCATCCGATGTCAAACGTGTTAAATCCCGCTGGGCAAGTTTATATGCTTCTTCCACCAAAAGCTTTGAGTAATCCGGCATGACCTTTTCGACATTTAATTGATAAATCATTTTCCCTTTTTTGTAGGACAGCGGTTTTCCGGCAACGATAAAAATATCAGATGCACCCAAATCCATTGTCTGTTTTAAAATTTCTAAAAATGAAAACATATCTGTCTCCTCAATCGTTCAATATCTCTTTAACACTTACTTATCCCTTCATTTGAAACCATTCCCTGATTGATTTCAAATACCAAAAGCTTGAAAAACAAACTAATAAATGATTCTATAAATATTTAGAGACACTCTGCCAAAAAAAGAATGCCTCTATTTATTTTCATATTACGAAAGCTTTATCTTATTATCATCATGTAAATCCAAAGTCTATTACTTAATCTTTTCTAATTTTTTAATAAAAGAAATATTCTTATATTTGAACCCGATTGGGTATCCAGTTTATTTTGCCTAACTTTTTTCAATGAAGGTTTTTTATGGTAAAACCCCTGTATACACGACGAACCGCTGGAACTCAGCGGTTTCGTTCTACCATATCTTGAAAAAACTGTATATCTCTTTCTCAACATCATAAATGTGATTCATAATTGCCTCACTTCACTGGATATCTCGCTATGACAAATGGGGATTCCCACGATCTTCATTATTATACTTCCTGAAAGGAATGTATCTCGTACTCATTTACTTGAGTTACTGTTACAGTTCTAATCACACAAATAAACTTATAAAATAGTGTTGCAAATTATTTCTTTTCTGTTCCTCAACAGCAATAAAAATATAAGAATCATAAACAAAATTGCAGTTATCAGTTTTAAGATTTTTCTAGATATTTGTATTTTTTTGCATATTTTAAGAAAAAACCCCCATAAATTATACTGTTAATACATAAATAACCAATTTTTACTAAAATTCTAGCATAAAAAACAATTATCGTCAATAAACCCTCTCAGGGAAAATCAATCCTACTTGCATATTCATTGATTTTATGAAAAATATGATTACAACTCTTCTTCAATTTTTATGATAAAGCATAATTCTGGCTTTCTTCTGGTCTCTGATAAAGAGTTTGCTCATTTAAAAAACATTTCATAAAAATCGTTAAGCTGATTAAGTGTTTCAAAAAATAAGGAGCCCTCATCAGAACTTGTGAAAATAGATAATAAGAAAAAGCGTACCTTGATTATGGTACGCCTTCCTTCTCAGCCTCTTAAATTTAGAATTTCATCCAAAATCTTATGGGCAACCATTTCTTTTGTCAAAAGCTCAAGTTGAATTTCTTCCTTCTTGGATATCATCGTTACAACATTTGTATCTGTTCCAAATCCACTGCCTGCAACCTTTAAATTATTGGCAACTATCATGTCAATATTCTTTTTCTCCAGCTTGATTCTGGAATTCTCAAGCATGTTTTGTGTTTCCATGGAAAAACCACAGAGAAACTGTCCTTCCCTTCGATGCTCGCCCATATATTTCAAGATATCTTGGGTGCGATCCAACTCGATACTCATCTCTCCGTCTTTCTTTTTCATTTTATCATCTGCAACGGTTTTCGGCTTATAGTCTGCAACTGCCGCTGATTTAATGATAATATCATTTTCAAGAAAATGGTTTTTCATAGCCTCAAACATATCAGCAGCGCTCTTTACCTGAATATATTTAATAAAGTGGGGTTTCTCTAACGCAGTTACACCACTAACCAATGTAACCTCTGCTCCACGAAGCATTGCCGCCTTAGCTAACTCATATCCCATTTTTCCTGTGGAATGATTTGTGATGTAGCGAACGGGATCAACACTTTCTTGGGTTGGCCCCGCAGTAATAATAATCTTTTGTCCAAGTAAATCCTTTTCATATGCAATTTCACGAAGGATATGGGCAACTAAAACCTCTTCCTTTGGAAGTTTTCCTTCTCCGGTATCCTTGCAAGCCAAAACGCCACTGTCCGGTTGAATAATCTCATAGCCGTAAGCAGCCAGTTTTTTCAAATTATCCTGCACAATGGGATTTTGATACATATTTGTATTCATGCTTGGCGCAATAATCTTCTTTGCCTTACAAGCCATAACCGTTGTTGTCAGCATATCATCGGCAATGCCACAAGCCAATTTCCCAATGACATTGGCAGAAGCGGGTGCAATGAGAAAAACATCCGCTTTCTTTGCCAAAGATACATGGGCAACATGGAATTGGAAATTCCGGTCGAACGTATCTACAAGACATTTATTTCCTGTTAAAGTTTCAAACGCTATAGGTGTAATAAAATGCGTTGCATTCTCCGTCATGATAACATGAACGTCGCACTCCATCTTTACCAGCATACTGGCTACATTTGCCATTTTGTATGCCGCAATACTACCCGTCACACCCAAAACCACTGTTTTTCCTTTTAGTAACATAGCATACTCCTTCAGTTCCGTATTTACAAATATATTTGTCCATATTATAACAAACAATCCAAAGAAGAACTAGCCTTTTATGAAAAATTGCATTTAAAAAGTTAGGTGACTGATACCATCCTTAGCAATTACAATCTGTAGTCCATTTTTTGAGTAAAAGTCTCCTAGCGTATAGGCTGTGTAAGCAGTTTCATTCTCCATACTAAAATCATGCACCTCTAGTAAAATGTTGTCCGAAATATAATCCCGAAATGTTATATCATGCGCTTGAGCCGTTGCAGATAAATATCTGCTGATTTCTCTATAATCTAACTCCGTCAAAACAAGATGACCATCGAAATATACTTTCAGCAAAGGTGCATTGGGAGAAATTTGAACAAAGCGTAAGTATGCATAAGTTTCAGGAATGGAATAAATACAGTCATTTACTAAGAGCAAACATGCATGATCTTCTAATCCAGAAATCGTAACAGTGTAAACCCGATAACCAATTAAATTAATGATTGTTGAGGAA
>JAEZPX010000208.1 GCA_023413275.1 Bacillota bacterium | reverse complement strand
TGTAGTAATCCTCGGAGATTTCAATAGAATCAAAAATATTGTCCGAGCTAACCCGAATGGCAATCCGTTCTGCTCCATCTTTTTCAGGATAAATCACTTCGTCCGCACCGTTGCGCAACAAAAACTTTGCCTGTATATCTTCATCGGCCTTGCTGTAAACTTTTTTTGCTCCCAGCTCTTTTAATAGGCTGGTAATCTGCAAACTGTTTTGAAAACTTCCCCCAACGCTCACAAAGCATGCGTCGAATGTCTCCACATCAAAACTCTTTAAAACCTCAGGGTTAGTGCAATCTCCAATTTTTGCACTGGTGACATAAGGTAACATATCTTCTAAATTTTCCTGCTTTTCATCAACAACCATAATTTCACAATTTTGCTTTTCAAGGCTTCGGCACAAATGATGTCCAAAAGAACCCATGCCAATGATTAAAAATGATTTCATGTACTCTCACCTTTACCCAATCATAATTTTTTCCTCTGGCAAAGACACGGGGGGCTTTGCCTTCTTTTCCAGTAGCGCAGTAGCCAAAGATACGCTGCCTATTCGCCCTAAAAACATCAACAATGTAATTACATATGCACTGACAGGTGCCAATTCTCTAGTAATCCCAGTGGTTAAGCCCACCGTTCCCAAAGCCGAAAACACCTCAAATAACACGTCCATCCCAGCAAACGGCTGCATTGCGCAGATAAATAAAGCAGCCGTCAAAGCCAATCCTAAGCTAATAGTAAAAATAGAAACCGCCTTTTCCACGGAATCTCTAGGAAGGGTTCTACCAAACGCAGTTGCCCTTCCTTCTCTTTTGATGCCGCTAACTGCATATAAAATAAATACTGCCAGTGTTGTTGTCTTAATACCGCCCGCCGTTGATCCTGGACTACCCCCCACAAACATCAAAAGCATAGAAAGTACCTTGCTTCCTTGGCTCATAGCCCCAGTGTCAATGGTATTAAACCCTGCAGTTCGACAAGTAATCGATTGAAACAGCGCTGTTAAAATTCGTTCCCCTATACCCATATCTGCCCCTGTTGCTGTGCTTTCTAATAAAAAAAACAGCAATCCTCCGCCAAACACCAAAACAGTGGTGAATGTAAGTACAATTTTTGTATGCAGGTTATACCGCTTCCAGCGAAATCCATGGGTACTCACATCGTCCCATACAAAAAATCCAATTCCCCCAATAATAATTAATAGCATCAAGGTTCCGTTGATTAATACATCGTTGGAATAAAAAACTAGTGAATCAAAAGGTTTCTTTATTCCCATCAAATCAAACCCTGCATTGCAAAAAGCAGACACGGCATGAAAGATACTGTAAAACAATCCCTTTTTTAGTCCAAACTCAGGAACAAAACGGATTGCCAACAATCCTGCACCTATCCCTTCAAACAAAAGCGTCCACTTAAAAATTTTGCTCGTCAGATTTACAATGCCACCCAATTGGGAAGCATTGATGCTCTCTACCATAACTTCCCGCTCTCGCAAGCTAATTTTATGCCGTACCAACAACAAAAAACGTATGCCAATTGTCATAAATCCCATCCCGCCTACCTGAATCAGCAATAATATAACAAGTTGACCAAATAACGACCAGTGTGTACTGGTATCTACCAAAACAAGCCCTGTCACACAGGATGCAGAAACGGCTGTAAACATTGCCTCTAGGAGGGTGGTCATTTCCCCAGCAGAAGAAATGGGAAGCAAAAGAAGCACTGTCCCAAGAATTGCCACAAAAAAATACCCCAAAGCAACAATTTGCAGATTTGAGAGGCGTAAATGTATTTTTTGTTCCTTTCCCATAAATACATGCCCCTTTCTAAAGATTAAACACGTTCTGTCTCAATTTTCTTTTTTGTGCGCTCTATTTCTGCCAAACGCAAACCCATAATAACCTCATCTGCCCTTTGGGCCTCTTCTGTACCATAGGTTTGGTTCAATTCATATTCCAAGGGTAACCAACTGCTAAGGGGCGCTTCATTATGCTGAATGACTGCCTCTAACTTATCCAAAGCCTTATAAATTTTGGCTTCTTTTGTTTCTAGCCCCAGCATTTCCTCAAATAAAACTTTACATTTATCCCTTTGGGGTTGAGGTAGTGTATCCATCAAACGGAAAACCACCTGATCCTCATGGGCAGAATCTGCCTCGGTTTTTAAAAACGAGGGAATATCCCCTGTAATTGCTTCTCCCAAATCGTGGAGAATACACATCCGTATAATTTTGTTAAAATCAGCTCCCGCAATTTCATCCTCCAGCAAAAGAGCCATCAGCGATACACGCCAGCTATGCTCTGCCACGCTCTCCGGCCTGCCTTGGCTGGTAATGGAATGGCGTGTATTATTTTTCAAATTTTCCGCCGTATGAATAAAATCGAAAAACTCCTGCTCTGTCATATTTCAGTCTCCTTTTGAATTGCCTTTTTCCAACAACGATAGCACATGGGTCGATAGCTTTCGTTTCCGCCCAAAAAAACTTGTTCTCCTTGGGTAATTACATTGCCGTCTTGATTTAATCTGGCATTCACAGTAGCTTTTTTGCCACAAGCACAAATTGTTTTCAACTCTGAAATGGAATCTGCCAGTTCCAGCAATCTTGCGCTACCGGGAAACAGTTTTGTACGAAAATCCGTTCTAAGTCCAAAACACAGGACAGGAACGTTATAAATATCCACAATGTCACGCAGTTGTTCAACTTGACTTGGCGCTAAAAATTGAGCCTCATCAACAATAATCACCTCAAAAAATTCTTTTTCCCGCTCTTGGAAAACCCGAAATAAATCAATTTCCTGCCCAAAGGCGTCTGCCTTTTCCTCCAAACCAATGCGGCTGCGAAGGATTTGCAGACCATCTCTGGTATCATTTGCGGGTTTAATCAACCAAACTCCCATGCCCTGCTCTTCATAATTGAATTTGGTAATCAAAGCTTGGGCAGATTTTGAGCTTCCCATCACGCCATATTTAAAATATAATTTTGCCATATCTGTCCTCCATTATGTTTCCCATTCTTACGTTCTTCATCATAACATAATCCATATATTAATTCGAGGTTTTTCTTGGTCAGAAACGGGAAAAAATCAACACATAGCGGACTCCTTCATTTGAGAAAGGGTGTCGACATTGTCGACACCCTCCATAGGTGAAACTCACCCAAACTTCTTATTAAAATTCCGGTTCAATCAAACCATAAGAACCATTTTTTCTTTTATAAACAACATTTAACTCGTCTGTCTCTCCGTTTCTGAAAACAAAGAAACTGTGACCAATCAACTCCATTTCCATCACTGCTTCTTCCGCATCCATGGGTTTTACTTCAAAATGTTTTACCTTCTCAATTTTGAACAATGGCTCTTCATCCAAACTGGTTTCAGGAACTAGAATTGCACGATATTCCTCCATTTGGCTCTCACCGTTCTGACGTACCCTTGTGCGCATACGTTTTTTGTAACGTACAATTTGAGACTCCAGAATATCTACAGCTTTATCCATTGCCGCCGACATATCTGAATCACTTACCTCTGCACGAATCAGTCTTTTGTTCATAGGAATCGTCACTTCTACGGTTGAAACAAGTTTTTCCAGACTTAGGGTAATCGTAGCTGCTGCATCCTGGGGAAACAGCTTTTCAATGCGATCCATCTTACGCTCAACTGAATCCTTTGTCTTGTCCCATACGTCAATGTTCTTTCCGATGATGTTATATACCATAAATAACAACTCCCTTCGTGATCCAAAGATAGGATCTTTGTTCCTTCCTCTTTTTTGAAAGAGGAGCTTATAAAAGGCTACCCTTTTATATGTATTATAATTCGTCCTAAAAAGAAAAAGTCCTCTTTCTAAAACCAAAAAAAACAAAATTTTCTAATTTAATTTCATTTATAATATTTTATTCTATAATTTTTTAAAAATAAAAAATTAGGGGTAACCTTCTTGTTGCTTTTTTACCTTCTTACTCTTAATTTATTTTTAATTTATGAAAAGATAGTGCACAATCCCCTCGTTCGGTTTACAAAAAAACGTGCTTATGCTGTAATCCCTTCGAATTTTCCCACTTATTGTCAAAAAATATAGATTTTTTCCTTTTGACAAAATCAGACACAAGAAGGATTTTTCTACAGGTTATACCTAGTTTTGCCTGTGGATAATGTGTATAACTTTGTGTATAACTTAGAATTAAAGGGTTTTTATTGTGGAAAAAACAATATAGATTTCCACATTGTCCACAAATTGGAGGTTTGTCGGATTCAACATGGACTCAACATAATACTTTATTCCTCTGTTCGGGCATCAGTTTTATTCTGTGACCAGTGGGGTCTGAAAAGCCTATTAATTTAACAAAATACTGAATTGTTCATGAAGGAACATACATTTTTTGGAATTTCTAATATTTTATAATTGTTTACGAAATGACATTTTTCAACATAAATAATTATGACCCTATGCTATAAGACGTTCCTCATTTTTATAACAAAACCACAACCCAACATGCATTATTAAAAGCGATAAAACCATATGAGAATCTTTTTAAATTTCTTTTGTTTAAAAAACACAAAAAAACGGACAGCCCTATCGCTGTCCGCCAAAAAATTTAGTTTAAATATGCTGTAAAGCAAAATATCAGCTTTTTTCGCTGTATTCTTTTAGCGCATTTAAATATATCTCTTTGGTATCTTCATCAAAGCAAATCATAAGCACCTGTCGGAAGAAAGTGTCGGTCTTCAAAAAATCGCATATTGTTTTTACCGCAATTTTTGCAGCCCGCTCCACAGGAAAACAGTACACCCCGGTACTGATGGATGGAAACGCGATGGTCTTCACATCATTCTCCATGGCAAGTTGTAACGAGTTTTCATAGCAGTTTTTTAGCAACTGATCCTCGTTCCATTTCCCACCTCTCCAAATAGGCCCTGCCGTATGAATCACATACTTTGCTTTGAGTTTATAGCCCTTTGTAATTTTTGCTTCGCCGGTTTTGCATCCGCCAAGGGTTTTGCACTCAGCCAAAAGCTCTGCACCGGCGGCTCGATGAATTGCGCCGTCTACACCACCGCCCCCCAAAAGGGACGTGTTTGCCGCATTTACAATCGCATCGGTCTTTGCCTTTACGATATCTCCTTTTAAGATAGAAAAACGTTGCATATCCATACCCCCCTATCTTTGGAAACAGCTTCCTTACCGTTCATTGTAGCTGTTTTCTAAATATTCGTAAAGGCATTTTTGTAAAAAATTGTTTTTTTACATAATTTTCTTTCCAAATTAGGAATTTCATTCGTCTTGAACCGCTTTTGCGGGGTCAACAGGTTCCCCGTCCTTAGCAACTGCAAATTCAACATGACTACCTAAAGCAATGGTATATTTCGTAGGTTCACCAACAGTACCAATTGCTTGTCCCTTTTCTACAGCTTCACCGACTTTAACGGAAACATCCTCTGCCAGCTGACTGTATGTAGTCAGCCACCCGTTTTCATGCTCGATAACCAAGCTTGTACC
>JAEZPX010000131.1 GCA_023413275.1 Bacillota bacterium | reverse complement strand
CAATGATTAGTGTATCCACTTTTTCCAATAAATTGTTAATAACATTGATTTTATCAGAAACCTTGGAGCCACCCAAAATTGCCACAAAAGGATGTTGGGGATTATTCACAGCATTCCCCAAAAACTCAATTTCCTTTTCCATTAAATACCCAACCGCAGATTCCTTTACAAACTTCGTTACCCCTACCGTTGAGCAATGAGCTCTATGGCTGCTGCCAAATGCATCATTTACAAAAACATCAGCCAAAGATGCCAGCTCTTTACTAAATAATTCTTCATTCTTTGTTTCTTCCTTACGATAGCGTGTATTTTCCAATAAAATTACGTCGCCATCCTGCATTGATTCCACAGCTTTTTTGGCATTCTCACCTACAACCGTGTCATCTTTTGCAAAAATAACTTCTTTTCCAAGCAGTTGAGAAAGTCTTTTTGCCACAGGTGCCAAGGAAAGCTCCGGCTTTGGTTCACCCTTTGGTTTCCCCATGTGAGAGCACAGGATAATCTTCCCTCCATCTCCCACCAGTTTTTTGATTGTAGGAAGGGCGGCGGTTATTCTATTTTCATCAGTGATTGCACCGTCCTGTAAAGGGACGTTAAAGTCACATCTGACCAAAACCCTTTTCCCCTTTACTTGTAAATCATCAACAGATTTTTTGTTTAACATCTTTTTACTCCTTTCTGTCTAGAACAGCTTCTACCAAATATGTTATACTTTTCCCCAAAACTTTGCTTTTCAATTCATTTGAAGCATTTGCGCTTAAATCGATTTTGATCCTAATCTTTATATCCCAATGACACAATTTTTATGTTTTATAAATCCTTATAATTTATAAGAAAATGTATTCTTACCTAGGCCTCTAAAGCTCTCAGCATTTTCATAGCGGCGCCCTCATCGGTAATAAATATTCCACCAGGAATACTTTTGCTAACAGCTAAAATACTTTCAGCCTTTTTCTCACCACCGGCTACCACAATCACTTCATCCATCTTGCTGATTTGATCAAAATCAATGGCAATAGAACGGGTTCTGTAAAGCACCTCACCACTACGATTAAAATAGTAGCCACAGGCTTCAGCGATGGCGTCCTGTTTTATTAAATTGGCCATTATTTCTTCATCCAGCCTACGTTTCTCCGCCATATCCAAGGCATTGCCAACACCCAAAAGTAAGATATTTGCGCGATCCATTTCCTGTATGGTTTCCAGAATTTCAGGCTGCTTTTTCATTTCCTCCAAGGCTGTCTCACTTAAATTATCAGGTAAATGCAAAAGCCGATACTCTGCCTGCAGCTTCTCAGCCAACTGTACCGCTAAGGTATCTGCCTGCAATTCCATTCTTCGGCCGATACTGCCTCTAGCGGGCACAATCATTTTAGCCATGGGCTTAGACATTTCCGGTGCAGCAAGCACCAAATCCTCCATTGATGAGCCACCGGTAATGGCAATGCGACTTTTATCATTGGTCTTCTCCAAAAGATGTCGCATGGCAAGCTGGCCCATTTCCTTGCGGCTTCGTTCACTGACATCTGCATCCCCTTGCGCAATGAGAACTCGCTTAACACCTAAGAGCATAGCCAGTTTTTCCTCCAAGACAGATAATCCCGTCATAATGGAAAAAACTGTATCAAGTCCCTCTAAAACTTCCAATCCTTCATCTGTAACCACCATACCAGTCTTAGAAACTTGGACCAACTTTTGCACACTAAACCGTTCAATTTCACTGCGAACCGTTCTTTCTGTCATGCCCAGAGCAAGCACCACCATTCTTCTCCCACAGGGCTGCAAAAGGCGCACAGTCTTTAAAACTCGATACCTTTTAATCATTTCTTCTGTCAAATCGGGCGCAATTTTACGAATTAATTGCAGTTTGTCTTCCATGTCACACCTTCCTTTGGTCTTTTTTTGTCCTATCCTATTTTTTTTGTCCCAACCAAAAGAAAAAAAGGGAGGTGGCGCGCAGTCAGTAGTAAAAACCATACCGGCCACCTGCCGCCCCATCTTCCTTATATTTTTTCTACCTTTACGGAATCATCAACGTCTTTGTCTGTGCAGCAGCAATCATCTTCGTTGCAATATTCATCTTCAAGGTCGTCCCAATCGTAGTCCCAATCCTCGTCATATTCGTCATCCATTTTTGTTTTCAATAAATAAACAACACCTAAAGCCACTACTGCCAAAACAGCGGCAAGAACTGCTAAAACAATAAACAAGGTTTTCTTTTCATCATCTTCTTTGTGTAACACTACAATTTTATCCTTTAAATCTTCAAAACTGGGTTTTAGCTCAAAATACTTTTTCATACTCCACTACTCCTTTACGTTTTTTTTTCAGAGAATTTCCTTTTCAGAAACTCCTTATTCTTACGCATTTCACTATACTCATAATATGCTTTTTTTAAAATCTGGCGTTCGTCATTAAATTTTAACAGATGATAGGCTTCATGGAATTTATAAAAACCTGCATCGGCGAAATATTCTTCACTTTGAGGCTTACAAAAAAAGGAATTGGCACTCATCAAATACCAATGTACTGTTTTGTTTACGGTATCCTCACTGCCCTTAAAAGTATATTGGGTTTTCCCCACATATTTGATAATTTCACCGGTGGCACCGGATTCTTCCTTTACCTCACGC
>JAEZPX010000082.1 GCA_023413275.1 Bacillota bacterium | reverse complement strand
CAGGCTCAACGGTTATGGGAATCGCTTCCCTTGCAATATATCATATTGTAAATATGCTCTACCCAAGCAATACTTTAGCAACGTTAATTTCAATTATGTTTGCAGTAGGAATTTACGGATTAGTAATGCTTTTAATTGGTGGAATTACAGAGGAAGATTTACGTAGCTTGCCTATGGGTGCAAAACTTATTGGCATCTTAAGACGCTTTCGTATGATATGAAATGCAGTCTCATCAACGTGATTTAATTAAAAATGAATGTTTGTTTGTAATTCCAATGAGATAGGTTATCTTAATATCAAAACCTTCTATGTAGTTTGGTGTTTTGAAAACACCGTTTCTATATAGAAGGTTTTTTAGATTTTAAGGCTTGAAATTGCTGTTTACAACAATTTTAAGCCTTTTTATAAACTACTTAAACTAAAACTAGTTTCTCATTTTTTAATTTCGGCTGTAGTCGCTTTTTCTTTTTCAGCTGTAGTTGCTTTTTCTTCTTCTGGATTTCTTTTTCCTTCCTCCCCTCTGCCTCTTCCCTGACTTCCCATTGCGGAGATGTTAATTGTGCTGGCATCTATTAAATTTGCTGTTTCTTGTTCTGCCGTGGTAGAAGCAAGGGTGCCATCAAGCTGACTGCGAATGCTCTGGGCACGAAGGAGGCAGAACTGAGTAATGGTATCCACTGCTGTGTCAAATTCTTCTACTGTATACCAAGCAGTTGGATCACTTTCTACGTAAGGGCGAATCATTGTAGAAACACGACTAACTGTGCTTTCAAATTTGCCGGACTCAAAGTAATCAGTAATTAAAGTATTAAAATATTCATGATATAACTGTAAATTTTCCTCTTTTGCCATTATCTTATCCCACATAGGTCTATTGCCTACATTTTGTTCGTCTAAAGGTGTATCAATGGCAGTATTTACAATGCTTGTTGCATCACTATCACCTTTCATATGGAATCCACCAAAGGCAAGATTATAGTCCCAAGGGAGCATGGAAAGGATTCCGTCGTCTTCATAAAGCCAATAGTTGTGCAGCATAGAGCCGGTATAGCTGTCACCATTTAACACAAAATTGTGTGCCACAAAATAACGAACCACAGCATCAATATCTACACATTTTTCCAAGTCTTCTCCTGTTGATAATTGCTTTAATGCTTGAATTAAGCGTGCCTTGTCTTCATCTGTAGCATCCGTTTCGGCATTATCAAAGATATCGGAATAGCTGGATATTTCATCATCGGTATAAACCAGGTCAGCACCTTTCGCTGTACCACCCATACCCATTCCTCCCTCTGGACGTTGGCCTTCGCCCCAAGGCATATCGGCTTTTTCTCCGTTAGTAGGTACTGCTCTTTGTGTATCGTTTTCAGGTCGTTCCATGCCTTCCGGCATTTCCATACCCTCTGGGGGCTCCATATTTTTCTTATCATGCTGTCCCATGTTGCCTAACATTTCGGTTTCCGGCTTATATAGCTCTCCGTAATCTGCTCCATAGGTTCGTTCCAAGAAAGAATCGCTTATATCCTCTAAGGCCAAGTATAAACCATAAACCTCACCATTAATAGACAGGGAAACATAGCTTGTGAGAGGCGATGCAACACCGCTTTCTTTCATGATTTCATATGCTAGATAGTCTTTCATATAAGTGGCATCAGAGCATATATTTTGCAAATTTAATTTATCTAAACCAACATAGGTTTGACCTTCCGTAAATTTGCCAAAATTGATTTTAAAACTATATCGATCACTTTCACTATCTGCAACCTGCGAAAGAGACGAGTTCCCTTTTGTAGCAAAGGAAACATTTTCAACCGTGTTCCCGTCAATTACAACGGTAGATTTATACTTCGTTTTCGCTGTTGGATTCTCCAGTAGGTCTGTCCAGCTGTCCTCATCAATTTGAATATCTATAGTATGTACATAGCTGTCGTCAAAAAGGGCATTGGCGTATTCCTTGCTGTCAGATTCTGCTCCTTGGGCATTGCTACAACCGGTTGAGCCTAACACTAACGTTAAACAAAGCAAAGTTGATATCATTCGTTTCATTCATTTCATCCTTTCAAAGCTTTTTGGTACATTTTACTTCCTTTCATTTAAACATACCTTAAAAAAAACGAAACATAACGTATCTAAATAAAATTTCCCCAAAGCAATTATAACTCAAATAGCCTCAAAAGTATTTCCAAAACCCCTTCCTATTTTACAGGAAGTCCTTTATAATACTATGTATTCGGCATGAGAGACAAAAGGTCGAACAGTCTCTAGTCCCTGACTTTTTTACATTATGTTTTATAAACAGTTGTAAATATGGGATTTTTTATAAAAATCCGCTTCACATAAGTTTTAAATAGATAAATAGAGCAATACATTTGAAAATTCGTAAAAATTAAGCATTTTGGAAAGCTATACATATGCTCAAAGAGAAGGTGAGAACGTGTTTGATATCAGCGAAGAATTAAAGAAGCTTCCCCAAAAACCAGGGGTTTACCTTATGAAAAATGATAAGGGGCACATTATATATGTTGGAAAGGCAATTAATTTAAAGAATAGAGTTCGCCAATATTTTCAGAGCAACAAAAATTTAACTGCAAAAACTAGAGCAATGGTACCGCAGATCGTGGAGTTTGAGTATATCGTTACGGATTCAGAACTGGAAGCATTAATTTTAGAATGCAATTTGATTAAACAACACGAGCCTTATTATAACATCATGCTAAAGGATGACAAATCCTATCCTTATATTAAGGTGACCATTCAAGAGGAATTTCCTCGTATTTTTATTACAAGGCGTTTGGATAAAGACAAAGCCAAATATTACGGCCCTTATACTGATGGTTTGGCAGTAAAAGAAACTGTGGAAACATTGCATAAGCTATTTCCTATTCGTAAATGCAAAAAAAATTTGCCAAAAGAAATGGGAAAGGAACGTCCTTGCTTAAATCATCATATTGGTCAGTGCCTAGCACCATGCAGTGGGGCAATAGCATCTGAAGATTACAAAGAATTTATTAAAGATGCCATGGATTTTCTTGAAGGAAAGCATGACGGCATTCGTAAAAAAATGGAAGCTGAGATGGCAGAAGCCGCGGAGAATATGGACTACGAAAAAGCTGCCGCATTAAGAGACAAAATTCGTGCCGTACAAAGCGTTGCTCAGAAGCAAAAAATGGCAAATATGTCTGTAGGGGATGCAGACGTCATCGCAATGGTTCGTGCATTCCATGAATGTCTGGTGCAAGTATTCTTTATCCGTGATGGAAAAATGACAGGACGAGAAAACTTCACCATGACTGCCTCGGAAGAGCAAAGCCGCAGCGAAATATTAACTGCTTTTGTTCAGCAGTTTTATACAGGTACTGCGTATATTCCCAGGGAAATTATTTTGCAAGAGGAATTGGTTCCTGAGGAAAAAGAGCTTTTGTTAGAGTATTTCTCCGAAAAAAGAGAAGGTAAAGTTGTTTTTACTGTTCCAATAAAAGGAGAAAAACAGAAATTGGTTGAACTAGCACATAAAAATGCTATGTTGATTTTTGAACAGTTTGGGGAAAAATTAAGAAGAGAGGAACAACGCACCAAAGGGGCAATGGAGGAGCTGCGCCAAGCCTTAGGCATCCAAGGGACTTTGCATCGGGTTGAGGCATATGATATTTCCAATACCCAAGGCTTTGAATCCGTTGGTTCTATGGTGGTTTTTGAAGATGGCAAATCAAAAAATAGTGATTACCGAAAGTTTCGCATCAAAACAGTCATTGGTGCCAATGATTATGCCTCCATGAAAGAAGTGATTACCCGTCGGCTGAATCATGCAATAAAGGAAAAGGCTGAGGATAAAACCAGCAGTTTTACCCGTCTGCCTGATTTGATATTTATGGATGGTGGTAAAATTCAGGTGAGCGCCGCCGAAGAGGTTTTGCTATCCTTTGGTATGAATATTCCCGTTTGCGGCATGATAAAAGATGATAAGCATCGTACACGAGGACTATTATTTGATGGAGAAGAAATCAAAATACCTTATACCTCTGAGGGGTTTAAGCTTCTAACAAGAATACAAGATGAGGTTCACCGCTTTGCAATAACTTATCATCGAAAACTAAGGCAAGAGGCAGGACTTCATTCTGTTTTGGAGGATATCAAAGGTATTGGCGAAGTTCGCAGAAAGGCTTTAATGCGGCATTTTGGCTCCATAGAGGATATTGCCCGAGCAGAGGTGGGAGACCTCTTGGAAGTAACAGAAATGAACATTCCTTCGGCGGAGCAGGTTTATGCCTTTTTCCATCAGGATGAATTGCAAAATTAACCTTTTTGGGTTATGATAGCAGTAGGTATAAGTTTGATGCCTTAGGAGGGTTTTATGTACAGTGCAAAACTAACAAAAATAGTTGAAGAATTTCAATTGGAAACAATTTTACCTGAGATAGATATTACTGGAAGAGTGATTACTCGTAAAGAAATCAATCGTCCTGCGTTACAGCTTACTGGATTTTATCATCGTTTTGATAATGATAGATTACAAATTATCGGCAGAGTTGAGCATGGGTATTTACAAACATTGAATGCCCAGGCAAGGGACGAAGCCATTTGTCAATTATTTGAATATCATATTCCATGCTTGATTATTTGCAAAAATCTAGAAGTTTTTCCGGAAATGCTTTATTATGGGAGAAAGTATGGAATCCCCATTTTTCGGACAAATAAAACCACCACAGACCTTGCCGCCGAACTGATTATGTGGTTACGCGGGGAGCTGGCGGATCGTGTTATGATGCATGGTGTTTTGGTAGATATTTACGGGGAGGGCGTACTGATTACTGGCGTCAGCGGCATCGGTAAGAGTGAAACTGCGTTGGAGCTGATTAAAAGAGGACATCGTTTGATTGCCGATGATGCGGTTGAAATTAAAAAAATTGCAGATCAGACCCTTGTAGGCACTTGCCCAGAGCTGATTCGGTATCTTATTGAATTGCGAGGTATCGGTGTTATTAATGTAAAAGAATTATTTGGTATTAGTGCAGTAAAACAGCTAAAATCCATTGATCTGGTAATCAAACTTGAGATTTGGGATGGAAACCAATGCTCTTATGACCGTTTGGGCTTGAGTGAGGAATATATCGAAATTTTAGGGAATAAAGTACTGTGTAATACCATTCCCATTCGTCCCGGCAGAAACGTTGCAGTAATTTGTGAGTCTGCGGCAATCAGTAACCGCCAGAAGAAAATGGGAACTAGCACAGCAGTAGAATTTGAGAATAAGATATTAAAAAACAATCGCAATGAGGCAGAATAGGAAGGTGACTAAATGGATACAGTAGTGGAGGCATTACGCCTTAACCTTGGAGAGGATGCCATTGCATTGGCAGAACCAATGAGTGGACATACTACTTTTCGTACAGGTGGCCCTGCGGATATTTTCATTATGCCAAAGAGCGTGGAGGAAGTAAAAACAAGCATTGAGATTTTGCAAAAACATCAGATACCTATTTTGGTCATTGGTAATGGAAGCAATCTTTTGGTCAGTGATAAGGGCATTCGTGGTGCAGTGGTTCATATTGGCGGGAGAATGTCTGAAATTGCAGTGGACGGAGAAACCATTAATGCCCAAGGCGGCGTGTTACTATCGACTTTATCCGCAAAGGCGGCAGAAAATAGTCTGACAGGGCTGGAATTTGCTTCGGGTATTCCAGGTTCATTAGGTGGTGCAGTTACCATGAATGCAGGAGCCTATGGCGGGGAAATGAAGGATGTTTTAGTTTCGGCAGAGGTTTTAACAAAAGATTTAGAGGTGAAAACCATTCCGGCTGAGGATTTACATCTGTCTTATCGTCACAGTGTTTTACCTGAAAAAGAATTTATTCTCTTAAATGCTACCCTATGCTTGAAAAAGGGAAATTTAGATGACATTAAGAACAGAATGAAGGAGCTGGGGGAGCAAAGAAGAGAGAAACAACCTTTGCAATTTCCTAGTGCAGGCAGTACCTTTAAACGCCCTGAGGGCTATTTTGCAGGTAAATTAATACAAGATGCAGATCTAAAGGGCAAGAGCATCGGCGGTGCTCAGGTTTCTGAAAAACATGCCGGTTTCGTAATAAATAAAGGCAATGCTACAACACAAGATATCCTTGATTTAATTTCCTATTGCCAGCAAACAGTGTTTGATAAATTTGGTGTCTCTTTAGAGACGGAAGTGAAAATTGTTGGGGAATTTTAAGTGTTACAAAGGAGAAGATGATATATGAGGTTCGTTGTAGTTACAGGTA
>JAEZPX010000074.1 GCA_023413275.1 Bacillota bacterium | reverse complement strand
TGATAGGCTCATGGCTGTTTTCTACGTAATACTGGGGAACAATGCCATTATTCTTTACTCGCTTTTTAGAAAGGAAATCAACTGTATATGTTTTTTGTAGAAGGGCATCACCAATATACTTTTCATTTTTTAGCATTTTCTGAATTGTCGTTGTGTCCCAATGATCATTTCCGGTGACAGTTTTTATCCCCATGGATTCCAAGTATGTTTTAATCTGACCGAATGTTAACCCTTGCAAATACAATTTAAATATCTTTCTTACAATTTCAGCTTGTTCTGGCACAATGACAATTTCACCGTCAACACAGGTGTATCCCATGAAATTCTTATACTTTGTGAAGATATCCCCTTTTTCAAACTTTCTCTGAAATCCCCATTGAATATTCTCACTGATGTTTCTACTTTCATCTTGTGCAAGCATACTGCGAAGTGTAATCTCAAATTCCTTTTCTTGTTTAATCGAATCCAAATCTTCATTTTCAAAGTACATATTGATTCCTCTCTCTCTTAAAAATCTTATAATCTTTAGTAATTCCAACGTATCTCTAGAAACCCTACTAATAGACTTGGTTAATATATAATCCACCTTGCCTCTTTTAGCTTTTTTTAATAATGAATCTAGTCCTGTTCTTCCACTTCGTCGTAATCCGCTACCAATATCATAAAATACACCAACAAAAATCCAATCAGAACAACTCTCAATCATCTGAGTATAAGTCTTAATTTGAATTTCAAGACTACCCATTTGTACTGGCACTGAAGTACTAACGCGGCAATAAGCAGCTACTCTAAGTTTTCGTGATTTAATTGGTTTTGCTGGAATGTAGCGGACTTTTTTCATCTATGCTTCACCTTGCGTTCTATGGGATAAAAGTTTACTCTCATTCATAATAAAAAAGGACATGAAAGCATCTACTCTCATATCCTTAATCATAGCACATTATATTTAGTTGTTTTTAGCTGTTTTTCCGATGCAACAGGGCTATGGACTCCACATGCCGTGAAGTTGCAATAATGATGCCGTGAAAAGCTAGTGATGCCTTGGCGGAAATTCAAATTTATCACATAAAAAACTCAAGGCTCCTTTCCTTTCATACCTGACTACGCTCTAATCCATTTCTAAAGGTAACGGAATTCTTTTTTTGAACCACTACCCGCTTCACTGTCTGTAAAAATAAATCCTCATCATATTCTTCTGTATTTGCGGCTGTCTGCAAACAAGCTACAGTAAATCTTCCATTTATCTGATTTCTCTTTCAAATTCGTTATCCTACAGCAACTGGTTCTTCTGTTTTTTCACCACCTCCATTTCCAGTGTCAGAGTGTTCTGTCGCTCAATAAAAACAGCAGCGTCAAGATATCCTTGACAGGTACTATTCTTATAAGTTTTTTCATATCAATCTCTTTTCTCAATTATGGATACGAAAAGCCGTGAACTAATAGGCGCTAAGGACTTTCACGAATTTTTATTCTATTTTACCTCTCAGTACGTTGCGACCGGATTATAACACATGATACTCCTCGTTGACAATGTCGACGACTAAAATCTAGATAGTTGTAGTACCAAAAAGGAGTTAAGATTGCTTCCCAACCATTTTTCCATGTGCTTTGTAAGTGATTTGCTTTAATCACCTACAATAAACTTCCGTCTTCCAAAGAAATCTTAACATCACCATCATCAGTAAATATCTCTAAATGATTTTCATAGAGTTTAAATTCACTGATAATATCACAATCATATCTCCAAATTTGAGACCCAGCTATAGAAAGGCACCTTACTTCTAATTCACATATAATTAGAATTTGACTCGAATTACCTTGAGTCAGAAGAACATCATAAACTAAGGACTCACAAATAACTTGAGTGATACTGTGTAAATCATTTAAATCAACTAAATAAACAGACTTATCAGATGATATTATTGCCAAACCTTTTTTTTCAATTTTAACCACAGTTGGTTCAATTCCATGTCCTCCGTTAACCAATCCAAAGAACCTTTCTGCATTCTGTTGTTGAAATTCGATAAAATAGAACTTCTTTTTACTTTCAGAATCTAATCCTAAAATAATCGATTGTTTTTCGTTACATACGACAATTAATTCTGATTCTGATTCAACTTCAAAAATTTTAAATTTAGAACCCTCTTTATTTAGAATCATTATTTACCTCCAAATATCTGTACGGTGATCAGTTTGCTACCTTCCCAAATAGACTCGACTTTAACAAGTCCATTTGGTCCTGACAGTAAAGACTCTCTTACAATTCTGCCATTATCTTGTACTTTGACGATGCTAAATGAATCATTAAAAACTTTAGTTAAATTATTTTGAACAATTTCTCGTCCAGCCTTATTATCGAAAATTCCAATGCTATTCAATTGTTTCTCCATAGCAATAGATCTATCAATGTTATGTTTAGTTCCTGTTGCATTACCAAAAACATACTCTAACTTTTTACCTAAATCTGCTTTTAGCCCACCTCCAGCAACCGCTGCACTACCTGCTGCATCAGCTGCTGATATACTCCCAATTAGTTTTATGCCTGAACTAATACCTTTACCTCCAATTGCACCACCTATAATTAAAGCATCAACATCATGAATTTTTTCAGCAGGTGGATCAATAACGGTTCCAAGATTTCTCCAAAGAATCACATCATCCACATATATCCTGCCATTTTTGATATAACTACCATCTTCTCCTAATTTAAGATTAGCATATTTAACATATCCGTTTCCACTCATCGAAACCGTAGCTGTTTTAGTCTTATTATTCCAAGTGATAGAACTACGAAAGCCATTATATGAATCTTTACAATAGCTTGTCTTTTCATTAAACCATTCTCTTAACCGCACAATTGCCAAACCAGTAGGATCAATAAATTTAATTGGATTGTTGTTCCCATAGATATACCAGTTCATTCCATCTCTAATCGGATCTTCTGTTATCATTCTGCCATGCTTCGAGTCATAATATCTTGCTCTTAAATAGATGCATCCCAATTCCTCATCGAAATACTCACCACAATACCGGAATGGATTATATTGCTCTGTGGCTTCTGATGCTTCTGTTACTTCTTCGTTTATCTCTACTCCAAATGCATCATAACTGTAATCCTGAATAACATCTCCATTGCGATTAGCCAGCTGTGTGATATCCCCATGACCATCATGAATATAGTATATATCATCAGATGTTTTTATCAAGCTTTTCCCTCTAATATATTTGTTTATTACGTCATCCGATTCGTCAAGCTCCAACACCATATCAGCTCCATCCCAAACATGGCTTGTGATATGTCCATTTACTTCCTTGGACATTCTAAAGCCATTGGGAGCATATGTATATTGGGCAGTGGTGCCTTTTGTTTGATATTTTGATAAATGATTCCATCCATCATATTGAAATAGCTCATATTGATAAGACGAGCCGCTTTCTTCTATTCCAACAGAAGATACTTGTCCTTCCATTGAATCAATGGTGCCCGATAATTTTGAAACTTGGTTTCCATTTTTATCATAATAATATTCAGTAACATCAATTGGATATTCAGAATCCGCCTTTTTTGTTTCCTCCGAAATTAGTCTGTTATTTTTGTCATATTCATACGTCGTTTTCGCATTTTCATCCCCAGAGACCAATTTGAGAATACGATTTCCATTGGCATCATAATCATAGGTACAAATTTCATTCTTTCCGTTCTTTGATGTGGTATCCTCCTCTTTCAGCCTGCCGATTCCATCATAAGCATATTCAACATGTCCGCCTCTAAGATCATTTTTTGCTATCTGATTCCCATCCAAAGAATAGGAATAGTCACAGCCCGAGATCATCCCGCCATTGATTTCGCTTTTGATGGAGGTCATTAAATTCGCAGCATTATAATGATAGGAGACAGCTGTCCCATTATCATATGCTTCTGAAGTTAAATTTCCCATTTGATCATACTGATAACTTGCCTTCCCTTGCCCATTTTCTAAAACTGCTTGAAGGCGATTAAAATTATCATATTGATATGACAGATTCAACTCCACAGTGCGGTTGCAAATTAGTTTAAATGACGTTTTATTTCCCAAATCGTCATAAAGATACTGTTTTTCTTGTCCTTGGTCATTCTTTTCACAAATGACCATTCCTCTGCAATCATATTTACGCTCTGTGGTGAGATCTTCATTTGTTTCTTTGGTTATCATCCCGTTGGGAGAATAGGAATAACCGATTGTCTTTGTTTCACCTTGCTGGGTTTCCACTGATGTTGAAAGCAACAGATTCAATTCATTATATGTATTTGTTATTTCGTTGCCATTCCTATCTGTTTTACCAATGATGTTTCCATTCCCATCATATCGATATGTTTCAGATTGTCCCAATGCATCCGTATATTGCTTTAATCTACCTTGACTATCATATTCATACTTCCATGTACTGGTTCCATTTCCCGTTTTCATCATGACACGGTTTCCAAGTCCATCATAGCTATACTCCGTACAGATGGATTGATTCCCATCATATGATGTTGTTTGAATCAGTCTATTACAATCGTCATACTCATAGTCTGTATTTTGAAACTCCAGTTCCGAATTAGGCTTGCTGGAAGATATACTTAATTTGATTAGATTTCCGTTTAAATCGTACTGGTTCTTTTCAATAGATACGTTACGGCTATCAAATGCCCTGTCCGTTTTTATAATATTACCAATATCATTATATTCATAATTTGACACATTCCCCAAGGCATCTTGATCCTGAATTTTTCGTCCAAGCATGTCATACCTTGATTTTATTGTAGTACCGTCACTATAGGTTACGCTTAATACGTTTCCTGTATAATCTGTTTCGTATTTGCAGGTATACTGATATCCCTCTAATTGATCCTTCGTTGTAACATTACTAACCATATGCCCTAAATAATCATAGGAATAATTCGTAACCCCTATTTCATTCCTATTAGATAAATAGCCTGATTTTATTACATTTCCTAGATAGTCCTTATCTTTAAAATCAGTCAAATCCGGGGCATTTTTATCCCCTTTTATACTCTTTATCTCTCTAGAAGTCTTAAGGCTGAACGTATCATCATATTCATGTGTTTCCTGATAATCCCCCTTTGAAACGGTTAATATTCTATTTAAATAATCATAAGTGTATACAGTTTTTATATTTTTTCCATCGTACTGCTCCTTAAGCCTCAATAATTGATCATAAGTACTTTTTAATATAACGCAATCCGTAGTTAAATCCACGACTTTAATAATATTTCCAAAGGAATCATACTCATAACTCTTTTTATAGCCATTCTCATCCGTTATGGTTAGACAATTGTCAGTATCATTATATGTGCAATCTTGAGATGTACCATCTGCGTTTATCGTTTTTAACTTCCGGCCTAAATCGTCATACTGATATTTCGTAGTATTGCCATTTGCATCTGTTACGCTAGCCACCCGCCCAAGCTTATCATAGGTATAATTTATTGTTTGATCACCGATTGTCTGACTGCTCAAATATGCTCCATCTTCATAAGTATATCTCTGCGTTATACAATCATCTTCTGTTTTATATTGATATAAATTTAATATATTTCCATAATCATCATAGCTAAATTTGCTGTACACTTTTAACTGGGAATTTTCATATGTCCTTGTTTCTCGAATGGATTTCCTATCCCCTGTTAGCGATGCTTCTTGTTTTACAACCGTATCATCATCCTTTTGTACACTTGTAGATGTAATTAAGTTGAAAAGATGGTCATAGGTATATGTTGTCTTATAGGCAGACGAATTGCTATCACCTTCTCCGAGGGGATTTATATATGTCAACACATTTCCTTTGTCATCATATGTATATAATTCAATAAAATGCTTTGCAGCCACAGCATTCTTATATACATTTGTAGTAATATTAACGGGTAAATCATTGGCATTATATGTATAAACTACTTCTTTCACAATAACCCCATCTACAGTTACTTTCTCTGAAGTTTTATTCCCACTTTTAAAATCAAATGCTGTGTTAATCTTTGTACCATAGGCATTAGTTACTGTTGTAGAATAATTTGATTCCGCATTCATATAAGAACCATTATACTCATAAGTTGAGCTTAGATAATTCACCATACCCCCTTTTTTATATGTGTTCTTTATACGATAATATTTAGAATATATATTTGCAGCAATTTTTATGTTAACCAATTCGTATTCATAAAAACCTTTAAGTCCCGTTGGGTATTGAACTGATGTCAAATTAGAATACTTGCGACTACTGCCATAGAATTCTCCTTCTTGACTAGAATACTTATACTCAGTAATTCTGCCTACTTGGTCTTCTTTTTTAATAAGATTTCCGTTGGCATCAAGATATAAGCTTATCACAGACCGATCAGGTAAAATAATTTGATATAGTCTATTTTCATCACTACTGTAATATATCTTCGTTTCTTTTCCAACACTATCTGTAATAATTACAGACTGTGCACCTTGTTTTTTAAATGATATTTGATTTCCAAACCGGTCTTCCATTAGGCTGATATTACCCATTGAGTCAAAAGCTTCTTTTCTGCCATCTGCATAGTCCAACTCATATTCTTTATTCTTCTGAACTAAGGTCACATCTTGTAGTTTGTAGTTCTCAAGTTTTCCAGAAATTATTCTGTAGGTTGATCCGTCTGAAAATCTAACAAATTGTTGATCATCAACAGTTAGTATTTTTGTAAAATTTAAAGACCAACCTTTTCCTAAGTATTTTTGAGGATATACAGTGGTTTTATCCGCAGAATAACTTTCTGCTGAGTTGTACTTCATAACTAAATTTAGATCCATTCCATTTCTTCCTGGCAGACTTACCAGAGTATCTTCATATGTTAAAGCACCAGTATTCAGGTTTACATTCTCGTTAATACCAGCCTTATACTGAAACGGTGCATTAGGTAATGCCTGCACTGCATCGTTTGTATCTTCCTCAGTTTCAGTGAGTGCTTGAAGTTCTTCCTCAAAAGAAATATGAAGTTCATTCTTTTTTTCTTGAATCATCTGCAGCATCTCCACTAAGGTTATGCCGTTTACCCGGCTAATTGCAATCAGTACTTCTTCATTCACATAATAAAACATAGCCATCTCGCTAAAGGTACCAATTTCATCTTCAACAAGATTTCCTATTCCGTTTTGCTTTTGAATAATAGTATTCATATCAATATCAAAAGTTTTCGCCACTAGATAGGAACTAAGTATGCTTTTTGTTTTATATCCACTGCATAAAAGCTCTTTAAACAGTTCAATATCTTCGTTGTTATCAGCGGAAATCTTTTGCATATATTGATCATACAATTTTGCTTGTAAAAGCGCATCTTTATCTGATGAAAAATTACTTATCATTTTTTTTGCGCTATCTAAATCTATATTGACTAATCCCATAATCCGAGCTAAAGATATTGACTCTTTTAGACTGATCCCTACATTTGAACATAAAACCATATTGGAATCTTCTACCTCTAAATTCGAAAGTATTTGCTCCTTCTCTTCATTTGTTAAATCAGTATAAAGTCTGCTGCCATTAATCAGGCTTTGAACTTCAAACGGTAAATTAAAGTCGTTACCATTTTCCACCACAAGGTCAGATGCATCTATTAAATTTGAAAGCTGAACCAGTCCAAACAATGTTTTTCCATTTATTCCATCTAATTGAACCCCACTTGATTTTAGAGCCAGCGAAATATTCTCAGCTGAAACATCGGGATATTTCCCACTATATAATGCAGCTACCCCCGAGATATAGGCAGCCGCCATAGAAGTACCACTTACAAAACCATAGTCATTTTCGTTTTTAGTCGTATAAATGTTTTCTCCTGGCGCAGTAATATGTACAGTCTTCCCGTAGTTACTTTTACTTGCAAGTTCTCCTTTGTTATTGATTGAACCTACTGAAATAACATTAGGTAAATCAAACGCTGCTGGATATATTTTAGTGGAATCTCCATTATTACCCGCAGCACAAACAAAAAGTATGTCTCTATTTTCAGCCATAACCTCCATTAACGCTGGATTATATTCTCTACTACCGAAGCTACAGTTAATAATTTTTACGCCTCTTTCTTTGGCATATTCTATAGCTCTTATCACATCAAAAGTATACCCCTCACCATTTTCCATAAATTTCAGAGGCATTATCTTAGCATTTTGAGCTATACCAGCTATACCGTTATGATCAATATTGGCTGCAATAACACCGGCAACGCCAGTACCATGGGAGCTATCTCCCTTATCGAAAACCGAAGCATCGTTATTATAAAAATCCCATCCTGAAACTATTCGGCCTTCAAACTCTGAATGTTTGACATTTATTCCTGTATCTATCACTCCTACAACCACTGTATCTTTGGCATTCACACTATCCGAAATGCTATATGCCCCTAAGTCAACTCCTGCCATTCCCTTATCTTCATTAATGGTTTGGCCTTTATTGTTAAGTGCCCACTGCTGTTCAAAGTCGGATTCTGAATCAAAGCTTAATTCTTCAAAGGTGTAATTTGGCTGTACATACTCTACCTCCGGATTATTCTCCAGAGTTTCAATCGCATCATCAATATCGATACTTTCATCAACTTCCATAACCTGTAAGGATAGAGATTCCACTTCTGCCACCAATTGAAGCTTTGAATCCGTTCCACTAGTATCAGGTTGTTTAATGGTGCTTTCTTTATTAGCCAGCTTTTCCTCAGTGTCTGCAATAACTGCTGAAGGTTCTGCTAATTGTTTATATTTTACTATTATTTTTTCTTTATCCCCCAGATGAGTTAATACATCTTCCTTTTCTTGTGAAAAATCACTTGCAACTATATCTTGATTGGCATATGCAATGCTTGAAGGAAACGCGCCCATTAGTACACTTAAAATCAGTAAAAATGAGACTGCCTTATTCATTAGACGCATACTGTACTCTCCTTTATTTTTATTATACTTTTAGTTAACAGTTAATTTTGTTCAAATGATAACTGAGATTCCCCTGTTATTTTTGAATGGAATTTAATAAGAGTTACGACACCCGTCCAGCTTTTACTACTGTATTTATTTTTATTAATAGCAAAAGTAATTACCCCATCGCAATTTGATACTATATTTATATCTGTTCCTTCAATATGTCCGACTTGAATATTTTCCACTGTAGTTTGTGCAGCAAAATCTGTTAACTGTAATTCTTCTGGATTATATGTTACTGTATAAATTTTAGTAGGATCATTAGACATATGCGCCGCCGTTATATTTACTAATACATCCTTTTTTTCCTCCACTTTAACTTTTTTTGTTGATAACATCTCACTGATTCTAAAATCCTCAATAAAACAATCTGTTACCTCGGTACCAGGCTCTGCATAACCAATAATTTGATTTGCGTTATTATTATTTGCATTGCAAACAATATCCCTAACCCCTTTTATGCTGCAATCTGCTAGGGTACCACCGTTAACATATCCAGCAAGAGCTCCAACCCTATCATTTCCTATTATATATACTCTGTTAATGGTTAGATTTTTTACAGTTCCTTTATCTATGTATCCAAAAAGTCCTATATTATTATCATCAGGCAAAGATATAGAAAGATTTTGTATTGTGTATCCATTTCCATCAAATATCCCTGTAAAAGGATTTTCTTGCGTTCCAATTGGAGTGAACTCATTATTTAGCAAGTCAATATTTCTCATTAACTTGTAACATGCTGTGGGCTTTTCAGATACACTCATCAATTGTTCCGCTGTATAAATTAAATATGGATCTTCCTTTGTTCCAAGTGCCTGCACATAATCTCTCGTCAAAACTGAAATCTCCCCTGACCAGCTACTCACATACTTCTCAGTTTTCGCTCGTACTATTATTTTATAAGAAGTATTTGGTATAAGATTTCTTAGCACAACACTATTTTCATTTACAGTTAATTTATCCTTATCACCATGCATCACTTCATATTCTGAAACTCCTACTATTTCATCCCATACAAGTGAAATAGTATCCTTGGTTGTCTCAACAACCTGTACACCTTTGGGAGTTAATTCTTCTGCTGATGACGTGATAACTTCTATTTCATCACTCCATGGTCCTTTCTCACCCTTATTATTTATAGCACGTATGGACACTATATATTTACTATTTGGATTAAGATTCTGAATCAACGCTCCATTGTTATCAGATTCTGCCGTTGTGTCATTGTATTTAATTACGTATTTATTAGCTAATTCCTCTCTATCCCACAACAGTTTCACTGCTATAGGTGAAACTGTTATGATAATATTGGTAGGTGCAACAAGCTCCTGATGCAATTGATTCTCAACCAATGTTCTTAATTTAGGATACTCCCCATCTCTCAAGCTCCAAACCCCATCGAAATCCCAGTTTACATATGTACCCTGATTTTTCATTTCTTCTGTTGTTTTACCTTGCTCCGCAGGCGTTGCTATTCCCAATACATCACAATCGAAATAACTGTTTACTACTCTGCTTACTCCGCTCCTTGAATCCCCGATCAGGCCTCCCATATAGCTCTGGCGTCTTGTATTTAAAACACTTGCAGTCACAACACTATAACTGTTTTCTATAGCAAATTTTGAATATTCAGAAATTACCCCTATGAGCCCTCCTGCGGCTGCATAAGTTCCGCTTGCACTCGTACTTTGTACTTTACCCATAACATAGCAATTTT
>JAEZPX010000044.1 GCA_023413275.1 Bacillota bacterium | reverse complement strand
CAAAACAATTGACGGCACCAGTATTCCTGAGGGAAGTGATGTGAATAGAAATATCCTCACTGTAAATGGCAAGCTAACCTTCTGCGACAGCAGCACAACCACCGTTGCAGAACAAGGAAAAATCACTGGGGGACATGGCACCGAAGAAGGCATGGGGGGCGGTGTTTATGTCCATTTTTCAGGCATCTTTGTCATGACCGGCGGCAATGTCACAGGAAACACTGCTGTGAGCGGCGGCGGAGTAGGAAACTATGGCACCTTCACTATGATGGGAGGAAGTATTGCCGGTAATTCCTGCGTTTCGGGTAGCGGCGGTTCGGCATACGGCGGCGGGGTGGCAAATTATGGATACTTCAGCATGCATGGCGGTAGCATCAGAGGTAATACCGTATCCGTCGGAGGCTCAGGCGGCGGGGTGTTTACCGACGCCATAACGCTGTCCGGCAATGTGATTATTTCTGGCAATACAGCGGGCACGGCAACCAACAATGTTGCGCTAATGGGTATTGGCAGTGGTAGTGCTGCTGTTGAGATTTCCGATGCCCTCGCCAACAGCACAGCCATCGGCGTAAGTATCGTTGCGCTATCGAGGGACAATGTTTATATTCCCAAAGCGGGTGTATTCACTTTCGGGGAAGACGTTGTTAACAGCGAATATATCTCAAAATTCGTCAGCGACAACAGTGGATTTGCCGTAATTGCTGTTGGACGCCAGCTTAAGCTGGCGGCGGCGCAAATCATCACCAAGGCCGACGCCACAAATGGCAGTTTCACCGTGAAGGTAAATGGCAACCAGGTTCCTTCTGGGATAGAGGGGCAGACTGTCACCGTCACGCCCACGGCGAATGCCAATTATGAACTGGATACAATCGCCGTAACCAAGACGGGGGATCCAAACACGACCGTCACCGTGACAAACGGCTCCTTCACCATGCCCGCCTATGCGGTCACTGTCAGCGTGACGTTTAAGGTAAGCAATACAGGGCTTACTGATGCACAAAAGCTTGCAGCTGCAAAAGCCGCCATTATGGCTGCGCTAAATAGAATGTCCTTTTCAAACAGCACAACAGCAGCAGATATTTTGAGTGTTGCACAAGCTGCCTCACTTTATGACGTAACTGTGACATGGGATAGCGCCAATGGATTTTCAAAAACCCAGGCAACTACCGCCGTTGCAGGGTCTATCAAAGGAACCTTCGACTTGGCACTGAATCAAGAGAGTGGTGGAATTGAAATGGACGCAATCATCACTAAGCTGTCCACTGGTGGTAATAGCGGTGGTGGCAGTTCTGCGAACCTTCCCACCACCAAGCCAACGGTATCAGTCACCGGCAGTACAGAAAACAAGGCGACAGTGGACGATAAAGGTAATGTCAGGGTCACCTTGACTGACAAAAACATCGACGATGCCATTGCCAACGCAAAAGCAGAGGCGGTGAAAAAGGGGGTAAACCCAGGCGATATCACGGCGATTATCCATGTAACCACTGACGGCAAGAATGCAAACACAGCCACAGTCAATCTCCCTAAGACCATACAGGAACAGGTTATTGGCAACAAGATTGCAAAGGTTCAGCTGGTTATTGACCGTCCCGATCTTTCCATCGGCTTCGACCTTACGGCGATCACGGAGATCAACAGACAGGCGAAGGCTGACGTGCAGATTTCCGCCATTCCTATGGATAATACAAAGCTTTCTGGCAATGCAAAGACTGCTATAGGCAATCGTCCCGCATATGACCTCAAGGCTACCTATGGCATTGGCAAGTCTGTGACAGACTTCGGTAACGGCAATATCAACGTGGAGATTCCCTATACCTTGCAAGAAGGTGAAATTGGGGAAAATGTCCACGCAGTATATGTAGATACAAAAGGTGACGTAACTTATCTTGCCGATTCCCGTTATGATACACAACGTGGAAGGGTGATGTTTTCAACTAGACATTTATCTATTTACGGTGTAGCTTACAAAGCAAACTGCAAATTTACCGATATTGAAGGTCATTGGGCAAAGGATGACATTCTCTTTGTGGCAAACAGTGGTCTCATGACCGGTACCCGCGCCACCACCTTTAGCCCCAATGGTTCTATGACACGGGGAATGTTTGTAACAGCATTGGGACGTTTGGCAAATGCTGACACCAGCACCTATAAACAATCCAGCTTCACCGATGTAAAGTCTGACGCATACTACATGGGCTATATTGAATGGGGTGTTAAAAATAACATTTTGATTGGTATTGGCAGCAACAACTTTGATCCTGACGGTCTTGTAACCCGTGAGCAGATGGCGGTTATTATGGACAAATATGCAACGGCTATCAGTTTTAAGCTTCCAGAAGTTCACGCACAGAATATCTTTGCTGATAACGCCAAAATTAGTGCGTGGGCCGCTCCTTCTGCGAAGCGTATCCAGATGTCAGGTATCATTCAGGGCAAGAGTAACAATTTCTATGATCCTCAGGGCACCGCTACTCGTGCTGAGGTCTCGGCAGTACTGCGTCGCTTTGTGAAGCAGGTGGATTTTACAGATAAGGCTCAAGGTTAAACATGAAGCACAAGGGTGGTTGAATCTTTATGTAGAGGGTCATTTCGTCTATAGAAAAAGATTTTACTACCGATACCTTCACCAGCGAGTTTTTCGACTAAACTTAAGAGATGGAGCAATATATATTGTAGTATTTTCAAATAAAAATTTTTAGAGATGGAGGAGAATATCCATGAAAGCGAAAATTATATCTTTGCTGGTGGCATCCAGTATGGTTGTATCGTCGGCGCTTGTTGCGGGAGGTTGCGCACCAAAAAGCAGTGTATCCGCTTTATGGGAGGCTGGGAACACAAGAAACAAGATTGTTGTCATAAGTGATATTCATATCGGCATTGATGACAAGTATGCTGAAACGGTGGCAAACCGACCGCTGCTGATTGATTTTTTAAAGGGACTGCAAGGCACAAAAGATGTGCGGGAATTGGTGATTGATGGTGATTTTCTGGATGAATGGTTCCTACCGGTGGATTACCCCAGCTACACAGATGAACAGCAGTTTTACAGAGATGTTATAAAAAATAATCAGGGTATCATAGATGAGTTGAACAAAGTGATTGACAGCGGAATCAAGCTTGTCTATATCCCTGGAAATCACGACATGACACAGGAAAATGACGTATTGCAAGAGGCTATCCCAAAGATTGTACAGATTCGGGATGCCAAAGGCCTTGGTACCTATTACACAGGCGACCGAGATGAAATTGCAATCGAGCATGGTCACCGTTATGATGTTTTTTCTGCACCAGACACGGTAACCAATGCAGACTTGGCAGGTAACAATGATACCATTTTGCCCGCAGGTTATTTCTATGCTCGCTATGCTGCCACATGGGTATTGGAGGGACGTCCTAAGGTGGAAAAGAATTTTCCTGTGGTAACAACGGTTCCTGAACAATCCGATGTTGACCAATATGGTGCTTATATTTATTACAAAATTCTAAGAGATATTTCCGCTAGAATGACCCCTAACGAAGGTATTAATGAAAAAATCTTCGATATTCATATGGCGGGACTAGACGATTCTTATACTTACCTAGATTTTTATCCAGCACAGCAGGCAGATGGAACAATATCAGCACCTGTTTTATTTAAGAATATCCAGCGCACATGGGAGGAACGTCAGAAAATCAATCAGGTAAAGGTTCCCAACAGTTTTCTTGAGGCGGTTTCCGGCACTTTAAACTGGGAATATTATTTTAAACAGGCTAAGGTTCAATATCTGGAAAATCCCAATGAGAACGTGGATGTTGTCGTGTTCGGCCATACCCATGTGCCTGAATATCGCACTATGGACAATGGAAAATATTACATCAATGAGGGTACTTGGATTGATCATAACACAGACTATCCGGAAGCGAGTCGTACCTTTGCAGTCATCACTACCGGTGAAAAAACCACGGCTGAGCTTTACGAATTTGAAGAAGATGGCACAATCACTGATATAGCCCCAAGTGTAAGTAAAGAAAAAGATAAATCTACACCTACTGAAAATCCTTTTGCCAATGTGTCTTTTGACATGAAAGCAATTGCAAACTATGGAGATGACAATACGCAGGCTCGTTACGTGGAGATAAGCGGCTTAGCAGATCATGCTGTACAGGAGAAATTGAATCAAGGACTGAAAGAGTTCTGTCTGGCACCAACTTCTTCTGCCGAAAAAGATATTACTTATGATATTATGCCTGTCTTTGAGTTATTGGATGGAGATTTGTTAAGCATTAGAACTTATAATACTGCCTATACAGCGAGGGCTGCTTATCCTGTAAGCTCAATAAGAACACAGATTTTCAATTTAACAACAGGTGATAAGGACACGGGAGGACTGTGGGACTTTATAGGGGATAAGAAAGTATTTAAGCAGCTGGTACTGGATGGAAAATTTGGTTTTGCAGCAGCAGGAGTTGAAGGTGAAATTCCCGAACAGGTAAAAGAGGCAGCATATAAAAAGCTTGCAGAAAGCATTGACACAAAAGAATTTTCATCACAGTTTTATTTTGGTGATGGTGGGAGGTTGAATGTTTGGTGCGAAGGGGATAATCACGCAACAGGAGACTACTGGCTATTTGACATTCCCGTTACTGATTTAGCAGAAATTGCAACCGACCGCTTACAACCTATTATTGAAGAAATGAAGAATCTTGGCAATTAAAATTATGAAATAGGATGTTGCAATTCAATTTTTATTCTAAAGTAGTTTAAGTTTTAGAGAACACTTCGTTTTTTATATTATATTTCTCCTAATAAAAAGGCTGATAGGAGTGGTTTTATCCACCTTAATCAGCCTTTTTCATTATACATTTTTATTTAAATTCCAAAGAAACATACAATGAGTTCAATACATCTTAATTAAGTGTTTTTTAGATTTACTCCCTTATAATGAGGAGCATCTAAGCGCCTAAAGCTTAGAACGATCATAAAAAGCACAGGTAGTTAAGTGGTCGTTTACCATTCCAACTGCTTGCATAAATGCATAGATTGTGGTGGTACCAACAAATTTAAAGCCTCGTTTTTTTAAGTCTTTGCTGATGGCATCTGAGAGAGGGGTACTGGATGGAACCTGTTCCATACGACTCCACGTGTTGATAAGGGGCTGATGATTGACAAATGACCACAAGTAGTTGTCCAAAGACTCAAATTCCTCTTGTATTTTAAAATATGCCTTTGCATTACTGATAACTGCATTTACTTTTAGTCTGTTCTTTATGATTCCGCTATTATGCAAAAGATCCTCAATTTTTGAATCGTCATAAGTTACTAGAATGTTTGGGTCAAAATCATCAAACGCTTCGCAGAGAGTATCCATTTTTGCAAGAATTGTTGACCAGCTTAACCCCGCTTGTTTTCCCTCCAAAATTAACATTTTAAATAGCTTTTTATCATCATGAACAGGAATTCCCCATTCACAATCATGGTATTCTTGTTCCAGTTTATTTTTTAGAGCCCAATCACATCTTTTTAATTCATTCATTAAGGAACCTCCTGCCTTTTTTAGGTTGTTGGATTTTGCACTTAGCAGAATCATTGAGACGATTAATAGATTTAGGCTTTCATATTTAAGGCTTCATTTTTAATGTTTCATTTATTCGTCTCGCGATAATGACATTAAATTACTAAAGGTATCGTACTATAGTCGATAAACTCCATCTAGGTATTTGTCTTTTATATTAAAGAATGCTATTTTTAAGATAACTGTCTTTCAATTTTTTCTTTTGTTTCCAATAGATATTTCCCATATATTTTAATGGTTTCTTCATTCAATCTTTCTTTTGGGGCGGAAATGCTAATGGCATACTCTTTGTTAGGTACATTAATATAAATACCAACACAATGAACGCCAATTTCATTTTCTTCTATATCACAGGCATATCCTCTTTCTTGAGCCTCTTCTATTTTGATTTCAAATTCATCGAATTTTGTGATTGTTTTTTCTGTTATTTTAATAATTTCGCTTTGATTCCAAATATCTAAAATTTCTTCTTTCGTTTTTTCAGCTAAAATAGCCTTTCCTACTCCAGAACAATAAAGTGGAATGGATTTACCAATAGTAGAATAAAGCCGAATGGAATTTTTTGATGTTTCCACTTTATCGATGTATATAGCCATAGTATCATAACGCTCAACCAGGTGTACGGTCTCGTTTGTCTTATTAGCCAGCTCTATGAGGTAGGGGTGGATGATACTAATCATATCATTATGAGCTAAAAATTTACTGGCTAAATTACAAAGTTTAAAGCTAAGCCCGTATTTCAGGGTTTTTTCTTCTTGCTTAACATAGTCCATAAATATCAATGAATTTAGAATTCTATGAACCGTACTTTTATTTAAATCAAGATAATTGCTGATTTCAGTAAGACTTAAAGCGCCTTTTTCAGCTAAGAGTTCTATTGCTTTAAAAAGCTTTTCAGATACTTGAATCGGATTTTTATTGTTCATTAAGTTACACCTCGTTATAAGTTAAAGCATCAACACAAAGGATGAAAGATCATTATTTCTTTGTTAATCCATTTCACTATGCCAAATTTATCATTTTTATAGTCAATTTTATGGTGAAATTGCTTCAAAAAAAATGGATGCTATTTTCATATTATGATAGCATATTTCACAATATAAAACAAACATTTTTGTGAAGGTATATGAACTTACAAATAGCTATTGACAATTTTTATTTTCAGGAGTACTTTTAATTTAAGTTCCATTATACAAAAGTTAGTTCCATATTGCGAAACAATTCAGCGTGGAGAGGGCAAGGTGATTTTAGTTGAACGAAATTTTAGAAAGAATAAGTATGTTTAAAGTAGTTCCAGTTGTCGTTTTGGAGGATGCGAAAGATGCCATTCCTTTAGCCGGTGCTTTAAGCAATGGTGGATTGAAATGTGCTGAAATTACATTCCGAACTGAGGCGGCAGAAGAATCGATTCGTTTAATGTCGAATCATTTTCCTGATATGTTAATCGGTGCAGGAACTGTTTTAACCACAGAGCAGGTTGACAAGGCGGTAGCCGCCGGAGCTAAATTTATCGTAAGTCCAGGATTTAATCCTAAGGTGGTTCAGTATTGTATAGATAAAGATATTGTCATCGTTCCTGGTGTTACCAACGCCTCAGGCATTGAACAAGCCTTAACGTTTGGACTTGAAGTTGTTAAATTTTTCCCCGCCGAGGCTAGCGGTGGTTTAAATGCCATTAAGGCATTGGCAGGGCCTTTTCCTAGGTTGAAATTTATGCCTACTGGTGGAATTAATGAAAATAATATTGAAGAATATCTTTCATTTTCTAAGATAGTAGCTTGTGGTGGAACCTGGATGGTGAAAGAGAGCCTGATTAAAAATGGCGAATTTGAAAAAATTGAAGAGCTTACCAGAGAAGCAATTCAAACTGTTTTTGGCTTTCATGTGAAGCATGTAGGCGTTAACTGTGAAAATGAAGAGGAAGCCAATGCATCCTCTAATAAAATTTGTGATTTATTTGGTTTTCAAAAAAAGTCTGGCAATTCATCTATTTTTACAGATGGGATAGAGTTTATGAAAGCGCCCTATCTTGGCAAAAAAGGGCATATTGCCATTGGAACCAATGATGCATTGGGGGCTATGAAATATCTGAAAAGCTTGGGCGTAGCTTTCAAGCAGGGTAGTGAAAAATATAAGAACGATAAGCTGATAGCTGTTTATCTGGAGGAAGAAATCAGTGATTTTGCCATCCATTTGGTACAAAACTAAATCTTTTACCAAAGAAAGATATGATTGCAGGTAAGAGTGGGTTGAAAAAACAAGGCTGCTTAAACAGAGAGACTTTCAGAGGATTTTGATGTTAGCCCTATGGGGTTCGTGGTTTTAAAGTATAGGAGGAATTAATTATGGCTAAAAAAATAGTTACTTTTGGTGAAATCATGTTAAGATTAGCACCGGAAGGATATTACAGATTTGTTCAAGCGGAAACTTTTGGTGCTACATATGGCGGTGGCGAAGCAAATGTTGCGGTATCTTTGGCCAATTATGGCTTTGATGCAAGCTTTGTAACAAAATTACCTAAGCATGAAATCGGTCAAGCAGCAATAAACTCTTTAAGAAAATATGGAGTAGATACCACTAAAATAGCCAGAGGCGGAGATAGAGTGGGGATTTATTTCTTGGAAAAGGGTGCTTCCCAGCGTCCTTCTAAGGTGATTTATGATAGAGCGGGTTCTTCTATCTATACAGCGAAACCATCAGATTTTAATTGGGATGAGATTTTTGAGGATGTAAATTGGTTCCATTTTACTGGGATTACCCCTGCTCTTAATGATGAGGTAGCTGAGATTTGTCTTGAGGCTTGTAAGGCGGCGAAAGCAAAGAATATTACTATTTCTTGTGACCTAAATTATAGAAACAAGCTCTGGAGTAAAGCAAAGGCCGGAGAGGTTATGGCTAAATTATGTGAATATGTAGATGTATGTATCGCCAACGAGGAAGATGCCGCTGACGTATTTGGCATTCATTCCGCAAATACTGATGTTACCACAGGTAAGGTAAATAAAGAAGGTTATAAAGACGTAGCGAAACAATTAGCTGACAGATTTGGTTTTTCTAAAGTGGCAATAACATTAAGAGAGTCTTTATCGGCCAATGATAATAACTGGTCAGCTATGCTATATGATGGCAAAGAATATCATTTTAGCAAAACTTATAAAATTCATATTGTTGATAGAGTTGGCGGCGGTGATAGCTTTGGAGCTGGACTGATTGCGGCGACTCTTTTGGGCTATGATTCTAAGAATAGCATTGAGTTTGCCGTTGCAGCCTCTTGTTTAAAACATGCTGTTGAAGGAGATTTCAATATGGTAAGCTTAGATGAAGTTACAAAATTAGCCGGCGGTGATGCCTCAGGTAGAGTACAAAGATAGGATTTAAACCAGTTAGGTATTATTTTTGGCAACAATATTATTTTCATATTTTTTTCCTTGAAATGGTTAGATAATTTATCTAACCATTTTTTATGCGTTTTGCACAGTATTTTTAATGAAACTTTAAACAATATGTCAATTGATATACTAGTATGTAAGTTGTAAAATAAGTATAAATCATGATGAATTATATCGTTAAAAATGTGTATTTTTAAATGTATCTGTATGATATTGGGTTTATCAAGCAACTTAATATTGAAATTTATAAGAAAATGCATTTAAATTGTAATTCGTTTTGACGTAATATTTCTGCTTAATATGGAGGTGTGTGAATGAAAATGATTTTTCGCTGGTTTCCTTATGGAGATGACAGCGTGACATTAGAACAAATTAAGCAAATTCCGGGTATGACCGGGGTAGCGGCTTGTATGCCCAAAATCCCAGTAGGTGAGGTCTGGAGTTTGGAGGATTGTAAGGCACTGCGGGATGAAATTAATGAAGCGGGGCTTGAAATGGAGGTGATCGAGAGTGTTAATATCCATGAGGATATTAAAAAAGGCTTGAAAACCCGTGATAAATACATAGAAAATTATATAGAGACCATTAAGAATTTATCTTTGGTAGGGGTAAAGTGTATTTGTTATAATTTTATGCCTGTGATTGATTGGGCTAGAAGTGAGTTATTCCATCCTTTGTCAGACGGAAGTTTTGGAATGGCTTATCGCCATGATGATGTGGTAAAGCTGAATCCAACAACAATTGCAAATTCCATGGTGTCTAACAGTGGAGGTTATTCCTTGCCTGGCTGGGAGCCTGAAAGAATACCTCAGATGGCTTTGGATATGGAGTTTTATCAGTCCATGTCTACAGAGGAATATTGGTCCAATATGAAATATTTTTTAGACGCAATCATTCCTTATGCTGAAAAATATGATGTGAAAATGGCAATTCATCCGGATGATCCACCATGGCCTTTATTCAATTTACCAAAGGTTATTACAAATGCAGAGAATATTAGAACATTTTTGGCTTTAAATAATAGCAAATACAACGGTCTAGCTCTTTGTACTGGCAGCTTAGGCAGTAACTTGGATAACGATATACCTGCTATTATGAAAGAATTTGGAGATATGGGTAGAATTCACTTTGCTCATATTAGAAACGTGAAACATCTAAGCCCGAAAGATTTTGATGAGTCCGCTCATTTATCCCAGTGTGGTGATTTAGATATGTTTGAAGTTGTAAAGGCACTGCATTCTACCGGCTTTGATGGATATATACGTCCTGATCATGGGAGAATGATTTGGGGCGAGAAGGCCAGAGCCGGCTATGGCTTATATGACCGAGCTTTAGGCGCAAACTATCTCTTAGGTTTATGGGAAGCAATAGATAAGATGAGTAAGTCTTGAGGATTTCAGTTGCGTGGCGGAAGTCACGCAACACAAGATTACAAAATACTCTTTTAAGGAAAAGCAAGGAACGCAGAGAATTTTCTCAAATACCTAGATAAAAGAATGGAATCTTTGCTTAGACGTGGAGGTTTAGAATGAAGCTAAATAGAGAAGGCTTAAAAGATAAAGAGCTGTGGAAAAAAAATGATATAAAAACACCAACTTATGATATAGAAACTACAATTAAGAATACAAAGGAAAACCCTAAATGGATTCACTTTGGCGGGGGGAATATTTTCAGAGGATTTATCGCAAGATTACAAGACGAATTATTGGAAAAAGGCTTGGATGATAACGGAATTATAGCCGCTGAAACCTTTGACTTTGATATTATTGATAAAATTTATAAGCCTTATGATAATTTGGTTTTATCAGTGGGTCTATGGGCCAATGGAGAGACGAAAAAACAGGTTCTGGCCTCCATTTGTGACGCTGTTAAAGCTAGCGCAAGAGAGGAAAATGATTTTGAAAGGCTTAAGAAAGCTTTTCAAGACCCATCCTTGCAAATGGCAAGCTTTACAATAACCGAAAAAGGTTATGCGTTAAAAGATAGCAAGGGGAATTACTTTAATACCGTTTTGGAAGATTTAGAAAATGGCCCTGCGAAAGCAAATCACGCTATGTGTATAACCGCAGCTTTGTTACTGGAACGATTTAATGCGGGGCAATATCCTGTGGCTATTGTGAGTATGGATAATTGCAGTCATAATGGAGAGAAGTTGAAAGCTTCCGTGCTGGAAGTTGCTGATAAATGGTTGGAAAAAGGTTTTGTGAATCAGGAATTTATTGATTATATCAGCGATGAAAGCAGGGTTAGCTTCCCCTGGTCTATGATAGATAAAATTACACCTAGACCAGCAAAGGAGATTGAAGAAAATCTAATAAGCCTTGGCTTAAAGGAAATATCACCGGTAATTACAAACAAAGGAACCTTTATTGCGCCCTTTGTGAATGCTGAAATTCCTGAATACTTAGTAATAGAGGATAAATTCCCCAATGGTCGCCCAAAATTAGAAGAGGCAGGGGTGTATTTTAGCGATAGGGATACGGTAAATAAAAGTGAAACTATGAAAGTAACCACCTGCCTAAATCCACTACATACAGCGTTGGCAGTATATGGC
>JAEZPX010000036.1 GCA_023413275.1 Bacillota bacterium | reverse complement strand
ATCCTAGAAGGCACCAACACCGGGAAGTAAAATTTTTTCACTGTTGCGTAAAACCTCGGCATTCCCTGTGACTTGTACCTTGGCACCGATAACCCCCAAAGAGCTTTTCAAGGAAAACAAATTTCCTACACCGTAATCTACAATTGCTATCATTCACAGCACCCCTTTCGTAGAAGGAATTTCATCCGGATAAGCCTCTTGAATGGCTACCGCCATTGCCAAACAGCGAGCAATCGCCTTAAATGTGCCTTCTATAATATGGTGAGCGTTTTTTCCAGCCATCTGTTGCACGTGCAAGGTTATGTTGCTTTTTCTGGCAAATGCAATCAGAAATTCCTCCACCAGCTGTGTATCAAAGGTTCCTACCTTCTCTGTGGGAATTTCCAAGCCATATTCCAAATGGCCACGGCCAGAAATATCCACTGCCGCTAAAATCAATGCCTCATCCATAGGCAAAATAATATGTCCATATCTGGTGATTCCCGCCCCCTTACCCAGTGCTTCTGCAAAAGCCATGCCCAAGCAAATACCGATATCCTCCACTGAATGATGGTCGTCCACATAGGTATCTCCTTTGCACTCTACCTCCAAATCAAACCTCCCGTGCTTTGCAAAAAGGGTGAGCATATGATCCAAAAATCCACAACCTGTAGTAATGTCACTTGTACCTGTGCCGTATAAAGCAAGAGAAAGGTTAATCTCCGTTTCCTTCGTCTTTCTTGAAATTACGCTTTTTCCCATGGAAATTCCTCCTACCTCTCGTTTAAAATTTCTGCAGTTTTTTGTAAAAATATATCCATTTGCGCATCCGTCCCAATGGTGATTCTCACAAAGTCCCGTATTTTTTCTTTCTCAAAATGGCGAACCAAAACACCTTTTTTCTTAAGCTCTGCATAAAACTCTCCGCCAGAGATTTTGTCATGTTTCACAAAAATAAAGTTTGCCTTCGAATCTAAAATCATAAAACCTTGGTTTTTTAAAGCCTTTATCGTAACTTCTCTGGTGGCAATAATTTTTTTAGCATTTTCCTTATAGTAAAAATCACTGTCCACCGCCGCTTCTCCCGCTACTAAGGTTAGACGATTAATATTATAAGGATTTGTGGAAAACTTAATCTTTTCCAAATCTTCAATGATTTCCTTGGATGCAATGGCAAATCCAAGCCTAGCCCCTGCCATAGAACGGGATTTTGAGTAGGTCATGGAGACCATCAAGTTAGGATACTTCCCCACAAGACCAACAGCAGAAGTTGCCCCAAAATCCACATAGGCCTCATCAATCAGCACCACATGATTGGGGTTTGATTTCAAAATCTCCTCTATTTCAAACAGACCGATTTCCATTCCCGTGGGCGCATTTGGATTTGCAATAACCACCATCTTGTTGATATTACAATAATCTTTATAATCAATAGAGAAATCCTCTCTAAGGGAATTCGTCACATGAGGGACTTGATATAAATCAGCATAAACCGGATAAAATCCGTAGCTAATCTCAGGAAAAGCCACCCCTCTTTCATGATCACAAAAAGCCATGAAGGCGAAATTCAAAATCTCATCAGAGCCGTTAGAAAGAAATATGTTTTCCTTTTCCACGCCATACAGCTTTGCCAGCTTTTCCTTCAAAAATCTCCCCTCAGGGTCAGGATATAAGTGCAGCCTTTTCGCTTCTCCAGCATTGATCCGCTCTATCACCTCTGGGGAAGGGGGAAAAGGGGATTCATTGGTATTAAGCTTAATATACTGCTGATCTCGAGGTTGTTCCCCAGGGGTATACGCCTCTAGTGTTGCAAATCTGGGACTCAAAAAACGGCTCATTTCTCCCCCTCCTTCTCAAAACGAATCATGGCAGATTTTCCATGGGCAGTTAAACCCTCTCTTTGGGCAAAAGTATTGATTTTTTCCGCTTCTTTTGATAACGCATCTTTTGTGTAATAAGTAAAGGAAGATTTCTTGATAAAGTCATCCACAGATAAAGGGCTTGCAAATCTTGCACTTCCTGCCGTTGGTAAGGTATGGTTTGTGCCTGAAAAATAATCTCCCAGTGCTTCGGGAGCACTTCTACCTAAAAAGATAGAGCCTGCATGACGAATTTGTTCCAGATATTCAAAAGGATTATCAACGCACAATTCCAAATGCTCGGGGGCAATCTCATTAGCAATTTCAATTGCCTCCTCTATACTTTCCGACAGAATAATTTTCCCGTTATCATCAATGGATTTTCTTGCAATTTCTTTTCTAGGCAAAAGAGGAATCTGCTCCTCCAAACATGCCGAAACCGATTCTGCTAATTCCTTGCTATCGGTAATCAAAACAGCGCTTGCCATGGTATCATGTTCAGCCTGAGACAATAAATCCGCCGCAACCACAGCTCCATCAGATTGACCATCAGCAATCACTAATATTTCGCTGGGTCCTGCAATCATATCAATGGAAACCCTTCCATAAACCTGCCTTTTGGCTTCTGCAACAAAGGCATTTCCCGGCCCCACGATTTTATCTACCCTTGGGATGGTTCCTGTTCCATATGCCAAAGCGGCAATGGCCTGTGCACCGCCGATTTTGAAAATACGGTCAATCCCTGCAATTTTAGCTGCCGCCAAAACCTCAGCATTAATTTTCCCGTCTTTTGCCGGTGTTACCATGATAATTTCCTTTACTCCTGCAATTTTAGCAGGGATGCCATTCATTAAAACCGTAGAAGGGTAGTTCGCTGTTCCTCCGGGGACATATAAACCAACTCTATCCAAGGGGGTTATTTTCTGACCTAAAATAACGCCCTCCCTTGGTAAATACATCATGTCACCACGCTTTTGTTTTTCATGATACCCACGAATATGCTCTGCCGCTTCCTCCAGAATGGAAATAAATTCTTTATCCACCGCATCATATGCCTTTTGTATTTCCTCTGGGCTCACTTCCATCTCCTCTAAGGCGGCTGAATCAAAACGCAAGCTGTATTCTCTTAGCGCTATATCTCCTTTTTGTCGCACTGTTGTGATAATGTCCGCAACAACATTGGCTATTTTATTGTCTTCCTCTCCACGGGAGAAAATATCTTCAATATGAATCTCATTATAAGTATACTGTTTTATCATGGTATCACCTCAAGACTTCTTTGTAGTAATCTCATTCATTTTTTCACACATTTTGCGAATAGGATCATTCAAAAATTTAAAACTGGCTTTATTTGCAATGAGTCTTGCACTGATTGCAACAATATCCTCCCATGGTTCCAGATCATTTTCTAAAAGGGTTGTTCCTGTCTCAACAATATCCACAATCACATCAGACATTCCTAAAATCGGCGCAATTTCAATGGAGCCGTGGAGCTCAATGATTTCTATTTCTAAGCTTTGTTTTCTATAATACTCCCTAGCAATATTGGGGAATTTCGTGGCTACCCGAAGGGTACGGTCTGTATCTATTCTGCCACCTTTTTTTCCTGCCACCGCCATGCGGCATTTTCCCATGCCAAGGTCTAATAACTCGTAAACATCAGCGGACTGCTCCAGCAAAATATCTTTGCCAACAACCCCCACATCGGCGACCCCTCGCTCCACATAGACCGCCACATCCGAAGGCTTTACCCAAAAATAACGAACACCGTTTTCTTCGTTTTCAAAAATCAGCTTGCGGTTTGTTTCCCGAATAGAAGGGCAGCCATAGCCAATTTCTTCAAAAACGCCATAAGCCTTTTCTCCAAGTCTGCCCTTTGGCAAAGCAATATTAATCATTTTCTGCAATGATTTCAAGCCCCCTTTCCTTCATACTCCACAGCTGTCTATATTTTACCGTCTGGTTGTTTTGCCTTTGCACCATCACGCTTTGCCCATTATCAGTCAGCATTTCAACAGCTTTGAGCAATGCCCCTGTATCCGTATTTTCTTCATACAACAATAAAATATCTGTGTCATATTCCTTTTGTGGCGTATCATAGCGCTCCAATAAATCCAGATAGACGGCAAAGCCAATTGCATCACAATTTTTCCCTAATTTGTGAACCAAATTATCATATCTCCCTCCGGAAAGAATCCCACTTGGAACACCATTGATAAAGCCCTGAAAGATGATACCCGTATAATAATCCATGCCATTGACAACGGAGAAATCCAGCTTCATTTTTTCACTGCCCCCATTGGTCTTAAGAGCCAAAAAGACTCCTTCCAATTCCTCCAAAGCCAGCTTCATTTTTTCATTTAAGCAAAGTGCCTTGGCTTTTTCCAAACAATCATCCATGGAGCCATATAAAGAAGCCATGGAAACCAAGGCTGATTCCATGTCCCCCTTAACATAAAACTGCTTGCAAAGGGTCTGAATGCTGTGTATATTTTTCTCACTGATTCCTTTGAGTAAGGCTTCGTTTTGGCTAATGGTTAGCCCTAACTCTTCAATTAGCCCCATTACAAAACCCATGTGGGAAATATCCATAATATAATCTTGACTGACAATTTCCAAACTTTTTTGAGCCAATCGAATCACTTCAAGGGTGGCATAGCGATCTACCTCGCCGATATACTCCAAC
>JAEZPX010000016.1 GCA_023413275.1 Bacillota bacterium | reverse complement strand
CTGCAGTCAAAAAGCGCTGTTTTGATGGATCAGGCGACGGGTACGGTGGTATATGAAAAAAATAGCCATGAGTCAATGCCCCTTGCCAGTGTTACAAAAGTTATGACATTACTGCTGATTTATGAAGCTCAGGCAGATGGTAAGTTTGCATGGACAGATACGGTACAAGTAAGTGACCATGCAGCAGCAATGGGGGGGTCTCAGGTGTTTTTGGAGCCGGGGGAGACCCAGACGGCGGCCGATATGACAAAATGCATTGCCATTGCATCGGCAAATGATGCCGCTGTGGCAATGGCGGAATTTGTAGCCGGAAGCGAGGAAGCATTTGTTGAAAAAATGAATCAAAGAGCAAAAGAATTGGGAATGAATGATACCGTTTTTGTAAATGCCTGTGGGCTGGATGCAGATGGTCACGTTTCCAGTGCGTACGACATTGCGTTAATGAGTCGAGAATTAATGAGAAAGTTCCCTGAAATTAAGGAATATACAACCACATGGATGGACACCATCACCCATAAAACCAGAAAAGGAGAAACAGAGTTTGGGCTAACCAATACCAATAAGCTGATTAAATGGTACGAAGGCGCAACAGGTTTGAAAACAGGTTCAACAGGCAAGGCTCTCTATTGTTTGTCAGGTACAGCAGAAAGAAACGGTTTCGCATTGGTTGGTGTTGTTATGGCGGCTCCGGATTTCAAAGTTCGTTTTCAAGAAGTAATGAAACTTCTGGATTATGGTTTTGCAAATTATACCATTGAAAAGGGATATCCCGTTGGTCAAGATATGGGAATGATTCCTGTGGAAAAGGGCATGAAGGAAGGCATAAATGCTGTCGTAAAGGATGAAATTTCTGTGCTGATGAGTAAAGGCAGCAAAGGACAATGGGAAACAAAAACGGAACTTATGCCTAATGTTAAGGCACCCATAGCCCAAGGCTCCAAGGTAGGCGAAATGGTTTATACCCTTGATGGTAAGGAAGTAGGCAAAACAGATTTAATTGCTGCTGAGGCAGTAGAGAAGGCCAGCATACATATGATGCTTCAGCGGATGATGAAACAGTGGTGCTAAGGAAAAAATTTGAATTTGCCTTGGTATCAAAAATTGAAGTTATAAACAAGGGGCACCCTTTTTGATAGATTATCATTGGGTGCCTTTATATTTGGGTGAGAGGATAGAATTGGGATAGTTGTCATTGGGTCGAGTGAAAGCTTTCCATTGACACGTTTTCACATATCGATTTCTTTTGCTCCTCTTTATTCCCATACATCTTTTTATCTGCAGATTGTATCAAGCTCTCAATGGTGGTTGCGTTCTCTTCCCCATAGATGGAATAACCTACACTCAGAGAAATACTGTATGGAAGAGAAGTGGAAAGGGTAGCTAAAGAGGTATCAACTTTTTTTAAATAGGATATAATTTCAGCTTCCTCTTTTTTTAGAATGACTGCAAATTCATCTCCACCATACCTAGCAATAAAAGCCTTTGTATTTGAAAATGCTGTTGTTAATATCTGGGAAATCAGAACCAAAGCCCGATCTCCTTCCACATGACCAAAGGTATCATTAATACTTTTGAAATCATTTATATCAAAGAAAATTAGGAAAACATCTTCTTTTCTTGTGGAATTCGTGACTTTTGTTAAATGGCGTTGAAATTCTCTGCGATTATTCAGCTTTGTTAAGGGATCCTGAAAAATTTCCTTTTTCATAAGATTAAGATATTCCATTATAATAGAAAACACAAGGAAGGGAAGTATGGTATTGGCATTTGGAAAGACGATGTCAATTGTCATTCCCAACAATGGCAGCAACGAAAACAAACATAGAAAAAAGCAGTTTTTTTGCTGGGCATATCTATTTTCATGTAAATATTTTATAAAAGCAATACATGCTCCAGCAAAAAGGTATCCCATAATCAGAAGATTTTGCAAAATGTATATGCTCCATTGTAGATACTGATATTTTTCACTTAAATTAGTGGCATAGCCTATAACCAGAAAACATTGAAAAATCAATGGGAGAATAGCTAGCTTTCCTAGAGATGGATTACAGAAGGAATTTTCTTCAATTTCATGAAAAACAAAAATAAACCATGAATAAGCACTCATTGCTCCAAAAATATTGAATGCTACCATCATAAAATGGCTGAAAAGAACAACGTTTATGAACGTTGCACCTTCTGATATAATATAAAAGCTGCCTGCTGTTAAGGCAAAAATAAAGAAAACCATAACTCTATAAAAGAGCTTGAAATTCTTTTGTCCTTGCACTGCGGTTTTGCCAATGAGAATAATTAACGCAAGCAGAATGATTACGAAAAAGTTAATATCTGCACCGATTTTCATGGTTCTCCCCCTCGATACGTGCGTTTGAAGTTCCCAAGTAATATGTAAAATTGGACAGCATGGGATATGTTATCAGGGAATCAAAATAAATTCTCTTATAAAATAAAAGAGCTTACCCTGTTTCAATTTAATTTATAAGGTTATTTGCAATTGGTTTTGAACGTATTTATGTAGTAAAAGGTTGTCTTTGTACTACTTGAATGAGTAAGCATCAAAAAGAAAAATCATTGACTTTATGTATTAAAACAAGTACAATAAGTTAAATTTGAATGCAATAAATTGTAGGTAAAATTCATCAACAATACAAAAGATAACGTTATGGGGGTTTTAAAATGTTTCATTGGTTGAATTTTTTAACGTATGCGGTAATAACAACAGCAACACCAGGTCCCAATAATATCATGTCTATGTCCAATGCAGGGCGGGTAGGACTAAAGAAGTCATATCCCTTTAATCTGGGGATTTGGGTTGGATTTATGGCAGTTATGATTATATGTACCGTATTAAGCAGTGTTTTAAATGCGGTAATGCCTATAATCAAAACGCCTATGCTCATTGCAGGAGCCACCTATATGCTATATTTGGCGTATAAAACTTTAAAAAGAACGGGAGAAATTTCAGAAAAGCAGGTGAAAAACGGGTTTCTTTCCGGCTTGTTTCTGCAATTTATCAATCCTAAAATTTATATTTATGGTATGGTTTCCATGGAATCTTACATATTGCCTCATTTTCATAATAGTCCAATAAAGCTTTTGGGCTTTGCAATTTTACTAGCCACAATCGGATGTTTTTTTAATCTTTGCTGGGCCGCCTTTGGTTCTGTTTTTAGAATCTTATTTTCTCATCATGCTAGAGTGACCAATACAGTTATGGCATTGCTTTTGGTTTACTGCGCTGTTGCTTTATTTTTATAGAAAGATTTGTTTTTGTAAAGTCTATTTTATAAAGCGGCAGTTATATTCCTTGTTTTTGAAGGATATGACCTCTTTTTTTCTAGGCTGCTTTTTGAATGAGAAGATGAACAAACAGAGAACGCTATACCAAGTTAATGTACTTTATAATATGCTAAGGACTGGGAACTGTTAAGGATGATCCTGAATATAGGCAGGGTGGACTTGTATAATATATACAATTTTGGTATAAGAAAGATTGAAGCGTATTAAAATTGAAAAAGAGTCTGAAGTAAAGATACTTCAGACTCTTTTTTTGCCTCAGACATAGTCTAAAGAGGCGATATCAAAGCTGTTTTGGCTAATTAGATATTATTAGCGACATACTTATCAGAGATTAGCCCTGAGTTTTGCCGGCCATTGCTCTTTCCTGAGCTTCGATCATTTTCTTTACCATATAGCCACCAACATAACCGTTCTGTGCGGATGTTAAGTCGCCATTGTAGCCCTTTTTCAAAGGTACGCCGATTTCGTTTGCTACTTCGTATTTGAACTGTTCCATAGCTGCTCTAGCCTCGGGTACGTTCATTTTATTGCTTGTGCTGTTAGTTGTTCCACTCATTTTGATTACCTCCTTAAAAAGTAACTGTGTTTTTGTGTTACACTGATATTATTACACAGTCATTTATTATTATGTAGGAACATTTTGGAACGAATTTGGAACGAAACAGCGAAGTATCTATTTTAGATTTTTTTTCATACAACAATTATTGATTTGCAAGATTATCTTTTAAATGAAATGAATTTTTATGATACGTTAAATAATCCTCTTGTTGCAGTTTAGAAAGCTCAAGGGACATGGCACTACGATCCACTGCCAAATATTCAGCCAGCTGCTGTCGATTAAAAGGAATTTGAAATATAGGCGATCCAGCCTTGATTGATTCCGCAGAAAGATATGACAAAAGCTTTTCTCTGGTTGTTCTTTTTGTAATATGCTCTATTTTCCCCGTAAGCATAATATTTTTATCTGCCAAAACGGAAAGCAAATTTCGAATCATACGGGAGTGATATACGCAGGCAGAAGAACAAGTATTTAGAATTTGTTTTATGTCTAAAAATAAAACGGTGGTGGATTCTACAGCAAGGGCGCTAACCGTGATGCCTTGGGTGTGGGCGCAGGCAAAGGATTCTCCAAACATTTGAGAAGGGGAGATGTCGCTGAGTATCGTGCGATTGCCCCAGAAATCTTCTTTTAAAATATGAATACGCCCTGATATAACAAGACCAACGGCATTTACGGTTTCTCCTTGGCGAAAGACCAGTTCATTTTTATCGAATTTTTTTTCAATGGCAGTAAGACAGTTAAGCATCGTTTGGATTTCTTCTGTCTTGATTCCAGAGAATAAGGGTGAATTCTTTAAAACAGAAATATATTTCATTTATATCACCTCTTTGTTGTAATTACAACATAATTTTTATATGTATTATAGTATACTCTACCCATAAAGACAAGATAAACAAAATTTTTGATAATATATTGGAGGGAAAAATAATGATTAGAAGAATTATTGAAATAGATGAACAAAAATGTAATGGCTGTGGATTATGCGCATCTGCTTGCCACGAGGGCGCGATTTCCATGGTAGATGGAAAGGCAAAGCTGATTAGAGATGATTATTGTGACGGGCTAGGAGATTGCTTACCGACTTGTCCAACTGGAGCTATTCAATTTGTAGAAAGAGAAGCGCTGGCATATGATGAAGTGGCAGTTAAGAAAAATATGGCAGAAAAAGCCCATGCATTTGGCTGCCCTGGAAGCCGACCACAAGCATTCCAACCAAGCACGCAGAATGTTTCCGCTAAGACAGAGCAGACTGTTGCAGGAATGGTAAAATCTCAACTTCGTCAGTGGCCTGTTCAAATTCAGCTGGCACCTATTCAAGCCCCTTATTTTGATGGTGCAAACCTTTTGATTGCTGCAGATTGTTCGGCGTATGCCTATGGAGATTTTCACAACAAATTTATGAAAAATAAGGTCACCTTAATCGGGTGTCCCAAGCTGGATGCTGTAGAGTATTCTCAAAAATTACAGCAGATAATTATGCAAAACGATATTAAAAGCGTAACTGTTGTAAGAATGCAGGTGCCTTGCTGTGGAGGAATTGAAATGGCTGTAAAGACTGCATTGCAAAATAGCGGTAAGTTTCTTCCTTGGCAGGTGGTTACCATTTCCACACAAGGGGAAATCTTAGAGTGATTTCCGGGAGATTTCTTAGACATTAGACAATTGTAACGTTTAAAGAGAATAACAAATGATTTAGAAAAAGCTCTATTGATTGCAAGAAATTTAAGCAATAGAGCTTTTTTATTTGAAGCAAAAATATATTTTGAAATAATTTATTTTCGTTTACCATAGAATATTTGGGTGTCTGTGCTTTAAATAGATAGGTAGTCCTTTAGATTGGAATACTAAAATTTTTTGTTGTGGCAGGAGTAATTAATTTCCTGAAATTACTATGTTTTATAAAAATTGGATAGACTTTTTCTGTTTTTTAATAGTTCTCAGTGAAAATAGGCAAGGCATTTTTCATTTTGAAAATAGAATTTACTTTCTATAATTGGTAAAATTTTAGAACTAATGTTTGTATTTTGTGCTGTACTTTTTAGAGTATGTGTGCTATAATTTGTTGAGATTTGCGCGAGGCAATATTGTGGTTTTTACCATGAAATACTAATTATTAAGTTATTTCTAAAGGGAACGTTGACTTGATTCATCTAAAAGATGAGTCTTCTTCTTATTTATAGTAAGCGAACCTTTTTTCGGGTTTTACGGAGGTGGAAAAATGAATTTTAAGGTTCAATCTCAATACAAACCGACCGGGGATCAGCCGGAGGCAATCGAAAAGCTTGCCAGAGGATTTCAAGAAGGAAAAAAATTTCAGACACTCTTAGGGGTTACCGGCAGCGGTAAAACCTTTACTATGGCTAATATTATTGAAAAACTGCAAAAGCCTACCTTGGTAATTGCCCATAATAAGACCCTTGCTGCCCAGCTTTATAATGAGCTGCGGGAATTTTTTCCTGAAAATGCCGTGGAATATTTTGTTTCCTATTACGATTATTATCAACCAGAGGCTTATGTACCCAGTACGGATACCTATATCGAGAAGGATTCTTCTGTGAATGATGAAATTGATAAGTTGCGCCATTCAGCAACGGCGGCTTTGGTGGAGCGGGAAGATGTTATTGTTGTGGCCAGTGTGTCTTGCATTTACGGTTTGGGCGATCCTGAGGAATACTACGGGATGATGCTTTCGTTGCGTCCGGGAATGGAAAAGGATCGGGATGAGGTATTACGCAGCTTATTGGAAATGCAATATGACCGTAATGATATGAATTTTGAGAGAGGCTCTTTTCGTGTACGGGGGGATGTGGTTGAGATTTTTCCTGTTGGCTCCTCGGAACATGCGGTAAGGGTGGAATTTTTTGGAGATGAAGTGGAAAGGATCACAGAAATTGATGTTCTCACAGGAGAAATTTTGGGAACAAGGGCGCATATTTCTATTTTTCCTGCTTCTCATTATGTGACCTCTCCAGAAAAGCTTCGGGTATCCGTTGAGCACATTGAAGCGGAGCTCAAAGAGCGTTTAGACCAGCTGCGCAGAGAGGACAAGCTTTTGGAGGCTCAGCGGTTAGAGCAGAGAACCAATTATGACATAGAAATGATGCGGGAAATGGGTTTTTGCACGGGAATTGAAAACTATTCTCGTCACTTATCTTTAAGAGAACCCGGGAGTACACCTTTTACGCTGATTGACTTCTTCCCTGATGACTTTTTGATGATTGCAGATGAGTCCCATGTCTCTATACCCCAAATCAGAGGAATGTATGAAGGTGACAGATCCAGAAAAACCACATTGGTGGATTTTGGTTTTCGTTTACCGTCCGCTTTAGATAACCGTCCTTTAAAATTTGTGGAGTTTGAAGAGAAAATTAATCAGCTTTTATTTGTTTCTGCAACCCCTTCTGTTTATGAAAAGGAGCATGCTGAGCAAATTGCTGAGCAGATTATTCGACCTACCGGACTTTTAGACCCAGAAATTTCTGTTCGACCCATAGAAGGGCAGATTGATGATTTGTTATCGGAAGTTAAGAAAACAACATCTGTTGGGCAAAAGGTTTTGGTAACAACACTGACAAAAAAAATGGCGGAACGCCTGACGGATTATATGCGTGAAGCAGGGGTTCGGGTACGATATCTTCATTCAGATATTGACACCTTAGAACGGTTGGAAATTATAAGAGATTTACGTATGGATGTATTTGATGTATTGGTGGGTATCAACCTTTTACGTGAAGGGTTGGATATTCCTGAAGTAAGTCTGGTTGCGATTTTAGATGCCGATAAGGAAGGCTTTTTACGTTCGGAAACCTCATTGATACAGACTGTAGGTCGAGCAGCGAGAAACAAGGATGGCCGGGTTATTATGTATGCAAATGTGATGACAGAAAGTATGAATAAGGCTATTCGAGAAACCAACCGCCGCCGTGGCATTCAGGAAGCTTATAATGAGTTGCATGGAATTACCCCTCAGACCATTCAAAAGAAAGTTCATGACATTATACAGATTAGTAAGACGGCTACAGAAAAGCAGAAATTTGGCTTGGATAAGGATCCTGAATCTATGAGTAAGGATGAGTTGAAAAAATTGATTCAGAAGATGGATAAAGAAATGAAGCAAGCGGCATTGGAGTTACAATTTGAACGTGCTGCAGAGCTGAGAGATAAGATTTTAGAGCTGAAAAAGATGTTATAATCCAGTATTTTCCACTGTTAGGAGGAACTATGAAGGATAAAATTGTAATTCGGGGAGCAAGAGAGCACAATTTAAAAAATGTGGATCTTACTATCCCAAGAGATAAACTGGTTGTTTTTACTGGGGTCAGCGGTTCTGGAAAAAGCTCCTTGGCCTTTGATACCCTTTATGCAGAAGGACAGAGACGCTATGTGGAATCTCTGTCCTCCTATGCACGACAATTTTTGGGGCAGATGGAAAAGCCTGATGTTGATTTGATTGAAGGGCTTTCCCCTGCCATTTCCATAGACCAAAAGACTACAAGCCATAACCCTCGTTCTACTGTGGGGACGGTAACGGAGATTTATGATTATTTGCGTTTGCTTTATGCCAGAATCGGCATACCTCATTGCCCGAAGTGTGGAAAAGAGGTTAAAAAGCAGACCATTGACCAGATTGTAGATCGTATTTTAGAATTACCAGAACGGTCCAAGCTACAGCTTCTTGCCCCTGTTGTGCGTGGACGTAAGGGGGAACACGTGAAGCTTTTAGAGGATGCTAAGAAAAGTGGATATGTGCGTGTGCGAGTGGATGGAAACTTATATGATCTTTCGGAAAAAATTGAGCTGGAAAAAAATAAAAAACATACCATAGAAATTGTGGTTGACCGTTTGGTAGTAAAAGAAGGTATTCAAAAGCGTTTGACAGAATCCATCGAGACAGTAACCAGCCTGACAGGGGGACTATTGGTAGTGGACGTAAATCAAGGAGAAGAAGAGTTGGTGTTTAGCCAAAACTTTTCCTGCCCTGACTGCGGTATAGATTTAATGGAGATAGAACCACGATTATTTTCCTTTAATAATCCCAGTGGTGCATGCCCCACTTGTACAGGCTTGGGCATGCAAATGAAATTTGACGAAAACCTTATTGTACCCAATGATAGCCTTAGTATTTTAAAAGAAGCCATTGTTGCCCCAGGATATAATTCAATTTCTGCTAAGGACAGCATGAGTCGTGTTTTGTTTGAAGCTTTGGCAGAGCGTTATGGATTCTCACTGGAAATGCCCTTTAAAGACCTTCCTGAAAAAATCAAAAAAATAATTTTTTATGGTACTGGCGGTGAAAAGCTTCGCATTACCTACACAAACTATCGGGGAACAGGTACTTATGATTACGAATATGATGGTCTGATTAACAATTTACAGCGCAGATACAACGAAACTTCGGAAGGCATGCGGGGAGAATATGAGGAATATATGACCAATATTCAATGCCCCGATTGCCATGGGCAACGTTTGCGCCCCGAGGTTCTTGCCATTACTGTAGGGGGAAAGAATATTTCCCAATTGACGAAACTTTCTGTAGCAGAAATTCAAACGTTTTTTAGCGAGCTTGCTTTAAGTGGGCGAGAAGAAATGATTGGCCAGCGTATTTTAAAAGAAGTCAATGCAAGGATTGGGTTTTTGATGGACGTGGGTTTGGAATATCTAACCCTTTCACGGGCTGCAGGCACCCTTTCCGGTGGCGAGGCTCAGCGAATCCGACTTGCAACCCAGATTGGTTCAGGTTTGGTTGGCGTTGTTTATATTTTGGACGAGCCTAGTATTGGCTTGCATCAAAGGGATAATGATAAGCTTTTAAAATCTCTACAGCACCTTCGGGATATCGGAAATTCTCTAATTGTTGTTGAGCATGATGAGGATACTATGTATGCCGCAGATTGCATTGTGGACATTGGCCCCGGCGCCGGTAAGGATGGCGGGGAGGTAATTTGTGTAGGCAATGTTGAGGAAATTAAGGCTTGTAAGCGTTCGGTAACGGGGGACTACCTTAGTGGCAGGAAAAGAATTGAAGTGCCCAAAACACGCAGAAAATTTGAATCAGAGCATGTGATTCAAATAAGAGGTGCTGGGGAAAACAATTTGAAAAATATTGATGTTGACATCCCTCTGGGAATATTTACCTGTGTAACTGGGGTAAGCGGTTCAGGGAAAAGCTCATTAGTCAATGAAATTTTATATAAACGTTTGGCGAGAGATCTAAACCGTGCGAAGCTTCGTCCCGGTGTCCATGGAGAAATGATTGGTCATGAGGTGCTGGATAAGGTGATAGATATTGATCAATCTCCCATTGGGCGTACACCTAGAAGTAATCCAGCAACGTATACAGGGGTTTTCGATTTAATACGTGATGTTTTTACCCAAACAACTGAGGCGAAAATGAGAGGGTATCAAAAGGGCAGATTTAGCTTTAATGTCAAAGGTGGACGTTGTGAGGCGTGTGCCGGTGACGGATTTATTAAAATAGAGATGCATTTTTTACCTGATATTTATGTGCCATGTGAGGTTTGCCAAGGCAAGCGATATAACCGTGAAACTTTAGAGGTAAAGTATAAAGGAAAAAGCATTTCCGATGTACTGGAGATGACAGTAGAAGAGGCTCTGGCATTTTTTGAAAACATCCCTCGCATTAAAACAAAGCTTCAAACCCTGAATGATGTTGGCTTATCCTATGTTCGATTGGGACAATCTTCCACGACCCTTTCCGGGGGGGAAGCGCAAAGGGTAAAGCTTGCCACGGAGCTAAGTAAGAAAAGTACCGGGCGTACCATGTATATTCTAGATGAACCTACAACAGGCCTGCATACGGCGGATGTGCACAAATTAGTACAAATTCTTCAACAATTGGCTGAAGGAGGGAACACAGTTGTAGTCATTGAGCACAACCTTGATGTGATTAAAACGGCGGATTATATTATTGACTTGGGTCCTGAGGGTGGCGATAAAGGTGGAATGGTAATTGCCAAGGGTACCCCAGAGGAAATATGTAAAGTTAATGAGTCTTACACAGGGAAGTATCTAAAAAGTATGATAGAGAAGGGCTAAAAAGCATAAATCGGTAGGAAAATCAGATTATTTGATTTTTCCTGCCTTTTTTGTTATAATTCGGAAAAAAGGTTTATGTACAAAAGAAATGTTTATATTGACAAGTTGTTTAGAAATCATTACCATAAGATTATAAGATTTTTGGGTGAGTGGAGGAAGATATGGCTAAGGGAAAAGAACCGGTACAGGGTTTTGTACAGGCAAGTAAAAGAGTTACAGATTTATTTGGCTGCGAGGGCGATTTCTTTTTAAAGCCTCTTTTGGATATTGAGTGGACGGTGCGTCGAGATGATGATTTTTACTTCCTCTGTTATTGGTTGGAAAACGGCAAAAAGGTAGAAGCGGTAATCGTGAAGAAAAACGGGGAGCCGTTGATATATAAAACGAAAGATTACTCTATGGTCGTAGCCATCGATTGTGTTAAAATTGGGTTTGTTTTTAGTAACGAAAAAAATATCTCCCAGAACCAATAAAAATGGCTAGGATATCAGCGAACGTACCTGAGGGAGGCCTTGAAGAGTTTTTTTTTATATGGACTTCTAAAGGTTTGTTTTTTTGCGTAAACTGAAATACAGAAGGAAGCAATGTCGATGCAAAAATCGGCATAGAAAAGGGGAGAAAGCGATGCATATGGATGGATTGCCGGAAAACAACAGTGTTGCCATTGCCGGTAAAATCGTGGAGGAATGTGTCTTTAGCCACGAGGTTTATGGAGAGGGCTTCTATACGTTTAAGATAGCATCTGAGCGTCTTAGTGATCAGGCTGACATCCTTCCGATCACCGTCTCGGAAAGGTTGATAGATAAGGAGCAGCTAAAAGCAGGCACTTGCGTAGATGTGATGGGACAACTTCGCAGCTATAATAATTATAACAGCAAAAAGAATAGGCTTGTGCTTACTATTTTTGCCAGAGAAATTCGTATGATGTCTGAGGAAGAAAAAAAGAATGAAAATCAAATTTTTCTGAATGGTTTTATCTGCAAAGAGCCAATTTATAGAAAGACACCTTTTGGTCGGGAAATTTCAGATATTTTGGTTGCCGTAAACCGTGCATACAATAAGTCCGACTATATCCCCTGCATAGTTTGGGGGCGCAATGCAAGATATATGGCAAATTTAAAGGTAGGAGCAAATATTAAGGTTTGGGGTAGAGTGCAAAGTAGAAGTTATCAGAAAAAAACCGGCGATTTGATTGAAGAAAGAGTTGCCTATGAAGTTTCTGTATCAAAAATTGAAATTCCCCATACGGATGAGAAATCAAAAACAGTTGAAGATACTACCGAAGAATAGCAGGAGTTGAATATTAAGTGAGACGTGGACAGATTTGCGTTTATTATGGCGCAGGCAAAGGAAAAACCTGTGTGGCTGTTGGCAGAGGGCTAAGAGCGATTGGGGACGATTTGCGTGTTGTGATGATACAATTTATGGATTATCATAATAGTAAGGAAATCGAATTACTAAAAAAGCTTGAGCCTGATTTTCGCATTTTTCGATTTGAGAAAAATCGTGAAGAGCAGGAATTTGACGAAACCGTTCGCAAGGAGATTAGCGGGGAAATAAAAAATGCTTTCAATTTTGCAAGAAAAATTGTGGATACAGGGGAGTGCGAAATGCTTCTGCTGGATGGCATTTTGGAGTGCATAAGAGAGGGCTTTTTGTCTGCTGAGCAATTGGACGAATTGTTGGATCGACGACCTGATTATATGGATATTATTTTGACAGGGGATGCTTTGCCGCCAACCATAGCGGAGAGAGTAGATTGTATTTATCAGTTGAAGACAGAGAAACAGTAAGACTTAGTCTAGTTTTGTCTTTCCCATGGGGTCAATATGGATTCCATTGAAAAAAGTCCGATTATGAAAAAGATGTTGCGAAATTTTTATTTAATTACAGAATATCCACCACCAAAACCCATATGGCTATTGGTGGTGGATATTTTATTTCAATAACAAGGAAAAAATCTTTTATCTTGATTACACGTTAAAAAGGATGAAGTTAGACTTGCTATAGCAAGATTATAGATTTAAAAGTGAAATTATAAATGCTGTAGGAATATATATTTTATTTGTGTGTTGACATATGAAAATTTATATAATAATATATTAAATAGTTATATTAAATATAACTATTTATTGATGTGCGCATATCTCTTGCAGTCGGAACTGGTGGGTGGTGATGTGAGAAATAGAAATTAACGGGTAAATGAAATGGGGTTTAGTAAGTAGAAATGGATTTGATGTTGCCATTCTATGTCGAATTCTTCAATTTATAAAAAGGGAATGCATTAAGGGGGATTAGCTGAGAGATTGGGATAAGACAAATGAAAGTACGGATGATATTGCAAAAAAAGACTATAAGAATCATAGATTTAGACAGTAAATTATCGCTGTAAAATGAAGCGAAAAAATATCCCGATTTAATCTAATAATCCTACAATACATAACCAATTTGCTGAAATGAACGAAATCAAGAAGGTTGCTTAAAACGCGAAGAAACAAAAAAGTTACATGATTCATGTGGAGTGGCAACAGTAACTTAAGTATGATTTTATGATGCAACAACGAAAGAATGGAGATAGAGTGCCAACAGTTGCACGATATCAGGAAAAACAGTGCCAGTGCTTTGGTTTGAAGTGACTGACACTGTTTTTATTTTACTGGAGCAATATTTAAGGTGTTGTCATTTTAGTACTGATGCAGAGGCAATTAAAAAATCCCCTTTTATTTATCATAATAGGGGATTTTTATGATTAAGCTAGGAC
>JAEZPX010000013.1 GCA_023413275.1 Bacillota bacterium | reverse complement strand
CCTATAGAGAACACTGCTGTATATAGCAGAGACATTTTGTTGGAAAATACAGCTGCAACTGCTACTTTTGCTTCGGAAAATCAAGCTTACACGTATTCCACAGGCTTCGATGGTTTTACAATCAATTGGGAGCTTGTGCTCTCTATTATCTTTGTTTTGGGGGCGGCCACAACAGCAAGTTTTCTTTTCTTGCAAAAGAAACAATATTCTGAAAAACTAAAAAATAGTCTGTTGGTTGAGCATAACCAAACTATTAACTCTATCCTTCGAGACATGGGCATGGGACATATTCTTGTCTATACCAATGATGAAATCGCCTCTCCCCTAGTCTGCGGCATCATCCATCCGCATATTTATCTACCGGCAGCGATGGATTTTAAGCAGACTACTCTCCTTCGGCATATCTTTGCCCATGAAACCATGCACATCAAACACAAGGATAATCTGCTAAAAGCATTTCTAATACTAGTTTTGTGCTTGCACTGGTATAACCCCTTGGTATGGATAATGTCAAAGTGTCTGTCCTCAGATTTAGAGGCAGCTTGTGATGCGGCTGTGCTAAGGCAAATTGATGAGGATGAAAGAAAAAACTATGCAGTAAGTCTACTATCCATGGCCATTACCGGAAATCGTTCCTCCCTGCTTTACAGCGCCTTTTCCAAAACAGAAGTGGAGCGTCGCATCAGAAGTATTTTAGATTATAAAAGAGCCACAGCCATGGTTCTATCCCTTTCCATTTTGTTTTTGCTAACCACCACTGTCGCCTTTGCAACCGGTGGACAAGGGCCTTTTAACAAGGATTTGAGTAGCTACTGCGGAAGTACCTCTTCCCGCTGGGGTGTTAAGGCTAACCTTACACGAGATATTTCTTTAGGGAAAAATGCGGGTCAACGGGCTGATAACAGCATTTTAGATGTATTGAAGGCAGATACCTCCAACGATCCTGATATTATATCAAAACAAGTAAAAGCAGCACTGGCTAGGGAATTTAAAGTTGAAAAAGGAGCATTCCAACTGATTGTAAACCTCTGCCTAATGGATGATGAAATTGCACAGGAATATGCAAAGGTAGGACTTACGAAAGAGCAAGATGGATTTTACACCTATAAAGGAAAACCAGTAAGAACCTATGCAGATAGCATGCTTGGCTCCGTTCAAACGCGAGAAAAAGGGTTAGTAGATATTTCTGTTCAGCGCAATCATTTTGGTGAAATCACTTCAATATTAGAGTTAAAGAAAGGTGATCCCGAATTTGACCGCCGCACGAAGGAAATAAAAGAAAATCATAGTTATTATAAAACATTTAACAACGATACAACTGTCACACAGGAGATTGAGCAGGTGGCTACTGTGGACTCAGATAGAGGAACGACATATTTTTATGAACAGTAACCAGCTTAAAATACTTGCTCTTTCCTCTATGTTTTTTGACCATTTCATTCGTATTTTCCCCCTGGTCGATTGGTTTCTACCTCTTTCAGAGTGGTTATCCTCCATAGGGCACGAAGATTTGAGTATTTGGGTTATAACATGGATTCCTCATTCCCTAGTCTATTTTGGCCGTGTGGCAGCACCAGTTTTTATGTTCTGCATTGTAGAAGGTTTCTTCCACACCAAAGACATAAAAAAATATATTCTGCGGGTTTTCGCCGCTGGAATTCTTTCTCAAATTCCTTATATTATGTTTGATTTGGCACAAGACAGATTGTATGGTATTTCAGGAGACTGGAAAGAGGTTTCTTTCAATATTTTATTTACCTTAAGTTTAGGGCTTCTTTCAATTTGGGGTTTCCATTTATGTAGGAAAAAAGGGCATACAGTGCTGGGAGTTGGTGTGGTAGTCCTTGCCGGCGTTTTAGCCAGAGTGCTACGATTCGAGGGTAGTGAAGGTTATATTTTTCTTATCTTTTTATTCTATCTGACGAGAAAAAGAAAGGTATGGGAAAAAGCACTTATTTTTATTCCAGCAATTCCCTTATCTCGCTACAGGCTGATTGCCTATACCATAAATAATCCAGGAATGATTCCGACTTGCTCATTAAATGCAGTGGGTCCCTACCTAGGAATCTTAGCTATTTACTTTTATAATGGGGAAAAAGGTACTCTTAGCAAAAAATTTCAATGGTTTATGTATGCTTTTTATCCACTTCATTTACTTTTTTTAGCTATAATCGGTTATTTAAAAACACCTTATATCTAATTTGTTGCTCTTTACTGATCATTTTAAAACAGCGGTCTTTACATAAGACTTGCTGTTTTTTTAATAATTTGTTATCTTATATTTAAGGTAAAGTAGATTATAAATTTATGGATGAAAGGAAGCTATCTATGTTTAAGTTCAAAAATATTGCATTATGGGGAATTCTTGTTTTACTGATTGCTTTATCAGCATGTAGCCCAAAAACAGAGGAAGCAAAAAATCCATTTTCTATAGACATTGGAAAGTACAAGCTTTTAACTGAATCACAAGCAGATTATAACACCATTGATGTTTATCAATTGAATAAGACTATCGTAATTAACGCAAAATCTGAATCTGAATTTTTCGAGGGTGCACAGTTTGTAGTTCAAGCAGAAAACGAATTATCAACTGAGGATGTGACAGTCACTTGGACTACTATAATGGGAAGCACAGAAAAAACAGAAGGGAACGACAGAGTTATTGCAGAAATTAAAATTGAGGACAACGGAACCTTAATTTTTGATAGAAAAATCAACTTTGCGAAAAAAGCTATAAACGCAGTGACTGATATACTGATAGATCGTATGGAGTAAACTCCCCTTCAACAAAAAACCACATCCAAAACATGCTTTGGATGTGGTTTTTTTACGATTTATGGCCTATACTACTCAGCGATTTAAATTCAAATTATAGTTCCTTCATTTACAATTCTTACGATAGTATTCTGCCGCATGCTCCGGTAAAATAGAATTAATATAGCTGCCGGTTGCATATTCAAAGCCTGCAAATCCACCTATCCTTGGCAAGATTTCCACATGCCAGTGGAAATCCCCTCCCACCTCACCGTCAATCATGCAAATATTATACCCTACATCCTTACGCAGCGACGCAACCTTAGGCAAAAGACCGTTCATGATAACGGACAAAGCCTCCAGTTCTTCTGCGGTAACATCGGAGAAGCTTGCAATATGCCTTTTGGGGCAAATCCAAAGCTCATAAGGAAAGCGGGAAGCATAAGGCGCAATTACGACAAAGGCTTGATTCTCTATCACAACTCGATTTTGTTGTTCTTTTTCATAAGCAAGCATTTTACAGAAAAGGCAATCTCCATTCTGCATAAATCCTTGCATGATCACCTCTCTTTGGGGCAAAACCGGCATTCCTACAATCTGCCAATGGGAATGACGAATACTCATCCCAGCTGAAGGTCCACAATTTTTAAATATTTGAATATATTTCACTTTTTTTGATACGACCATTTCATTGTATCTCTGTTGCAAAACATCAAAAACTCTACCCAGATGTTCTAAACTAAAATGGTCAATGGTTTCCTCGTGGTTTGGGGTGTCTACCAAAACCTCATGAAGCCCTTGTCCGGAAAGCTGTTGATAAAAGGAATTCTCACAAATTGTCTTCTCTTCGGCACAAACGGCAGGAAACATATTTGGAAAAACTCGAATCGTCCAGAGATCCTCTGTGCCATCCTGATAGAAAGGGGCTGTGGTTTTATCCTCATTTCCACCACAAAAAGGACAATTTTCTTTATTGTTATTTTTCACTTCAATTTTATGCAAAAATTCATAGGGACGGTTTTTCCGATTCTCAGCATAATGAGTCCACTCACCAGTAAAAGGATTTTTTCTTAACTCAGACATTTTCCTCCCCCTATTCTTTCTTGCCCTCGAAAGTCCACTGATTCACAGAATAAAAAATATTATCCTCTGTGGGTATAATCACACCTCCAACACGGTTAGACACAAACATGGCCTTACTGCGATAAGCAATACTAATGTATGGAAGCTCCTCTGCAATCCGCTTTTGAAGGCTACTATATGCCAACAACGTTGCCCCTTCTCCCACAGCCTGATTAGCAGCCAGCAGCAAATTATCCATCTGCTCATCTTGATAACCAATATAATTTAAACTTCCATTGCTGCCGAAAAAGTCATATAAATCTGTAACCGGAGACATCTGCCAGCCTCCCACAATAAGGTCAAAATCCCCACCTGTAAATTTCTCCTGATATTGGGCAAAGGGCAATATCTCTAACGTCACATCGAAACCCAAAAGGGTAAGCTCATCCCTAAGTTTTGTTGCGGTCTGCCGTCTTGCACTATTTTCCTGATTTGTCAATATTGAAACATGAAGGGGCTCCGGTTCATTTTCTTTTTCCAGTCTGCCATCCCCGTTTTTGTCAGTCCAGCCCGCATTTTTCAGCAACGTCGCAGCCATAGCTGTATCATATTCAAAGGGTGCAACGTTTTCTTCATACAGCCAAGAACTTGGACTTACAGGGGTATACGCAATTTTGGCATACTCCAAATATACATTTTCACAAATTGATTTTTTGGGAAGTGCATATGCTACCACTTGACGCATATTTCGATCTTGAAATAACGAACGATGAAAATTAAACCCAATAAAATCATATTGATCGGAAGTAAATTGGTGAACTCCTGTCACTCCCTCATCGGCATAACGCCCTGTTTCGATGGCATCTGTCACCAAAATATCCGTCATTCCCTGATCAAAAGCGTATACATCAGTTTCTGCGCCACCGGTAGTGCGCACAGAGATGGTTTCTATTTTTGGCTTGCCCTCAATATAGGTGGGATTTGCTGTCAATATCATTTCCGATGCAATGGAATAAGACTTCATAGAATAGGGTCCGCTACCCATAGGAGCCATATTAGCACCGCTTTTCGGGTCTGTTTGCCCTTGATAATATGCCGCAGAAATCACCGGAAAGCTTAGAGCTTCCACGTTTTTACTAAAAGGTTCTCTAAAATGAATATCTATGGAGTATTGACCTGTTTTGGAATAGCTTGAGACGTAATCCAAAACCTTTTTATAAACAGAATCTTCTGCAGAACCTCGAATGGTTTCAATAGAAAATGCCACATCATCTGCCGTCAATGATGATCCATTTTGCCACGTAATATCGTTACGCAGTTCTATGGAAAGGGTTAAGCCATCTTTTGAAAAGCTCCAGTTTTTTGCTATGGAAGGAGACGGTTTTCCCGTCTCATCGATGGCAATCAAAGGTTGATAAATGAGCTTCAGCACAGTATCTACTGTGACCTCTCTATTTCGTAGAGGATTCAATGTTTCAGGTACCCGCATGGAAAGCGTTAAAACACGGCTCTCCCCTTGGGTTTTTGCCACATTCCCAGAAACATTAAAATTATTTTTTTCTCCGCTTCCATTTGTACATCCTGAAAAAAGCAGGATACAAGCAAAAAACAGAGGGATTAATTTCTTTTTCATATTTGCCTCCTAGAAGCTATAAACGATAAAAAATTTTGTAAAGCTTTTGCATAAACTCAACCTTTTTTACATAACTATTTGTTTCTGCAAAAGGAATTTCTTTTAGATGATAGCCATCATCACTATATTTTTCGTCAGCAAGCCATTGGCTAACCTTACCATGTCCTGCATTATACGCCGCCAAAACGGTTGGCTCAACCTCATGAAATTTATCTTCCAACCATTGAAGATACCAAGTTCCCACTGCTATGCTGGTTTCCGGGTCTTTTAAATCAATGGTTTCCACATCCAAATAATCTATACGGCTGGCGGCCCACCAGCCTGTTTCAGTAGTGACCTGCATCAAACCCTTGGCACCCGCTCTGGAATGGGCATTGGGGTCAAAGCGGCTTTCACAAAAAATAACCGCAAAAATTAAAGACTCCTCTACATCATACATTTTTGCATACTTTTCAACCTGCTCACGATAATTTAAGGGCAGCACTTGGGGTAGCACAACAAAATATCCAAAAACTCCTACCCCTAAGAGCAAGAAAACCCAAATAAGTATTTTCTTGATTAAACGAAACATCTCTTCACCTACGAATCTTAGATTTGAAATTATTTACCTTTTACTATTTTTATGCTAACAATCTTTGAATATAAGCTTAAGTCAAAAGCATTGTCTGATTTCCAACAGCGTTGGGGCACTTCCTTCATCGCATGTCTATAAGAAAAGACCTCAAAGCAAATAGAAAAGATACTTAAAGCCTTTGATAACCTGTTCCAAAAGATTCTAAGCATATCTTAACGTCAATGCTGAAAACAGTTTTAAGCATATTTTTTCATCAAATTTACTACCTGCCCTTGGACTTTTTCCAAGGTATCGCTGTTATCAATCACCTCTTGGGCATAGCTTTCGTATTCTTCCCATGATTTTTGATTTACAATACGAGCCTTGGCTGTTTCATATGTAATGCCATCTCGCTGCATAACGCGATGGGCACGGACCTCTTGGTTGGCATATACAACCCATATGGCATCACAAATTTCATTCAATCCTGCCTCAATGAGCAATGGTGCATCTATAATAATCAGTTTTGCCTGATTCTTTTCTCTCGTCTCTTGAATCTGCTGTGCAATCTTTTCGACGATATATTTATGGGTACAAATATTCAAAAATTCCAGCTTCTCTTTATCTCGAAACACAATTTCACCAAGTTTACGTCGAAATATCTCTCCGTCATCCTGTAAAATTTGCTCACCAAAATAGGCAACCAACTCATCATAAGCAGGTTTCCCTTTTTTTATAATTTGATGGGAAATCACGTCAGCATCAATAATTACGGCACCTGCCTCCCGAAGACATTGGCTTACCACACTTTTTCCACTGCCTGTTCCTCCTGTTAAACCAATCACTTTCATGTCAAATCCCTCATTTTTTATTTTGCCTCAAACCACGAGTGTCCTTCATGCACATCCACATCCAATGGAACGGAAAGCGCTGCAGCCTGTTCCATCTTTTCTTTCAAAATTTTAGCTACTGCTTCCTTTTCCTCTTTAAAAGTCTCAATCAACAACTCATCGTGAACCTGCAAAATTAAGCGGGAGCGATAACCCCCTTCTTTCAACGCCTGATGGACTTGAACCATGGCAATTTTTATAATATCCGCCGCACTCCCCTGAATGGGCATATTCATAGCAACCCGCTCACCAAAGGAACGTTGAATAAAATTATTACTCTGCAATTCAGGCATAGCCCTTCTTCTGTTCCAAAGGGTGGCGACATAGCCCTGTTTGGTTGCATTCTCGATGGTTTCGTTAAGATATTTTTTGATATTAGGATATTTTGCAAAGTATGCGGCAATATACTGCTCCGCCTCTTTTCTGGTAATTCCCAAATCCTGACTAAGACTAAAGGAACCAATGCCATAAACGATACCAAAATTAACGGCTTTTGCATTGCTTCTTTGTAAGGCCGTTACCTCATCAAAAGGTACATGGAACACCTGAGATGCAGTCAATCTATGAATGTCCTGATCATTGCGAAATGCATTGATTAAGGTTTCGTCCCCCGCAATATGGGCAAGTACTCTTAGCTCAATTTGGGAATAATCTGCATCCAAAAAACAGTATTCTTCACTCTCCGGAATAAATACCTTACGAAGTTCTCTTCCCAATTCCAAACGAACGGGGATATTCTGCAAATTTGGCTCTGTCGAGCTGATACGCCCTGTTGCAGTAATGGTCTGATTAAAAGTAGAATAGATTTTCTCTGTTCTCCCATCCATCACAGCCAAAAGTCCATCGGCATAGGTGCTTTTCAGCTTTGCCAATTGACGATAATACAATATTTTTTCCACCATAGGGTGTTCAAACTTTAATTTTTCCAAAACATCGGCGGCAGTGGAATAACCTGTTTTTGTTTTCTTCCCGCCTTTTAAGCCCAATTTTTCAAAAAGAATTACCCCCAACTGTTTTGGAGAGTTCAAATTGAATTCCTCTCCCGATAGAGCAAAAATTTCCTTTGTAATCCCTTCAATACTGGTTTCCAAATTCTTTTGATATTCCAATAAAGCTTTTTTATCTACCTTAATTCCATACTCTTCCATATCAGCAAGAACATAAATTAAAGGCATTTCTATTTCATAAAACAGCTGATGTTGTCCATTACTCTCTAGCTGCTCAGTCATTATCTTTTTCGTTTCAAAGAATACCTTTGCTTGAGATACAGCAAAGCCCCTTCTTTTTTCCTCAGAAATGGTCGAAAAAGCCTTTTTGCTTTTCCCCTTGCCCAGAACCTCCTCGCCGGAAGGCAAAATCTGATTTAAGAAAGTTTTTGCTAAATCGTCATAAGCATAGGATGTTCCTGT
>JAEZPX010000080.1 GCA_023413275.1 Bacillota bacterium | reverse complement strand
CAGTTCCGTTGTCTCTTATAAAAATTCTGTTCACAAATGGCGTGCACTCCCATGAAATATAAATCTTCCCGCCCCAAGGCGTATGGTCTAGGGCATTTTTTACTATATTCCCGATTGCCTCTCTGGTCCACTGTTTATCACAAAGCAAAGCCTCTTCCTTTGACCCATCTAAAAGAATGACTTTCCCTTCCTTTTCTGCCCGTGTCGTCAGTTCTCCAATTGCTTCATCGACCATCTCAAATATTCCATAGAGATGCCTTTCAAAAACAATATTACCTACGTCCAAACGGGTAATTTTCAACATAGACTGAATCAGTTGTTCCATGCGTTCCAGTGCTAGTCTCATCTTTTCTGAATATTCCTTTACGGTATCGACATTTTCTGGTTCATCAGAAATTATTTCATGGTACATAGAAAGAGCTGTAAGGGGAGTTTTTAATTGATGAGAAATATCAGCAATTGTATTTTTGAGAAATATTTTTGCGTTATGTTCAGTTTCACTTTTTGATTGTAATATGGTGGAAAGCTGCGCAACAGATGTAAAAACACGATATATTGTCCCTTCCTCCAATTGAGGCATTTGACAGGAAAAATCCCCTTCTGCAAAACGGGATACTGCCTGTAGCCCCTGCTGATATAGGCAATCCCTTTTCCGGAAAAAGTAAACTGCACCTCCAAAGAGAATTACGGATAGAAGCACTCCCATCAACATCATGAAATATCCTGTTGTTTTCTGAAGGGAGTCAATAAAAGGCAATAATGCAATCCTTGTAGTCTCCGTTACTCCAATACTTGTAAGTAAATGACTGCCCTCTTCACTCATGGTTGTATTGGTAATTGCTTGGGCAATCACACCTTCTGAAACCCCCTGTTCTAAGAGTGAAGTGGTAACAGCATTATTATGAGAAAGTAATAGATTCTGTATGACCTTTGCCTGAAGGGCATATAATATCCCTCCGCAAAGAAAAAGTAGTACAATGAAGAATATGAGAAATAGAAAGAAATACCTTATCTGTTTGTCCCGAAAAATCATAATGATACCTCTCTCCACTGATAGCCAAATCCACGGATTGTAATTAAATGTTGCGGCTTGGATGGATCAATCTCTATTTTTTCTCGAAGCCGTCTCACATAAACAGAAAGGGTATTGTCGTCTACAAAATCTGCCGTGCTATCCCACAGTTCATTTAAAATATGTTCCCTTGTAATGATTCGATTTGCGTTTCTCACCAACAAAGAAATGAGGCGATATTCTCCATTTGTTAATTCCAGCCGTTTTCCCTTCAATTTGACACAGCTTTCCAAGAAGTCAATAGAAATATCTCCACACAAAATGGAAGTATTGTTATTTTGATTGGAAACTACGGTTCTTCGCAATAAGGCTCGTATGCGAGAACATAACTCCCCCAATCGAAAGGGCTTTGTAATATAATCGTCACCCCCGCAATCTAATCCTCGAATCACATTCACCTCTTCGTCAGAGGCTGTTAAAAAAATAATTGGAATGAGATTACCTTGTTTCCTGATTTGCTCACATACTTCATAACCGCTTCCATCTGGTAAAGTTACATCAATAATCATTAAGTCATACTTATCAATTATATGCACACGGCTTAAAGCCTCTTCCACTGTACGAACAAATTCAACTTCAAAACCATTTCGTTTCAATGCATAGTTTAGTCCATCCACTAAACTAATATCGTCTTCCAGTAGTAAAATCGTATTGTTCATTCACTTCATCCCTTCTTTCCAATACACTTCCAGCTTATACATAAAAATCTTTCTCTGGATTTTTACAAAAGTAAACCACCACACTGTTTGATTTTGATAACATATCCCACTAAAACCAATGCATTACGACGGATAGAGTGTGGGTGTGAGCACAAATAGAATATGATTAGGCTCGTCCCCTTTATTCACAAATCTATGCCTCACATTGGGAGGAATCCGGACAACATCACCCTCCTCTAAAAAATATGAAACGCCCTCCAATTCAACATAGGCCTCTCCCTTCATAATCACAGCAATTTCTTCCTTATCCATATGGGAATATGTGCTCTCTGTGGTATTGGCATGGGCATTCAAATCCATCATTAAAAGCTCTATATGTGCTTTCATAAAGTCCGGTGTCAGTACATCATAAACGATATGATCACTATTTTCTCGATAAACTTTTTTCCGATCTTTCTTTCTGGAAATCAAGGATTCTGTATCAATTTCATTGATAAAAAGAGTATACAAAGGTACATTTAGGGCTTGCGCAATGAGTTCCAAAACGCTTAAGGAAGGGTTCGCCTGCCCTCTTTCAATTTGACTAATTAGAGATGTACTGATTCCTGAAAAATTTGCAAATTCACGTATTGTCATTCCTTTTTTCTTTCGATAATTCAATACTGTTTGTCCCAGTCGGTTATAATTCATAATTTTCTCCAATCCATAATAATAAGCTTTTTCACCCATTTGTTTTAACATAATGGATATGGCAAAAAAGTCTTTCCTTCCACAAAAAAATAGACTATACTTTGTTCATACATTATAGTATACCATGTATTTTATAATTAACAAGAGAACGGAGGTATCATAAAATTAAATGCAATCAAAAAGCATGCAGTATTTTATTTTGTTTTTAGGGGTTTTTGCCTTATCCACTTCCGCTATTTTTGTAAGGCTGGCAAATGCCCCCTCTTCAATCACTGCGTTCTATCGGCTTTTCTTTGCAACAATAATACTTTTGCCATTTTTATTTCTGAACAAAGAAAATTGGTTGGCTCTGCTGTCCTTGTCTCGCAAGCAGTTGGGTTTAGGTCTATTATCAGGCCTATTATTATCAATTCACTATGTCTTGTGGTTTGAATCCCTGAATTATACCTCTGTTGCAAGCGCAACGGTAATTGTCACATTACAGCCGATTTTTTCATTTGTAGGAGGTTATTTCCTATTTAAGGAACGCTATAGCAAGGAGGCAATTGCCAGTTGTTTCGTGTCATTGATTGGTTGTTTCATCATTGGGTGGGGAGATTTCGGGATAAGCATCCAAGCGTTATTTGGCGACCTGCTCGCATTTATTGCCGCAGGGGTCATCACTACTTATTTCTTTGTTGGCCAGCATATAAGAAAAAATTTGTCGGTCATACCTTATTCCTTATTGGGGTATTCTAGCAGTGCAATCTTTTTAGCACTCTACGCATTCACTCAGAACGTATCTTTCGTTGATTACTCTACTTCCACATGGAAAGCCTTTATCGGATTAGCCTTGTTTGCCACAATTTTCGGTCAGATGGTTTTCAATTGGCTCCTAAAGTGGTTAAGTACCTCAGCCATATCAATGAGCATTCTGGGTGAAACTGTAGGAACCTGCATTCTTGCATATTTTATATTAGACGAAGTACTCTCACTGCAACAGGGAATAGGCATCACAATTACACTAATCGGGCTGGGTTTATTTTTATTCCTGCAAAATAGAAATTCATCTCGTTCATAAAGATTCTTCTGCCTATTACCAATAGAAACATTACATTATTTTTAATCTAATTATTTATTTGGAGGTATTTACAATGGAAAAAATTAATCTTGCAGAAAAACTGGAGCTCTTTCATGAATACTGGAGCCCAAGAATTATTGGTGAAGTAAATGATTCTTACGTAAAACTAGCTAAGTTTAAAGGTGAATTTGTTTGGCACACCCATGAAAATGAGGACGAAATGTTTTTTGTGGTAAAAGGTGTACTAACAATTAAATTCCGAGACAAAGATGTCCAGCTCCACGAAGGGGAGTGCATCGTTATCCCCAGAGGAATAGAGCATATGCCTGTGGCAGAACAAGAGGCTCATATAATGCTGGTAGAAGCAAAAACTACCTTAAATACAGGTGATGTTGTCAACGAAAAAACCGTAGAAAATCTTGAGAAGATATAAATTCATCAAACTAAAAATAGCTTAATCTCAATCATATACCCTTAACATCTTGATTGGGTTCTTAAGCATTTTTATACAATTCCTATTTACCTATTTATTATTATTTCATTTTGTGACAGGCTGTTTCCCGTCACAGCAAAGCAAGCTGACCCAAATTATATATGAGTCAGCTTGCTTTTTATATTATTTCTATTTTAGTTTTCTTCGATACGTTGAATCACCGTTGCCAACATCTTAGCCCCTTCTGCCCTTGTGGCATTCTCTTTTGGAGCAAATTTATGATTTTCTTTTCCGGCAATCATGCCTGAATTTTTCATTGTCTCCACGGCTGTTTTTGCATAATCAGCGATTTCCTCTTCGTCAGCAAATTTATTAGAATTATCTATAACCTCCAAGTGTTTGTTTGCTACTTTTGTTACATAACGCTCTATGATAACCGCCATTTCCTCACGGGTAATGTAAGCGTTGGGATTAAAATTGCCGCCACTTCCACTTACAACGCCATTATCACTTGCCCATGCGACAGCTTTGAAAAACCAGTCTTTGTCTCCCACATCACCAAAAGC
>JAEZPX010000200.1 GCA_023413275.1 Bacillota bacterium | reverse complement strand
CCTTCATTCCAAGGTAGTAAGCTTGTTAAAATGAAAAATAATAATAGAAAAATGAAAAATACAGTATTTTTATTAATAATTTTATTCTCGATAATAGAAAATCCGTACTAAAAACAACCAAAAATTCTAAATATTGTAGAAAAATTCACTATAACTATTGTTTTTATTACGAAAAGTGGTATACTGAAAATGCAATTAGGTAGGTAATTAGCGGGCATTGTGGGATTATTGAACAATAAATGAAATTTATTTCATTATTAGAGTTCGAATAAAATAATTGCTAATGTATACTACCTAAAAAATAACACATAATATCATATTATAATGATGAAATGATGAAGGAGAAGTGAAAAACAATGAAATTATCTGACAGAGTACAAGCGATGCAGAATTCCCCTATCAGAAAATTTAACCCTATGGCTGCAGAAGCTAAGGCTCAGGGAGCAAAGATTTATCATCTGAATATCGGACAGCCTGATATCGTAACACCTTCTGTATTTATGGAATCAATCAAAGGATTTGACCAGAAGGTTCTGGCTTATGCTGAATCTCCCGGACTTCCTGAATTACAGGATTCTATCATTGACTACTTTAAAACCTTTGATATGAGCTTAGAAAGAAAAGACATCTTAATCACCAGCGGTGGTTCCGAAGCTTTGACTTTGACATTCTTGTCTTTGATCAACCCCGGCGATGAAGTAATTGTTGCTGAACCTTACTACACAAACTATTTGACATTCATCCAGGCTGCTGACGGCGTTATTAAGCCCGTTACAACCTACGCTGAAGATGGATACAAATATGCTTACATGGATAGATTGGAAGCAGTAGTAACAGAGAAAACAAAAATGATTTCTATCGTTAACCCTGGTAACCCTACAGGCTGCATTCTTTCCAGAGAAGACATGAGAGTTATTTGTGACTTCGCTAAGAAGCATGACCTTTGGATTTTGGCTGACGAAGTTTACAGAGAATTTGCTTATGATGGCAGAGAAATGACATCCTTTGGTCAGTACGAAGATGTTGCTGACAGAGTTATCATTATTGACTCTATCTCCAAGAGATTCTCCGCTTGTGGCGCTCGTATTGGTTGCTTAATCTCCAAGAATGCAGAGCTTATGGCTAACGTTATGAAGATTGCTATGGGTAGACTTTGCTGCCCTACACTGGAAATGGTTGGCGCATCTGCTCTTTATAAATTAGATCCTGCTTTCTTTACAGAAGTAAGAGCTGAATATGAAAAGAGAAGAAACGTTTCTTACGAAGCACTTAAGAAGATCCCTGGCGTTGTTTGCGAACAGCCTGGTGGTGCTTTCTATATTACTTGCAAGATGCCTGTTGAAAATACAGAAGACTTGTTAGTATTCTTATTGAAAGAATTCAGAGAAAACAACGAAACAGTTATGTATGCTCCTGCTGAAGGTTTCTATGCTACACCTGGCTTGGGTAAAGACGAACTGCGTATCGCTTATATCTTGAATGCAGAAGATATGGCTAGAGGTATCGAGCTGTTAGGCAAAGGTATCGAAGCTTACAAGGCTGCAGGCCACAAATAAGATACACATATTTGAAATCTTAAAACACCCCAAATGGGGTGTTTTTTTTATCTGTTTTAAATAGAGCAAAGATTTTTCAATGAAATTATAAGGGAGGATTTGCATAAGCCTAATTATACAGGGGATAGGTCCCCCCAATGTTTATAATAAAAATATGCAAATTTATGAGCCTATCTTTACACTGTTTTCTGAATGTTTTTAGAACGACGAATTTTGTCCCTGCATATACTTTAAGAGCAGGGGGTGATGGGATTGAGTTCCATCGGTGTTTATTTGACAATAAAAAATGAGGAAGGGCTATCTCAGTGTTTGGAACGTATCAGTCCTTTGGCTGATGCAATCATACTTTTAGACCAAAGGGGAGAAGAAACGGAGCAGCGTGCACTGCGAGTCAAACAGCTTATGGCTCGCTTGCGTGGAAAGGAGATTGAAGACGAAGGTTTTCAATTGTTATTAACCTTCGCTCAGGAGGATACTCCATCCTTGGAGGTATGTATAAGCTTAGGGGAATACTTCTATAAAAAACATGTTTGGAATCAGGCGATTTTTTGGTTTGAGAATACGCTCAGGCTGGATGGTGGAGAAATCAGTTTTGTGTGTTTACGCCTAGGGACTTGTTATGGGGAGCTTGGTCAATGGGAGAATGCTGCTAAGTATATGAAACTTGCAGAGATATTTGAAAATGCTAGTGAAGAAGAGAGAGTTTTGGCAGAGAGCACTATCGATGAATGATTTGTTATTTAATAAAATAGAATTAGAATGAAAAAGCCACCATGAGTGAATTAGGTGGCTTTTTGCGACCGTGCATTTATTTTTGCAAGAAATTTTCGCTGATTCTAACAAAGGCATCCAGATTCGAAAGCATGGCAGGGTGACCGCCTTTTTCGAAGAGGGACATTTCGCCATGACCGATTTTTTGAATCATGTTGGAATAAGTCTTTTCAAAGTAATTTACATCCAGCTCTAAAACAAATTCATCCTCTTTACTACCTGTGAAAAGTAGTGGTGGGATAAAATCCTCCAAGGGTTTATGAAAAAACTTACCGACTTCCTGAGAATGCCGTTTTATAGCTTGTGTATCCCAATCTACAACTTGTTCCCAATCATCGCCATGCATAGATGCATAAAATTCCATAATTCCCTTATCTTGCTTTGAAATCTCCCGTTGTTCACTGATTGTTTCTATAAATGATTGTAGTGGAAATTCTCCTTCAAAGCTATCAGCTATTACTTTATGGATAAGATCTGGTCGCTCTAAAGCTACGTTTATGGCTACCAAAGCTCCGCCACTACTTCCAATCAGGTTTACTGCGGTGTAGTTTTTTTCCTCAAGAAAGGCGATGACTTGTTGCGCTTCTAAAAACCATAAGCTAGACGGGATTTCTTGTAATCTTTCAGATTTTCCATGACCTAAAAAATCAATTAGAATTACCATATGGTTTTTCATATATTTTTTAGCAGCCTCCTCAAACATGACAGAGGATGCAGTGTTTCCGTGAAGCAGTAATAATGGTGCTCCGTGGCCCAGTTCCTGATAGTAAACCTGTTTATTTTTAAATGTAAAATATGACATATGTGCCTCCTAATATTTATTTTAATTAGTGTTAAATGCGCCTATTGAGTAAAAAAATTTTGACTGAGCAAAAGGCGAGCATAAAAAATATGATAGAAGTTTTTATTTGACTTTTCCATCACGTTCTAAAAATAATTAGCAAGGCGATAAAATGGTTGCCTTGCCTAGTTATTTGCTTTTATCCACATGTTTTCACCTCCCCAAAAGGGTATTTCTTAAAAAATAAAGCGGAAACTTTTAGATTCGTTTCCGCTCGTTTCATTTGTTTATTTAATTACAAAAGAACAATACCTGCTTCTTTGCAAGCGTCAATGGTTTCCTGATCCCAAATAGAGGACTGCACCTCACCAATATGCGCTTTACCTAAAAGCAGCATGCATAAACGTGATTGTCCAATGCCACCGCCGATGGTAGAGGGAAGTTTGCCCTCCAGCAGCATTTTATGAAAAGGAAGTTCACGACGGTCGTCGCAGTTTGCTTTGCGCAATTGTTCATCCATAGCTGCAGGGTCAACACGGATGCCCATGGAAGAAATTTCAAAAGCACAGTCTAAAACGGGATTGTAAAACAGAATATCTCCGTTTAATTTCCAATCATCATAGTCTGGTGCACGGCCATCATGAGGTTTACCTGACTTTAAAACATCCCCGATTTGCATAATAAAGACAGTTCTATGCTCTTTTGCAATCGCATTCTCTCTTTCCTTTGGTGTAAGATCGGGATACTTATCCTCTAATTCTTGAGAAGTGATGAAGGTTACTTCTCTGCAAAGCTCTGTGGTAATACGAGGGTATTTTTGCTTTATTACATCCAAGGTATCACAAATACTGATTACAATACCCTGCACGGTATATTTTAATTCCTGCACATTTCTCTTTTCAGCGGTAATTACTTTTTCCCAATCCCACTGATCAACATAAATAGAGTGCAAATTATCTAAAACTTCATCTCGGCGAATTGCATTCATATTTGTGTAGATACCTTTACCGGGATGGAAATCATAACGATGCAAAGCCATTCTTTTCCATTTTGCTAAGGAATGAACTACCTCAGCCGTAACGCCTGTTGCGGGAACTTCAAAGCTAACGGGACGTTCCACGCCATTTAAGTTATCATTTAAGCCTGTTTGTGCATCCACAAACAAAGGTGCGGACACTCTTTTCAGATTTAAATTTTGAGACAGATTTTCCTCAAAGGTATTATGGATCATACCGATTGCGTTTTGTGTTTCATATAAAGTAAGCGCGGACGCGTAGCCCTTAGGAATAAAAGTTTTACCCATAAATAATCCTCATTTCATAGTATTTTTACTTGTTTAAGAATAACACAGTGGCATTGTAAATTCAAGTAAAATGATACTTGACAAGGAACTCCTACAATTGTATTATATAAACAACATACAATTGTAGGAGTTGATAGCATGAAAAAAACAGAAGAAATTTCTCGCTTGCCAGATACGGAGCTAGAAATAATGAAAGTTATATGGAATGGTGAAAAAATTCTTTCGACAGCAGAAATTAAGGAAAGATTAGAGTTAAGGCGCTCATGGAATATTTCTGCTTTACAGACTTTGCTGAATCGTCTGATTGAACGAGGTTTTTTGCAATCTTATAAAGAAGGGAAAAACCGTTTTTATATTGCCAGTGTTGAAGAGACCGCCTATTTGGCACTGGAAAACAAGCTGTTCCTAAATAAGGTAAATAACAATTCTCTTACAAAATTAGTTGCCTCATTATATGACAGTCGTGCTATTTCTGAAAATGATTTGGATGAGCTGGCTACATATATTCGTAACAAAACAGGGGGAGAGGCCTAATGTATTTGTTTCAGAGTATTATAAAAATTTCAGTATTTTCTTCTATAGCAATCATTGCTTTAGGCGTTCTGTCACATTTTATTGGTAAGCAATATGGTGTGAAATGGAGATATTTCGTTTGGCTTATCATTGGATTGAGACTGATTGTGCCCATTGATATCACTTTACCTAGACCAGCTGTAGAAATACCCTTGATACAGACAAAAACTGAGACTACATACCCATCAAAGATCATTTCGTTGGAAATGGATAAACCAAGTGAATTATCAGTACCTGTTGAAAAGCAGGTGGGAGAGAACATAGAGATTCAGTCTACTCAAACGACAGGGACTTCAATAGACATGGAAAAGATACAGGATAAAATTTGCATATTTTGGATTATTGGCATGATTTTTTATTTTCTGTATCAAAGCGTTAAATATCAGAGGTTTCTAAGAAATCTAAATAGAAACAGCCGTAGAATTAGGGATGCAGAGGTACTAGAAGTATATTATGATGCTTGCCAAGAGTTGGGTATGAATCAAAGACCAGAAATATTTTATTGTGGTGTATTACCCAGTCCTCTTTGCGTAGGTTTTTTTCATCAGAAGATATATTTAAACCATGAAGAGTATGATAGAAACCAGTTGCGATATATTTTAAAGCATGAACTGGTGCATTGTAAAAGACGAGATATTTGGTATAAAGGCGTGTTGGTGATTGGGAAAGGGATACATTTTTTTAATCCTTTTGTGCATTGGATGGGGCGGTTAGCGGAACAGGATTTAGAATATTCTTGTGATACCTTGGTCTTGGAAAAGTGTTCTTTATCACAACGTCAAGATTATGGATTGACAATTTTAAACAGCATACGAAGCGGAGGACAAACAAATCCATTTTCTACAGCATTTAACGGAGGGAAGGAAGCTTTAAAAGTGCGCATCGATTATATTTTTGATATGGGAAAAAAGAAAAGGGGAATCCCACTGCTTTTAGCTTTGCTTTTCGTTGTTTGGTTTGGAACAGCGTTTGTGGGTTGTGGAAAAAATCAGGAGAATGAAGAAAAAGAAGAACTAATTGATTCAGTGGAAATGTTGTATGAATGCAAATTGGATTATATAGGAAATCATATAGGGGTTGGAGCAATTCTTGGCAAATTAACGTTACCGGAAGGAATAAGTCCCAGTGACAAGGGGATCGAGTTGTTCACCAAAGAAGAACCTTATGGAGTAAGACAATATTTGGCTTTGGAGAAGGGAAGGGAAATCCCTGAAGGTGGATGGTTTGAGCGGGATGCTATGATTTTCTTGGCATTGGTAGATAATGCTTCCTTTTTTGAATATGCCATTATCGATGAGAATGGAAAGGAGCAAATTCTCCATTTTGACCGAGAAGATGGAGCAAAATATTTCGGTGAGACGGATTTGCGTAGTATGACCACTGACATAAATGCGTTCCGCAGTTTCATCAAAGAGCTGGATCAGCTTTATCCCGATAACAATTATTATTTAAACCAACTTAATTTATTGTTGGATGAAATCGTAGATGAAATGGGAAACTCTTTTTCCTATGAAGCATTGAGCAAAAATGAAAAATATGAAGAAATGCTTAAGCTTGGAGATGGGGCTTTGGCAGAGTTATTCAGTCAGTTCTATCAAGGTCAGGCTGCTGATACCAAGGGATATATTATGATGGCGATGTGTTTGAAGCTTTTAAATACCCCAGAAGCCACTATTCCCAATTTACTGAAGGAAATGACACCTAGCCAATGGTTTCAGGCATACTGTGCATTAGATTCTGTGGTGGTAGAGCCTTTTGTTT
>JAEZPX010000150.1 GCA_023413275.1 Bacillota bacterium | reverse complement strand
GACTTCTATTATATAACGAGAGATATCATCGTTGGCATAGGCAGATTCAATTGCCGTAGTAGTCGTTTCACATGCAAAAGCCTCCACTATACTTATAAATATCTTTTCATCGCCACGACAATTGACCAGACCTTTCATCCATTCATACTGTTCAATGTTACTGAAGTATTGTTTTAGGCTCTCAGATGCCGATAGAATGGTCTTTTCCTTCTTGGAAGCATCAATAAATTCTATTTTATCCTTTGGTAGCCAGTACTCAAGAACTGATCGTAACCTATGGGGATCAATTGGTTTCGTTAAGAAATCATCCATTCCGTTATCCAAAAACATCCTTTTAGCATCATTCACTGTGTTTGCGGTTAAAGCCACTATGGGAGTATTACAATAACTATTTTCACAGGAACGGATAAACGCTGTTGTTTCTAAGCCATCCATGCCCGGCATCATATGATCCATAAAAATAACATCAAACAAATATCCATCTTCTAAAAGTTTCAATGCCTGCTGACCGCTGGTAGCCGTTTCACAAGCAATGTGATAACCCTCCAAAAGCGCAGAGATTACCTTCAAGTTTACCACATTGTCATCTACCACTAAAATACTTGCTTTAGGCGCATAAAAAGTGGTTTCCGCGAGGAAAGTCAAGGTTCTGCTTCTTTTCGTTTCCATTTGCTCTTCTCCAATGCCTTGAGGAATACTAAAATAAAAATTACTCCCCTCCCCATAAACACTTGTTACACCTACATCGCCTTGCATGGCACTAACTAATTTTTTACAAATAGCCAGTCCAAGACCCGTTCCTTCTAATTCCCTGTTTCGTTTAGAGTTTACTTGAGTAAAACTATGAAATAATCTCTGAACATCTTCTTCCCGAATGCCAATTCCAGTATCGATGACTTCCACCAAAAGAATGCCCTCCTTCTCCCCAAGGGAAGTCCAGTCAAGCACCAACTTGATTTCACCATGATCAGTAAATTTTGCAGCATTGTTCAATAAGTTTGTCAAAATCTGCCGCAACCGCATAGCATCCCCTACTAACACCTTGGGAATGCTTTTTTTCATCTCCAAATTTAAAGAAACCTCTTTTGTTTCCAATTTATATTGCACAATATTCAAAACATCCTGCACTGCTTCTAAGAGTACATATTCGGATTCTATAATCTCAATTTTTCCTGATTCGATTTTAGAAAAATCTAAAATATCATTGATAATACCCAATAAATTATTGGAGGCACTTTTAATGACTTCTACATATTCTCTTGTGGAGCAATCCAAATCACGAGAGAGGAGAATTTCACTCATACCGCAAATTGCATTCATTGGTGTTCGTATTTCATGAGAAACATTTGCTAAAAAATCTGCCTTTGCCTGGGCAGATACTTCTGCTTGTTTTTTTGCCTCTGATGTTTCTTCCATTTTAATTTCAACAATCTTTAGTAAATCTTCACTGGTCTGCATGCTATCAAACGCTAGCTTTTGGAAACGCTGGTTCCAAGATATCACTAAAATAAGTAATATATGAGCTATGAGAGAAGCTCCTGTAATAATTATTATTTTTTCTTGTACCCCTTGCCGCAAAGAATATATGGAATATAAGACCGTACAAAACAGAATAAAATAGTTATATTTTAGATATTGAAATAAAGAAATCATGCATGCTGTTACCAGAAGCATAACATAGCTCAGGTATGGCGTGGACTCGGAGAGAGAAAATATGAGCTGTGTCCCCAACAAAGAACAGGTTATAATCCAGCCTTGCAGCTGCATTGAAAGCAAGTTTGAAGTGGTAAGTACACCGACAACCAAAACCATAACAATTAAAAAAGTGGCCGTATACACGCTGAGATTCATCTGTTTAAATCTCAAAGCCAAATATAGGCAGAAGTATGTATAAAAACGAAAGGCGACCTTTGTAATATTTTTGCTGTCAATCAATTTATCCATCTACATCCTCCTTGCCAATTACCCCGACCCCCTTGGGTAACACAAAAGGTATACCCCCTTGTTGCAAATTTCCAGACATCTCTTCAGAATATTGCTCAACCCCGTCACACTGAAACAACAATTTTCTACCATCAGAAGAGGCAATTGTAAAATTCTTGCCTTTCAGCTGAATCAATACATCTGAAAGATTCTCCAAATTCCCTATTCGATAAGAGTTATATCCTTCCAGCCAACGCATGGTTGTGGTTTCTTTCCAAAGAAAAATATCCAATTCTCCATCCACAGGAGTATGACTTTTGGCAGGATAAAATATTGAATTATAACACTTTCCATTTGCAATATGCGCCAAAAGATAGCTTCCATTATAATTTTTCCCATCCACGGTTATATGTAATTCCTCGGACTTAAATCCCACCAGGGTATCTAAAAACAAAGCAAGGCGATACGCAAAGTTATCATGGAGAGACATGGTTTTTTTGATCTTATCTGCAATTGACTGCATACGGACATCTGCTCCCACAGAAAGGGAGTTACAGCAAATAGTATCCTGTAACTGCACATAATCTAAATAGGTAACCTGCCCCTCTATTAAAGAATCTAAATCCGTAAAAAGATGCTTTTCTTTGAAATTCTCTAAAAATTCTGACTTTCCTCCATTATGAAAAAATGCAATCTCCTTATTTTGAAAAGAGTCAATGCCTCGCAAAACATGAAACAAGGTCGTTGCATCGCCACAGGAATAAAATCGGATATTTTCCTCTCGAAATAGACGACACATTTTGGAAACCAATTCCGCTTCATGACCAACATAATTGCGATTAAACACAAGAAATTCGAAGTTTTCTTTGTTCATCAAATAACTGCGGATTTCATTTCCGCTCATTATCCCTTTGCATTCCTGATTAATGATAAAAATATGTTTCATGGGAATCCTCCCTTTTTGTACTTATTTTTTTATCGGCTCTTCTAAAAAACTTCGCATAGGTAAAACGGAAATTCCTTTTTTTCGTTGGAGAAAATTTTCTGTAATTTTAAATACCTTTCCTGAAAGAGCTACAATTGCAATGGCATTAGGCACAGCCATCAATCCATTACAAGTATCTGCCAAAGCCCATACAAACTGAGCATCTGTATTTGCTCCAATAAAAATAAGCACAACAAATAAAATTTTAAACATAAGGATATATCTGGCACCACCAAAATACTCCCCTGCTCGCATACCGTAAATTGACCATCCAATCAGTGTGGTAAAGGCAAACAACACAACAGCAATGGTCACAATTGCAGCACCACCCCTACCCAAAACGGTATGAAAGGCATAGAAGGTAATGTTCACACCTGTTAAGCCAATAACTCTATCTGCATCAGTAGTTAAGATGGCTAATGCTGTTAAGGTACAAATAATCATAGTGTCTATAAAAACTTCAAATCCTCCCCAAATGCCTTGTATAACAGGTTCCTTTTGTTCAGATAGGGTGTGTATCATAACGGAGGTTCCAAGTCCAGCCTCATTTGAAAAAATTCCACGAGCCATTCCGTAGCGAATGGATTTCGAAACGATATAGCCCGTTATGCCGCCCCCTACGGAACCAAGGCTGAAGGCTTCCTGAAAAATATCAATAAATACACCGGGAATCTTATCTACATGAAATAAAATAATAATCAAAGCACTTACACTGTAAAACCCAGCCATAAAAGGCACCAATTTTCTTGAGAAGGAAACAATACGCTTTAACCCCCCAAATACAATAATTCCAGTAAATATGGCCACACAAGTTCCTGTCAGCATAGGGTCAATTCCAAAGGTAGACTCCAAAGAAGTAGAGATTCCATTAATCTGAGCAATATTTCCAATCCCAAAGGTCGCCACAAAACAACAGCACGCAAAAATTGTAGCCAAAGATTTCAGTTTCATCCCACGTTCGATATAAACCATGGGTCCACCCATCCATTCGCCTTTGCTATTGCGATAACGATAGTAAATACCCAAAACATTTTCAGCATACTTAATAATCATTCCCAAAAAGGCCGAAACCCACATCCAAAATACTGCACCCCGTCCCCCTGCCTGTATGGCTGTTGCCACTCCAATAATGTTCCCTGTTCCGATGGTTGCAGCCAATGCAGTCAACAAAGCTTGAATTTCCGAAATAGAATTACCTTCCTTTTCATATTTCATTTCTTTGTAATGATTTTTTGCCTGACGCCAATTTATATAGCGAAACCACCTGAGTTGAAAAAACTTTAATCCGAAGCTAAAATATATTCCTGTTCCCATTAAAATGATAATCATAGGAACTCCCCATACCAGTTGATTCAGTACTTGATTGATTTCCATAAAATTGGAAAATGTTTCTTGCCAGTAGATGCCCCACTTTATCACATGAAATCCTCCATCCATTTCGAGGAAATAAATTATGTATCTTTATTCGCCAATACCATGTTCTCAGTTAAATTGAGTGGTCTTACTTTACTACCTAAAGTTGCCTCAGGCCTTGTTTCCTTTCATTTGCAACAAACTACTTCTTCATTTCCAATAAAATATGGTGAAATTATATAAAATATTTTTTATTTATAACTGATTTTTCATAAAAAGTATTTACTTCTATTTTTTTCTAATTTGATTATAGTGTATTTTTTTTGATTATTCAATACGAGAAATTTATACTCTTCAGTGAAAACTTGCATGACTACTTCATGCAATACATAACAGATTTATTGAATTTTTATAAATTTACTCACAAAAACCTCCTATGTCTTTTGAAGTCTATCCAGACCCAATTGAAAA
>JAEZPX010000124.1 GCA_023413275.1 Bacillota bacterium | reverse complement strand
ATTCCGAACACGTCGGTTAAGACCTAAACGGTCGATGATACTTGGTGGGAAGCTGCCTGGGAAAGTAGATGGTTGCCAGATTTCAATTTCGAAAGAACTGCTGAGGCAGTTCTTTTTTTATGTTGGTGTTTTCGCTCTAATAAACCACCCATCACTGCTGGTGAAATGAAATACTTATAGCAGTAGAAAATCTCCTTTTCGTTGTGACAGTAAAAAAACTTTATAGGGATAGTGCATATCCCAGGTAAGGAAGTAGTTTTGATTTGTAGGATACGTTTGAGTAATTAGTAATAAAGGGAAAAGCTTACAATATTTGTGACGTCATCACAGAAAATCATGTGGTTTACTGCTACAATAGCATCAATAGAGATACTTTGCAAAATAAAGGAGTAATGCTACCATGAGCAAAACGAAACAAAAGTTTGAAAAAATGATAGGACCTATTGTAGAACAGGTAGTGAAAAATACAATGAATCTAGTTCGAGTGGGTAAAATCAATGTAGATGAGGTGCAAGAGCTTGCCCAAGCATTTCAAGTAATGAGAATTCCAAACTTGGTTGTAATTAAAAATAAAAAAGTCGAGAGAAAAGCGGTGGGGTTACAGTCTAAGTAAGCCCTTTTATCTATGCTTCAATAAATCAATCAAAGGCAGAGTGTAATACTTCTGCTTTATTTCAAATAGATAAAAAGAGTTGATGGGTAAAAATGGCTTATATGAAATGGGTGATAGAGTATGAGACTTATTGAAAAGTTTAAAGTCATAGCAAACCGATTGTCTGTACAATTAGTATTGCTAATACTAATTATTATCGCTATGATGGAATTTGTTTCGGTTTCTGTGTTGATAGCGAGTTTACTAAAGAATCTAAATATAAATACAAATCATGAAGCTGTGAAGCTGTTTTTGATTAAAATTGTAGCCATTAATGTTAGCATGCTCTTGCTTTTTGTAATAATTGTTTTGCTGGTATCAAGGGTATTTAAAAAGATTAATAGCTATGCATTTTACAGTTGTACAACAGGACTGCCAAACAAAAATTATATGATGAATAATTTGCTGAAGGAAATTGCTAAAAATGGATCTTTTGCTGCGCTAATTAGTTTGGATATGGATGATTTTAAGGCGGTGAATGACACATTGGGGCATCTTGCTGGGGATGAGTTGTTAAAGCAGGCAGGTGAACGTTTTGAGCAGGTTCTTGGAGAGGGGGATTGTGTGTGTCATATTGGTGGAGATGAATTTCTTTTTTTTGTTAAGTCTGTGAAGAATAAGCATGAGACAGAACTGTTCGCAAAAAGAATCATGGAGCGGTTCTCTCAGCCGTTTTATATTGAAAACCAGAAAGTTGATTATGTTACTGGTAGCTTAGGCATTGCATTAATGCCAAAGGATGGAATTGATTTTCAAACATTATTTAATTGCAGTGATGACGCAATGTATATGGCAAAGAGACTTGGAAAAAGCAACTTTGTTTTTTATGAGAAAAATATGAACTTTCATTTGTATGAGGATACAATTAGAAAGAAAGAAATTAAGCAAGGCATCAGGCAAAAAGAGTTTAAAGTTTTTTACCAACCAAAATATTCGATAAATGGTGAATTCGTTGGTGGGGAAGCTCTGGCTAGGTGGACAAAAGAAGATGGCACAGTGTTACCACCCTCTGCATTTATTGAATTTGCAGAGAAAAATGGTTTGATTCTGGAAATAACTGACTTAATTGTGGACGAAGTTTGTAAAGATAGTCTTACATGGATACAAGAGAAAAAAGAGGTTACCATATCTATTAATATCACTTCTAAACATATAACAAATAAGGATTTGATCGAAAAATTAATTGACAAAATCAGAAATTATGGTGTGCCCACTTGCTATATTGAATTTGAAATTACAGAATCCATGGTAATTGAGGATTTTCAGAAGGCTGTTGAAAATATTGCAAGATTAAAATCTTTTGGAATAAAAGTAAGCATGGATGACTTCGGAACTGGTTATTCGTCATTAAATTATTTAAAAAGGCTGCCCATTGATATTTTGAAAATTGATAAATCTTTTGTTGATACGATCAATCAGGACGAAAAAGATAGAGTATTATTAAAGAATATTATAAATATAGCTCACGGGTTTCATTTACAAGTGATTGCTGAGGGGATTGAAACAGCAGAACAACTGTCTATACTAAAGGATATGGGTTGCGATATGTTTCAAGGCTATTATTTCGGAAAGCCCATGGACAAAAAAGAGTTTGAAGGAAAGTTTCTATAGAAATTAAATTTTTATCAACAAATTAATTTGTATACAAGAGTTTGTGTTTGTATTACAATAACCAGTATAAATATTTCAAAAATGATTGACCATAAAAGGAGTGGATAGTTTGCGTTTAATATCTGTAGATTCAGAAAAATGTATCAAATGTGGTTTGTGCGTGAAGGAGTGTCCCGGCTATGTATTGAAGCTTGGAAAAAGTGGCCCAGAAGAGGTTTTTCCAGAGGCTTGTATGGTTTGTGGGCATTGTGTTGCAGTTTGTCCTAAGGAGGCAATAGACCATATTAAAACGCCTTTGTCTAAACAGACCAGTATAAATAATTTTACTCAATTGACCCCTGAACAAGGAGAACTTTTTCTTCGCTCTCGACGTTCCATACGAAATTATAAGGAAGGAGCAGTGGAAAGAGAAAAGCTCCAAGCCTTGGTGAATGTTGCTCATTATGCCCAAAGCGGGCATAACCTTCAAGGTGTATCCTATGTTGTAATTGAGGATAAAAGCATATTACAGCAGGCTGTCGCTATTGTCATTGCAGCCTTCGAGAAGTATCATGTGCTTGAACATATAACAAAATTATATCATGAAGAGGGGGTAGATCCTATTTTAAGGGGTGCACCCTGCCTTGTTCTTACCACTGCTGATGTGAGCTTTGAAAGAGGAAGAGAAAATTCCATTATAGCACTTACTTATTTAGAGCTGTATGCACCAACCCTGGGCTTGGGTTCCTGTTGGGCCGGCATGCTTGAGAGAATTGCCATGATGGAAGGCTCCCCTCTTCTGAATTTGTTTCAAATTCCCGAAAATAAGAAAATAACCGGAGCTGTTATGGTAGGATACCCAAAATACACTTATCCTAGATTGGTTGATAGAAATCCACTGGAAGTTATCTTTGTTAATCAAAATACTGTTAAGCGATAGTGGGAGAAGGGTTACTAATTTATTTCATCTAAATCGTAAAGTCATAATTTGGATGCGTTTTAGTAAATGGATGAAAAGGCTTGAAAACTTTAAAGGCGATTGTATACAAAACGTTTATGCTCTTTTGCTAACTAAAATACCCCTACAATAGTTGTATACATCATTGTAGGGGATTGTTGTTTCAGCATATACGCCTAGGCAAAATTATTTTTTTGTAGTTCCCAATATATGTTCCTTAAATTTTTCAACGGCAGGTGGTAAATATCTATTTACCACATAGGCAAGATAAACCATACGTTTAGAATAAGCAGTGTCCAAATCTAATTTTACTACGTTGTAGTTTTGTATTGTTGGGTTGTCAGTAATAATTGCAATTCCTTGGTTTGCTTGCACCAGACCTGCCATTGAGTTGACATCTTCAAATTGACAAAGAATATTAGGCATAATTTGGGCTTTTGAAAATAAGTCATCAATAATCCGTCGCATACCGCTTTCTTTTGTATAGCAGATTAAAGGATAAGGGCAAATATCTTGAATGCTTACTTTCTTTTTTCCTGCCAAGGCATGATTTTCTGGAACGATTACAACCAATCCTTGTTCGAAAACAGGGATAAATTCAACGTCACTTTCATTTTCAACCATTGAGCAGAAGACTAGATCATATTTTTCTCTTTTCAGATTGTAAAGCAATGTTTTTGTATTTCCTTCATAGCAAGAAAAAGAGATATTTTTATTCTGTGGATCATCCAAAAAACCTGCAATAATTTCCGGTACAAAATTTGCTCCCACAGAGGTCATGTATGCAAGGCCTACATGGCCGCCCCCCACTGTAATAAGTCTTTCAATTTGATTTTTACCCAATTCCAACTGAGTCAAAGCGTTTTCCACATAAAACATATAAATTCTTCCATACTTTGTTAAAACCACATTCCGTCCCTGCTTTTCAAAAAGATTTGCCCCCAATTCTTTTTCCATAGCAGCAATAGAATGGCTTAATGTTGGCTGGGAGATATTTAATCTTTCTGAAGCTTTTGTGTAATGCTCCAACTCAGCCAAAGTTTTAAAATAGTATAATTGATTTAAATTCATTACTTTCCTCCTTTTTTCTTTATCAACCTCTTCGCAATCATTATAGCAAAAATATAGAAAGAATCTATATATTTTTCATTTTTCGTCATAATTAATAAAAAAAAATAATGTGTTATACGTTTTAGAGTTATAAAAATGTTTGAATTTACTAATTTTACCATAAATTGGTTTATGCTTTCAATGGTTTGTTGAGGCAAAAATGAATCAATTGCTGTTAAAATCAAATGGCGAAAATAGTTGGATGTCGCCTTTTCATTCAATTAAACTAAATATATTTGTAAATATGTTTACTTAAAAGCTTAAGTAAAAAATAAAATATTAAACAAAAAAAATCTATTGATTATGATTCATTTTTCTTTTTCAAATTGATTAAATTTTCATTGACAATAAAAAATAAGCATGCTAGAATCATTTCATAGATTATATGACTGACGGAACAGTGGGTTCAACCACGTGAAGTATAATCACTAACAAGCCGACCGTCTGGGCAGAAAAAGCCCGGATTGTCGGCTTTTTCTAATTCAAAAATTGAACTAGAAAGAGGTGATTATGTGCAAAAAGGTAAGATTCACTCCATTGAGTCCATGGGATTGGTGGATGGTCCCGGTATAAGGAGCGTTCTGTTTCTTCAAGGCTGCGGACTGCGGTGCAAGTATTGCCATAACCCGGATACTTGGCAGTTGCAAGGGGGAAACGAAGTAAATGTGAATGAAATAATGAAAAAGCTGAGGCGTTTTCAACCCTATTTTGGCGATACAGGGGGGGTGACTTGCTCCGGTGGTGAACCGCTTTTGCAAATTGAGTTTGTAACGGAATTATTTCGAGCATGTAAAAAGGAGAATATATCCACTTGCCTGGATACGGCAGGTTATGGATTTGGAAATTATCAGGAGCTTTTAGAAGTTACGGATTTCGTGTTGTTTGATGTAAAGCACTATTTACCAGAAGAATATAAAGCTTTAACGGGGGGAGATTTTTCTATACCCACTGATTTTTTGGATGCAGTGAAAGAAAGTGGAACGCCTCTTTGGATACGCCATGTGGTTGTGCCTAATGTTACAGACAATGAGGCACATATCAAAGGGCTTGGAGGCTACATCAAAACGATTCCAAATGTGGAAAAGGTAGAGCTTCTGCCATATCACACATTAGGTGTAGAAAAATACAATGTTATGGGGGTTAATTATCCGCTGAAAGATACACCACCCATGTGTAAAGAAAAAACCAAGCGACTTCAGAATTTGATTTTAGATAGCATTTCCTAAAGACAAAGAGAGGATTGAAAACATGAATATATTGGCATGGCAGGGATTTGAAACAGGTAAATGGACAAAAGAAATCGACGTTCGTAATTTTATTCAGAAAAACTATTCCCTTTATGATGGCGACGACTCTTTTTTAGAAGGAGTTACTGATAGAACAAAAAAACTTTGGGATAAGTGCCACCAATTGATTGTAGAAGAAATGAAAACTGGCATCTTGGATGTTGAAACTGACATAATCTCTGGCATTGATAATTTTGCTCCCGGTTATATTGATAGAGATAATGAACTAATTTTGGGTTTGCAGACAGATGCACCTCTAAAAAGAATTGTAAATTTATATGGTGGCTTAAAGATGGCCACAAGCGCACTGGATCAGTATGGATATCAATTAAATGGGGAAGTGGAGAAAAATTTTCACGCCTACAGAAAGTCTCATAATGAAGGTGTTTTTGATGCCTATCCCGAAAGGACGAAGGTGGCAAGACATGTTGGACTGCTGACAGGTTTGCCTGATGCTTACGGTCGTGGCCGTGTGATTGGAGATTATAGACGGGTTTCTTTGTATGGGGTAGATTTCCTAATGCAGGAAAAGGAAAGGGAATTGGCTGAGTTTGACGGTGCAATGACCGATGAGCGTATTCGTACAAGAGAAGAATTGAGCATGCAGATAAAGGCTTTAAAAGAGATGAAGTCCATGGCTTTGAAATATGGTGTTGATCTCAGTAACCCTGCGAAAGATGCTAAGGAAGCAGTGCAATTCTTATATATGGCATATCTTGCTGGTGTGAAAGAAAACAATGGTGCGGCAATTTCTTTGGGACGCACATCCACATTCTTAGATATTTACATTGAAAGAGATTTGAAAAACGGCATTCTTACAGAAAAAGAGGCACAGGAGTTAATTGACCAATTTATTATTAAGTTAAGATTGGTACGTCATTTAAGAACACCAGAGTACAATG
>JAEZPX010000115.1 GCA_023413275.1 Bacillota bacterium | reverse complement strand
CCCTGTTTCAATAGAATGCTTTGTCATTGCCATTATAATTTGAAATTTTGCTATAGCATGATAGCTGTTATTAGATATCATTACAAAAAACCCCTATGGTGAAACTCCATAAGGGTTTTTTGTCTATATCATGGTATTAATTTTTGAATCGATTCAAAATAATCTTTATTTGCAATTACTTTTCCCTCGCCACCAATGGTACAATAATTTTTTACTTTGGAAATATCTCTTAATAAATCTGTAAATTCCAAAATATCATTTTTTGTTGTGTGTATGATTTGATTTCTTTCCATGATTTCAAAATCTTCTGGGAAATCTCGATATTCTTTATTTATTGCGTCATTGAGTCTTTCTGCATTTGTTTTAGGCTGATCTAAGCGATTAATTGTACCTAAGATATACTTTGTCATTTCTCTGTCTGTTGCATTGAAGCTTTCAATTTTTTTCCATAACTCCTTATATATCTCATAGGTCTCGGTCACGTTTGGATCTCTATAGGAATAAAAATAGCAAATTCCATTTTGTTGGAAGCTGCAACCACTTCCATAAGCACCACCCTTAACGCGCACTTCATTCCAAAGATATTCTAAATTTAAAATGGTCCTCAATACTTGCATTTTTCCATTATAGTTATAACCCATTTTTTTATAATCTGCCGAAGAAATATTGTATTGCACAGAACTGTTCGCTGTAAATCCAATGGAAGCTGCCTTTTTATCGAAAGAAAAAACCTTTAAATTCCTATCTTTCCCAGATTCTAAATTCTTATATATATAATCACGCAATTCGATAGCTATATCTAAATCATCTTCTTCACAGCCTAAGGAAATATGAAAACTTTTTTGAGTAAATAGACATTCCGCAGTTTTCTTTAGATTTTCTATCACAATTTCAGGTGTTTGGGAAAGCATCTTATCAATGTTAACCAAAAAATGAAAATAACTAATTCCACTTGTAATCTCGTTAATTTTTCCTCCATTGGACAATTGTCCAACACTATAGTTGATAGCCTCCACGTGAGAATAATTAAGGAGATAGTTTTCACCCTTTATTTTTGCTCCACGAATAATTTTTTGCAGACTATCCAGGGCATCAAAATTCGTATTTAAAAGAATCTCCTTTGTCAATTCAGCAACTTGTGTAATATCTTCTTTTAAAAACTTACTTTTTAACGTTAAAAATCCCGTATAATCCTCAGTATCCTTACTATAGACATCATTTTGAAAAGATAGCCCTCCAAAAACTTTGTTGGTTACCAAAGGCAATTGTTGATAAGAAAACTTATAGGTATCCAACTTTCCTAGGACATCCGTTAAAAGTCCCGCATAAGGTAAAAGTTCTTCATCTAAGGAATCAACATCGAAATGTAACTTCAAATAAATGATTCCATTGCTCTGCAATGGGACAAAAATCTGCTTCCCCTCTCCTACCCTGCTTTTTGTGTATACAGGAACAGAAGGCGCAGGATTAATCTGTGATAACTGCAATATGGGAATCTGCTCAAGAATTTCTGGAGAATCCTCTGTATGCTGGAAAATTTCAAGTTTTCTCGTATCTTCCTTTATTTGCAGCATATCTTCTTCAGTGAAAGAAGCTTTTTTGTCTCGCATTTTCTGTAAAAAAGCGCTTTGTATTTCCTTTTCCTTATTTCTATCTGGAGAAAAGACCAAAATATTCTTTTTTTCATTATGAAGAATATGGTTTTCAACTAAGCTATTCCAATCATAATTTGGATTTTTTAATTTTTCTAAAGTCTCAAAATGCCGTAAACTGAAAAATGGATTTTTTCCATGTAACCAGCTTTTCATTAATTTCATTCCATAAATTAATCCTTTTGGCGTTGAGCCATAATCCTCTTCCTTTAATAAGAAGGATAGTCTTCTAAGGCTGCTGGACAATAATTCCTGATCAAGACCATCTCGCAGTATGCCCTCCAGCGTTTCATTAATTGTTTTCTCAAATTCAGAAACCTTGGTCAAATCTGCATTTTTAGCAACGACACTAAACAGCATTTCAAAGGTTGAGGAGTCGAACCATCCTTCTACATCATCACAAATTTTTGCTTCCATAAGAGCAGTTTTTATCACAGAAGCATTTGTCTCCAACAAAACATAGGATAGCACTTGTAAGGCCATTGTGAGCTCTTCATCCGTACATAAGCCAACGTTCACAGAGTACGCTAAATACCCTGTTTTCTCATCACTGTCGGTAGGAAAGGCTTCCTTTGATAATTTCTGCAAATTGATATCTTTTGTTTCACGAATTTCCGGCAAATCAATGGTCCGCATAAAATCGTTCAAATATTCATTACCAATGTGGGCTAAACAACGCTCTATATCCATATCGCCATACAAATAGATATAGGAATTTGATGGATGATAGTATTTCTTATGAAAAGCAAGAAACGCTTCATAGGTTAAATCTGGAATTGAAACTGGGTCTCCACCAGATTCAAAGCCATAAGTGGTTTTGCCAAATAAATTCCTAGAAATAGCCCCTTGCAGTAAGCTTTCAGGATCAGAAAGAGCTCCTTTCATCTCATTATAAACTACCCCCGTAATATCAAGCTGGCCTGTTTCTTCATTGACAATATACCGCCAGCCTTCCTGCATAAAAATTTCCTTTTTTGTGTAGATGTTAGGATAAAAAACTGCATCCAAATAAACATCCATTAAATTATGGAAATCCTCCTCATTGCAACTGGCAATGGGATACATTGTTTTATCCGCATAAGTCAAGGCATTTAAAAATGTATTTAATGATCCTTTTGCCAATTCATTGAAGGGATCCTTTGAAGCGTATTTTCTAGAACCACAGAGAACAGAATGCTCCAAAATATGAGGGGTGCCGCAGTCATCCTCTGGAGGCGTTTTAAAGGAAATAGAAAATACCTTGTTATCATCTTTTGCCTTTATATAGATGAGCCTCGCTCCACTTTTTAGATGCTCAAATAAATATCCTTCTCCATGAATATCTGAAATAACTTCTTTGTCTTTTAGTAAGAAGCCATTCACCACTGAATTAAGTTTTAATTCCATATAAGAACCTCCTTATTTCCTTTGCAAATAGTTATAGTAAATTTATCATTGTTTTCTTAAGAAATAATAGAATGCAATCATTAGTTTATCACAAGAAAGAAAAAATTTCTATATTTATAATTTTGTGTTGACAAATAGGAGGCATTAGTTTATAATCATTATTAGTTAGTAAATAATATTAAAAATTCAAGGAGGAAAATTATATGAAGAAATTTGTTTGTTCCGTATGTGGTTATGTACATGAAGGTGATTCCGCACCTGAAATCTGTCCAGTTTGTAAGGTAGGCTCTGAAAAATTTATCGAACAAGGCGGAGAAAAGTCTTGGGCTGCTGAACATGTAGTTGGAGTTGCTCAGGGTGCTAGTGAAGATATTATGAAAGATTTGAGAGCAAACTTCGAAGGCGAATGCACAGAGGTTGGTATGTATTTAGCAATGGCTAGAGTTGCTCATAGAGAAGGATATCCTGAAATCGGTTTGTATTATGAAAAAGCAGCTTGGGAAGAAGCTGAACATGCTGCAAAATTTGCAGAATTGTTAGGCGAAGTTATTACAAACTCAACCAAGAAAAACTTAGAATTAAGAGTTGATGCTGAAAATGGTGCAACTGCTGGTAAAACTGATCTTGCAAAGCGTGCTAAAGCAGCAAACTTGGATGCAATTCATGATACAGTACATGAAATGGCTCGTGATGAAGCGAGACATGGTAAGGCTTTTGAAGGTCTTTTGAACAGATACTTCGGTAAATAATGAATTAAGACATAATTCACCCCTGACCATAGGGAATACTCTATGATCAGGGGTTTTTCTATTTCTTCTACCTGAAATGGTATTGAGATTTAGACTTTTGAAGTTGAATGGCTTATAGTGTTCACCTAATTGTCTAGAGTATTGTGTGTTTTTATAGAATTGGATAGTAAATGCATATAGGCTAATTGATGATAATCAAGTTATTGTATATGAAGGAAAACGATTATTATATTATCTCAAAATATAAAATTTATAAATTAGAAGGTGAAACGCAT
>JAEZPX010000049.1 GCA_023413275.1 Bacillota bacterium | reverse complement strand
GCCATCGGGACGATAGCCCTGTGGGCAGGCAATGCTCACTGTCATACCAACCTTTAAGCCGCCTACGATTAAAGAGTTGGCCATATTGTTTCCATCGCCGATGTAACACATCTTAAGGCCTTCTAATTTGCCCTTATGCTCACGAATGGTTTGCAAGTCCGCCATAACCTGACAGGGGTGGCAGAAATCCGTCAGACCATTGATGATGGGAATGGAGCCATATTTTGCAAGGGTTTCCACTTCTTCTTGTTCAAAGGTACGAATCATGATGCCGTTTAAATAGCGAGAAAGAACACGAGCGGTATCCTCGGTGGGTTCGCCTCTACCGATTTGGGCATCCTTGGAGCTGATGAAAAGGGCATGTCCGCCTAACTGATACATTCCTGTTTCAAAGGAAACACGGGTACGGGTAGAGGATTTCTCAAAAATCATGCCTAAGGTTTTGCCTTTTAAGAAATGGTGCTCCTTACCCTCCTTCACATATTTTTTCAACTGATCAGCCAAGTCTAAAAGCTCGATAATTTCTTCTGTTGTACAATCTAACAGCTTTAAAAAGTGCTTCATTCGTTTCATGCCTCTCTTTCTAGTGCTCCTGGGAAATAGTTAATATACAGCGCAAAACGCAGGAGGACATGGGCGGATTTTTCTAACAGGGAATCTTTGAGATTGCCCGAAACCACTTAGCCTGAAGCTGCGTTTTGCGGAATAACCTTTATTGTATTTTACATGGTTTTTAATACATCCGCTAGTATGGTGAGACCCTTTTCCAGTTCTTTTCTGGTAATGGTTAAAGGAGGTAAAAGTCTTACCTTTGTTTTTGCAGAAAGTACCATTAAACCGTTATCCAAGCATTTTTGGATAACTTCTTTTGCATCTATATCAAGGCTTACGCCAAGCATCATGCCCATGCCTGCAACATCGGTTACATGGGGCATTGTTAAAATCTGATTTTTAATAAACTCGCCTTTTTTCTGAACATCTGCGAGAAAATCATCGTTCAAACGGTTCAAAATTTCAACAGAACCAGCACAAACAACGGGATTGCCGCCAAAGGTAGATCCGTGATCTCCGGCACACAAGCATTCTTCGGTTTTTTCGCCGAATAATACGCCGCCAATGGGTAAGCCGCCGCCAAGACCCTTTGCACAGGAAACCAAGTCGGGGTGAATGCCAAATTGCTGATAGCTGAAGAAGGAACCGGTTCTGCCAATGCCTGTCTGTACCTCGTCTACTATAAAAAGGATATCCTTTTCTTTGCAAGCGTTATATACAGCTGTTACATAAGCTTGATTTAAAGGAAGAACGCCGCCTTCACCCTGAACCATTTCCATAATAACAGCACATACATCATCCGTCAATTTGGAAAGTGTATCTTCCAAATCATTTGCTTTTGCAAAAACAAGACCATCTACAAAGGGGAAGAAATAGTTATGGTATGCATCCTGACCGGTTGCAGAAAGGGTAGCTAAAGTTCTGCCATGGAAGGAGTTTTCCAAGGCCACAATGGTACTTCTGCCTTTGCCATATTTTAAGAAGCTATACTTTTTTGCCGCTTTAAACACCCCTTCGTTTGCCTCGGCGCCGCTATTGGCGAAGAACATTTTTTTCATACCGCTTTTCTCGCACACTAATTTTGCGACTTCACCACAGGGAGCGGTATAGTATAGGTTTGAAGTATGCTGTAGTTTTTGGAGCTGTGCGGTGACTGCGTCGATCCAAGCTTTATCGCAAAAGCCAAGTGCGTTTACACCGATACCGCTGGTCATATCTATATATTCTTTACCGTCTACATCGTAGCAAGTGGCGTTTTTGCCGTGGTCAAGAGCCACAGGGTAGCGGCCGTAGGTATGCATGATATAGTTTTGGTCCTGTTGTTTAATTTCTTCAAAGCTCATTTGGTTCACCTTCCTTTTCTATTTAAGTTCAAGGTCAAGCCACAAGATAAGGGTCATGGGACGCTGTCCCAAACCCTGCAAAGGATGCTCCCTTAACCCGTTATGCAAAAAATACGTTTTTGCTGTTGCATTTTGTCTAAAACCCCTTGAATATGGGACTTTAAATAAAAGTTTTTGGTCTTGCTTTTTACAAAAAGCAAGTGGGTGTGGGCAATGCCCACGGTCTTGTAAGTGTTCCCTGACCCATTTATGCATAAAATTCCATAAAATGAGGTTTCATCAAAAGTTTTTGGTCTCACTTTTTACAAAAAGCAAGTGAGTTTTGGGCAGAGCCCAAGGTCTTTTTACTTCGTAAACATCGTGCCAACACCTTCGTCAGAGAACATTTCAATCAAGATGGAATGCACAATCCGGCCGTCTATCATAACTGCTTTTTCTACGCCGGATAATACGGACTTTTTTAGGCTTTTCACCTTGGGTATCATGCCGCCGCTGATAATCCCGTCATTAATCAGTGTTTCCACTTCATCTATTTTTACCACGGGTATCAATGAGTTTTCGTCAGAAATATCCCGCATCAAACCTCTAATGTCCGTAAGGGTAATGATGTTTTCTGCTTGTAACGCCGCTGCAATCTCCGCCGCCGCTGTGTCTGCATTAATGTTATAGGTCTGTCCTTGACAATCGGTGCCAACGGTTGCAATTACGGGGATGTATCCGCTTTGTATTGCTTGGGTTATGGGCTCAGTGTTGATTTCTGTAATTTCTCCAACATATCCATAATCCCCTTGGATTTTTTTTGCCTTAATCATTCCTCCGTCAATACCGCAAAGACCAATGGCCTTTCCCCCCAATTGCCCAATGAGGGATACCAAATCTTTATTGGTTTTCCCTGCTAAAACCATCTGTACAACTTCGGCGGTTTCCTCGTCTGTATACCGCAAGCCATCTATGAAGCGAGAGGGGATATCCAGCTTTTTCAGCATACCGCTGATTTCAGGACCGCCCCCATGTACCAATACCACATGTATTCCCACTAAGGAGAGCAGGATAATATCACTCATTACCGCTTTTTTTAATTCTTGATGAATCATTGCGTTGCCGCCGTATTTTATTACTACCGTTCTGCCTGTATATTTCTGTATATAAGGCAGTGCCGCCGTTAAAACCTTTGCCTTTATGTTGTTGCAGTCTGTGACCATTTTTTCTGCCTCCCCATCAGGTGCGGTAATCTCCATTGATTTTTACGTAGTCATAGGTCAGGTCGCAGCCCCACGCCGTAGCTGTGCCTTCTCCTTGGTTTAGCTCAACTTGAATATGAATTTCTTCTTCCAGAAGAATATTTTTTGCCACTTCTTCATCAAAGGCAACCCCTGCGCCATTTTCGCAAACATGAATACTGCCCTTTGGAGAGGAGATTTCAACAGAAATGGTGTCTACCTGAAAATCTCCTTCTGTATAGCCAATGGCACAAAGGATACGTCCCCAGTTTGCATCAGCACCAAACATTGCCGCTTTTGTTAAGCTGGAGGTAATGATGGATTTGGCGATTGCTTTTGCCAAAGGGGTATTGGGTGCGCCATTTACGGTGCATTCCATAAGCTTTGTTGCACCTTCTCCGTCTCCGGCAATTTTCTTTGCCATAGAAGTACAGATTTCTTTGATTACCGTTAAAAAGGCTTCAAACTCTGCACCTTCTGCTTCAATCATAGGATTTTGTGCCATGCCGTTTGCCATAATGGAAACCATATCATTGGTGGAGGTATCCCCATCCACACTAACCATATTAAAGGTATCATCAACGGCTAATTTCAATGCTTTATTCAGCATTGGGGCAGAAATCGCCGCAGCTGTGGTTAAGACTCCCAGCATGGTAGCCATGTTAGGATGAATTATGCCGCTTCCTTTTGCCATTGCACCAATGGTTACTGTTTTACCGCCGATTTCAATGGTATAAGCTTCTTCTTTTGCTTTGGTGTCGGTGGTCATAATGGCTTCTGCCG
>JAEZPX010000228.1 GCA_023413275.1 Bacillota bacterium | reverse complement strand
GTGCAGAGATGACCGGTTTCTGATTTGTCAACGTCCCTCTCATAAAAAAAGGGGGCTTTTATGGGAATTCGTGGGGGGCAAGCGGGAAGCCGGTGAGAGTCAGGCAGAGGCACTTATACGGGAGTGTCGTGAGGAATTGGGCATTGAAATAGAAGTAGGAAAAATATATATGGAATTAACCCATGTATATCCGGATATTACCATTCATTTGGTCTTGTTTCGGGGTGAAGTCGTTCATGGCGAACCTCAATTATTGGAGCACAAGGACTTTCGGTGGATTACAATAAAAGAGATTCCCGAATATACCTTTTGCCCTGCGGATGAAGAGATATTAACCCGTTTGATGGAGTTTGGATTACAGGAAAATTGAGGAGATAGCTGTCAAATATTTTTTAAAATATAGCCTGTTGACATCATCATTTATATGCTACATTCAAATATTATTTCTATGTATAAAAATTAAAAAAATATTATTAAATAATTTGATGCTTTTTAAGCTCTGTTCTTGTATTTTATGGTATAATTTCTTATAATGAAATTATTATAAAATACAAAGGACTGAGAACATGATTGTTTTAATTGCAAAAAATGTAGTAGCGGAAAAGAATGAAGTGGAATTTTTACAGCTTGGGAAAAAAATGTTAGAAGAAACTAGAAAAGAGCCTGGATGTATTTTTTACGATTTGGTTCGGGATACCAATGAAGCAGGCGTATTTTATTTTGTCGAAAAATATGTTGACCAAGCTGCGGTGGATGCCCATACCAGCTCAGAATACTTTAAAACCTATGTACCCCAATTGAAGGAGCTACGGCAGGATTCTTATTTGAGCCGTTGCGAAACTGTATCCTTTGAATGAGCTTTTTTAGATGGGAATGGGTGAGAATTTGAATGAAATAAAGCTCTATCGAAAGCGGTTTATTCCAAATGAAACAATTTTTCTAAAAGATGACATCATTCTTCATCGAGATGAAGAAGTGATTATTACAAAGTGGTTTGTTTTTCGACCCAAGGAAGAATTTGATCATGGTGTATCTTGCTATTATTTGAAAAAGGGCTTTAAAATAAGTAAATTTTTAAATGATAAAAACGAACTGGTTTATTATTATTGTGATATTATCGAAACAGAATATATAAAAGAACAAAATTCCTATATTTTTAGTGATTTGTTGGCGGATGTAATGATATATAAAAATGGGTTTGTAAAGGTGGTAGATTTGGCAGAGCTTGCAGATTGTTTAGAAAGTGGTATTATTTCTGAAAAAAATGTCAAGGATGCCTTAAAACGCTTAGATTCCCTTTTACAAATTATATACACCAATGGCTTTACCAAATTGAGTGAGGTCTTGGAAATTGAGGAGTAGCTTATGGCATCGGATATCCACAGTGGGCATCGGGAACGAATGAGACAGCGGTTATTACAAGAAGGTGGCGAAGGTTTTCATGACCACGAGCTTTTAGAAATGCTTCTTTATTATGCTGTACCCAGGGGCGATACCAATCCCCTAGCTCATAAAATGGTAAAGGAATTTGGTTCTTTGCCTACGTTGATGGAGGCCGAGCCTATGGATATTTCTCGTCTTTGTGGCGTTGGTTTAAATACAGCAATATTGGTTTCACTACAAAAAGAAATCAGTAAGCGGTGTATACAAGCTCGATGGCGTGATAGACCCACGCTGAATTCCTTAAGTCTTGCCGTTGAATATTGTAAATCCTTGATGGCGTATAAAAACAGAGAGTTTTTTTATGCAGTATGCTTGGATAATAAGCGTCGAGTGATTAATACGGTGCAGATTGCCGAGGGTACTGTAAACTCAGCGGCAATACACCCGAGAGTTGTCATGGAGGCTGCATTAAAATTACAGGCTTCGGCGGTAATTTTTACCCACAATCATCCGGGAGGGAATTGTAAACCAACCTTTGATGATATTGATACAACTGCTAAACTGGCAAAACTCTTATTTGCAATAGAAGTTCAGTTAATTGACCATATTATTATTGCAGATGGTATGGCATTTAGTTTTTTGGAGAATAAATTATTAAATAAAGAAGTAATGGAGGGACAATTATGACAAAAAGATTATTTCGTTCTAGTACAAACGTAAAAATTTCAGGTGTATGTGGCGGCATTGGGGAATATTTTGAAGTTGACCCTACTCTGATTCGCTTACTTTGGATTTTGATCAGCTTATTTACAGGTGTTCTCTTGGGTGTGTTGGCGTATGTGATTTGTGTATGCGTGGTTCCTGTGGATACAGGTTATATTGACGGTGAGTACAAAGAAAAGCAATAAATGCGAAAGAAATGAGATAAAGGGTGGCACTGGGAAGCTTCCACAGGCCATCTTTTTCATTGTGATATGAGAGGAGAACGAAACATGGCAGAGGACAAAAAAAGGATTTTCAGTGGGATGCAGCCATCGGGCTTAATTACTTTGGGTAATTATTTAGGCGCACTGAATAACTGGACAAAGCTGCAAGATGACTATGATTGTTTGTATTGTATTGTAGACATGCATGCAATTACTGTGCGTCAGGATCCTGCAAAGCTGCGTAAGCAGGCAAGAGATTTATTAACACAATATCTTGCTGTTGGCTTAGATCCTGAAAAGAATATTATTTATTATCAGTCTCATGTACCTCAGCATGCAGAATTGGGTTGGATTTTGAATTGCTATACTTATATGGGTGAACTGAACAGAATGACCCAGTTTAAGGATAAGTCTGCGAAGCATGCAGATAATATCAATGCTGGGTTATATACTTATCCTGTTTTGATGGCGGCAGATATTTTGTTGTATCAGACGGATTTGGTTCCTGTTGGTGAGGATCAGCGTCAGCATTTGGAAATCACAAGAGACATTGCGGCTCGTTTTAACGGTGTTTATAGTGATACCTTTAAAATTCCGGAGGCTTATATCGGTAAGGTTGGGGCAAGAATTATGGCGTTGCAGGAGCCAACCAAAAAAATGTCCAAATCCGATGAGAATAAAAACAATACCATTGCATTGATGGATGAGCCTGCAGTGATTTTGAATAAATTTAAACGTGCTATGACAGACTCTGACAATCAAGTGCGCTTTGGAGAAGATAAACCTGGTATTTCCAATCTTTTAGGAATTTACTGTGCTGTGACAGGGGTTACTCCTGACGAGGCAGAAAGAGAGTTTGCCAATACCGGCTATGGTAACTTTAAGATGGCTGTGGGCGAAGCAGTTGTAGCCAAATTGGAGCCTATTCAACAGCGTGTAAAAGAATTGGAAGCGAATAAAGACTATTTGGATAGCGTGATTAAAAATGGTGCTGAAAAAGCGGGAAGAATTGCGGAGAAAACTTTGTCTAAAGTGCAGAAAAAGGTTGGCTTTCCTTCAAAAATACGCTGATGGTTTTTATAACCAAAAGAAATGGCTTTTGAAAGACCTTTTTAGTTAAAAATAGTTTTTTTGCTGAAAAAAATAGATTCCAAACTCGGTAATATTAACCGATTATTTAATTCATGTTCATATTTTGTTCAAAAGGATGCGCTATACTCATATCATAAAATAAATGAACGGAGGAATATGATATGTTTGACCCTGAAGATATGATTCAAAACAATAAAAAAAATAATGAAACAGAAGATACTCAATTGAATGAACCGGAAATTTCTAAGGAAACGGAGATCACAGAAGAATCTGAAATGGTAACACAGCAGGAAATAATAGAGGGCTCTGTGGTTGAAGATGAACTTTCTGAGGATCAAAAGGTTGAAGAAGAGGACATAGAGACCGACGAATGTTCCTGCGGTAAAGCTCCAAATGGAGAAGGCCCTTCCCTTCGGGAATACCGTTATGAGGAACAGGTGAAGAAAACCCCAAGAAAAAGAAGAAATTGGGCGAAGTTTATTGCAGCATGCTTGATTGTAAGTGTGGCTGGTGGTGCAAGTATGGGAGCAGGTTATGGTGCGGTAAAATATTATTTTGCTGATGAGCCTGTTGTGAGCAACACGCCTATCATCGCGCAAAAGGTTTCTTCTACTACGGGGCTTTCAGCAGTGGATATTTCAAAGGTGTAAAACCCTCAGTTGTAAGCATTTCCACGAAGGTTTCAGGAGCTGCCGAATATTTTGGTTCCTTTAGCGTGCCTTATGAAGCAAATGGAATGGGTAGTGGTGTGATTTTCTACTCCGATGATGATAAAGTAGCAATTGCAACGAATAACCATGTAGTGAATGGCGCAAACTCAATTTTTGTTACTTTTGAAGGCGATGCCAGCGTTCCTGCAAAGGTTGTTGGTACGAAAAGTGAATCTGACCTTGCAGTTATTACTGTATCGTGGGATGCATTAAAGAGTGCAGGTGTAAAAAATGTAAGCGTTGCAAGCTTTGGTGATTCTGACCACTTAGAGGTTGGGGATAGTGTAATTGCCATTGGTAATGCAATGGGCATGGGTCTTTCCGCAACAGATGGTATGATTAGTATGACACAACAAACCATAAACGTAGAAGGAAATCAACTGAATGTTTTACAAACAAGTGCGGCAATTAACGGCGGAAATAGCGGTGGCCCTTTGGTAAACAGCGCAGGTGAAGTTGTAGGTATCAATACTGCAAAATATAATTCTTCCATGGCAGAAGGAATGGGCTATGCAATTCCAAGTAACGTGATTAAGCCCATTGTGGAGGACTTGCTGGAGAATGGAACACAGCCTAGGCCTTATATTGGTATCAAAGGTACCAGCATTACTTCCGAGAACGCAGATTTATATAAACTGCCTGTAGGTGCTTTGATTATGGAAGTTGCCGAAGGCGGTCCTGCGGAAAAGGCCGGCATTATGGTAGGTGATATTATCACCAGTTTTAATGGAAACACCGTTATGGATATGGATTCCCTAGTAAAAATTGTTGGTGAAACAAAGGTGGGGGATACGGTAGATGTTCATGTTGTAAGAGACGGTAAGACCGGTCACGATCTTAAAATGACCATTGCCGATAAAAATAGTTAAAAGAATTAAGAATGAAAGGGTGTTAGCCAGGCTACACCCTTTTTCTATGTTTGAAAATCAGTTTATAATAGACATCTCCTAAAACGGGGATGTTATTTTTATTTATGGAGAAAATTATGTAAAATGTGTAACTCAACTACAAACCCTATTGAAACGGGGAAAGGGTGGTGTTAAAATTGAAAAAAGAGGAAAAAGGGAGGCTATGCATGAAGAAAAAACGAGGGATTGCCATTTATCGGGGGTTTTTTGCTGTCCTTACGAAT
>JAEZPX010000201.1 GCA_023413275.1 Bacillota bacterium | reverse complement strand
TGCCCTGATATCTCTTCTTTTTTTATTGTCATGCTGATATCTGACAACGCATTCTTTTTTAATATGTCTTCATTTTCTTCCCATAAATAACGCAGTTCATTACTAATTCTGATTTCTTTCCCGTTTTGATCAAATCCTATCTGGGTAACCTTTCTTTTTAAAAAGAATCTATCCTCATACTCTATGATTGCTATTTTTCTTATCTCAGTAATTCCAATGCCTTCGATGCCATTTTCAACATGATAGGGACGAAGGTATTTTGTATCTACAATTTTCGTCTGGCATATAGTAAACCCAAGGGTATCAAAAGCTTTAAGCCAGTTTGTTGAAGAAGTAACCTTATTGCCATCCCCATCATATTCCATACTCGAGGATAGCATTCCACACATATGGCTATAAAAAAGCTTTGCATTGGAATACTCATCGTCAGGATACTCATAGGTAACCGCACTTTCTCCATTGAAATATCTGTACTCTGTTTTGCCGCTTGTACCATCTTCCCTCACCGGGCACACATATGTGCACTGCATTGCTGCCTTTCCACCCTCAAGCCTAGCTGTATACAAATCATAAAGAAAATAAATATTTTGCTTTTCGGCGCCATTGTTGCTTACAATACTCTTTAATAAAATACTGCTCTGCTTATCACTGTATTTCTTGTCGTGAAGCTGATAGAAATTAACCCCAGATGTGCCACCCTGAGGAAAAAATGTAAAAAATGCATTTATTCCCGCCTGATAACCGCCAGACCTTTCTATATCAATGCACTGGTTTTCGCATATTTTTATCTGTTCACTCATTTTATTGTTTTCAAGGGGCACCTGATACACCCTGTTATATCCTTTTAACTGATATAATAGGTATCCCCCTTCTGAATCTATCTGAACATTTTGATAATCTGTCTGATCCATTAAATATCCTATAGAATCCCACGTGTTATCCACATTTCTTGTGAATATTTTTCTTCCCAAAACCGCATATTCATCAACAATTAATGGCTGACAAATTTCTTCAAGTTGATATAAATCTTCTGAAGCAGGAACGTTCTCTCTTGTCCAAACCTGTGCATAAGGGTCAAATCCCATGGCAGAAAAATGCTGTATGCCACCATTATGCTCTACGGCTAATACAACATCTGAACCATATGCATATCTGTACTCCCCTCCCGGCTTGGTATCTAATACTTTCTGATAACTCCATCCATTGTGACAATATCTATAAATATTTTCTGCATAACCAATCATGGTATCTGTGGCAACAGCAAAAAAATATTGATTTTTTATTTGATCATTGTAACTGAAATTATGAACTTCAAATTTAATAAACTTAAATTGATCTGTCCACGCCAATAATATCAGCGTTGTCTTTACGATATTATTTGTATATGTAATAAAGCATGCTCCTGCTTGCGCGTAACTGATAGCCCAAACATAATCACGCATGACCAGTTTCCAGTTGACCTCTACACTAACATCCATTGTATCCCCAAATTTCCATTCATGATCTTCATCCGAATAAAAACTCATAAGTCGAACCTGATTGACATTGCTATCTCCATATGCACCGAACAAAAAGCCATCGCCTGCTCCTAAGGCTTGAAACTCTCTGCTCTCAACGCTTAAATTATTTTCATGCCAGCTATTGTCTGTATATTTATATTGTAAAATTTTCAATGCATTTTGCTCTGTGCATTGAAATGCCACAAAATCCCTTCCACAGGCAATCGCAGGACATATGTTATAATTCTCCATTCTCCATTCTTCAATATCCCAATCAAACCTTCTAACAGGACAACGCTTTATAATTTTCAATTTATAACAATTATCAAGGAGGTCTTTATAAGTAATACATATGTATCCTCCTCCAAGATTCACTTTTATATCCTCAACCGGAACATTTAGCATGGACACATCCTCACTTTGGTGCCAGCCCATATCCCAATCATATATCTGGAATTTAATATGATTGTCACGTTTTAACAGCACAAAATGAAAATCACCACCGTTATATACTTTGTAATCCCAACTTGGTTCAATCGTAAATGACTGATACCCATCACTTTTGGGAAGCTCAAGATTGTGATAGTCATAGGTCACTTCAGAAGCTAAAGGATACTTAAGGCTGTGCAGCATCCCTTCATAGTCATCTGACTCCATATAGGATAGAGTCAATGGTGGCATTTTTGTCCCCTCTGCAGTTATTTGTGTTACACTGGAAAGAAATCGTTTCTTTTCATTTTCTCCCGAAGCCCTTAGAACATATGCAAATTGCTGGGTATATAAAAGCTTATTCTGCGCGTTGAAGAATTCTATTTTATCAAGAAATTTGTCTTCATACCGCTCCTGATAAGCGTTCTCTCCTTCATAGCTTTCATGATTCACACCATACTCGTCTTGATCCTTTTCTTTATAGCGAAAAACCATGCATTCCTGATATGATGAGACCACTTTGCTTAATCTCACAGTTCTTGTATATTGGGCATCCGCCAGATTTTCCAAAACATTTTCGTATTCGTACAGCACTTTACTTCCTTTTGTGCTTTCAATCATAGATAAATGCCATGCGGTGGTAAAGCTTTCCCCTCCATTCATGACCAGTGGTCCTATCCAATTATCCCAACACACAGTCAGCTCATTACTGTCTTTACCACCGCCATATCTGTATTTACTACCGTCTTCCTTACAGATTTCCCAAAAAGTCACCTCTTCATGATCAAAGAAATAAAACTTCCAGTTTGGCTGTTCTACGGAAAAAAATTCAATACTATTCTCTTTCCTACCAATTCTGTATAAAGGGAATTCACCTCCACCTCCGATTAGATAAAATTCTCTTTGATATGCTTGCTTTACCAAACGATTTCTTACCACAATGGCCGGAAGGGCAATATCCCAGTTATAACCAAGAACTGAGCAAGGTAACCTCCTGTTACTTTTATTATAATTTCCAGGGTTATTTTGAAAATATTCAGCTTGCACTGTTACGGATAGGCCATCTCTTCCTTCTAGATATCCCAGAGTTAACGGTAGTTTCACATTGCCAGTAAACAAATCCGCAGAACTCAATACATTACGATTTGAAGAATTTCCCCTTTGCCCATTTCTATAAACACTCTCTAAACTGCCTTCTTCCTTCAAAAATGACATTTTCGCCCCTCCCCATTATATAAAGTTACACTACATCTTTTTACATTTATTGTAAATAACTTCTTTATGTATATTTAAACCTGGCTTTTTTAATACCACATTACCATCTATCAGTATTAGTCTTTCCCACAACCAACTATCTATCTTTTAAGCTCAAAAAACTTTTATCTGGCTATTAAATCTAGCTTCACTATAGATTTATCTTGAATATCCTCAAAACAAAATGCAAAAGTTGTATCTGTATATCTTTACAGTCTGGTTATGATAAAACATTCATTAAATCTTTTCCCCCTTTTTTATCCCCTAAAGAATTAATGGATTGTGCTTGATACAAATGATCAGCAAAAAAAGTGCTCAAAAAAATCGGGATAAATCCTGTCCATGCGTTGCCAGCCAAGTAAAATTCTTTAGCCACAAGTACTGCTGCAAAACCGTTTATTGATGCATCTTTAAAATTAACACCCAGCTGAATGTTATTCGATTTATATGATCTAGCATAATAAATTTAATCTGCTGTTTGGCCAAAGCTAGGCTTATTTTGAAAGTAATATTTCGCCCCCTCCCTAAGTTGAATCACATCATTGTATAGCTGGCACTATCAATACACGCAATATCAGTGGATGGCTGAAAGCCAAAGACATCCGGCAAAGCATGAGCCAATAGGGCAATTGTTTGAGCAACGCTGTGATTGAGAACTTCTTTGGTGTACTGTATCTGCATAAATTTGATTCTATTGATCAGTTTAAGAAGGAGCTGATTAATTATCTAGATTACTACAACAAATGGAGAATTGAGGCAATGCTAAAGGGCTTGCCACCTGCAATTCACAGACAACAAGCCCTTTCGGCTGCTTAATTTAATATTTGTATAAAAATCTTTTGGGGGGCAGTTCATTTAAATTTACAATTAAGGGATTATTTAATCCTAATCTTATCTTAACACATCCAAACAGTTATTTAGGTAAAGTTAATACCGAATATACAAATATATTGAACAATTAGTACAAAATCGTAAAAAATAATTAAATATCTCCCCTCGTGTTTTTTATTGATAATTTTTAGAAGCATAGAGAATATCGTAATAATAATGGTACTGTTGAAAATGAGGCAATGCAGGAAATGATGTCTATCCTACCAA
>JAEZPX010000191.1 GCA_023413275.1 Bacillota bacterium | reverse complement strand
GTTACAAAGCAATTTTCCACACTTACAGTGCTCCCATAGGTATTGCCGATTAATCCACCACCATAAGTGCCGCCTTGTGCAGTAAGATTTCCTTGCACACCACTGTTTTTCACAGCAGCATTACCTGATGCATAGCCAACGAGGCCCCCTCCGTCTTGTATGCTAATTTTTCCTTTTGCAATACAGGAGTCAACCGTTCCGGTAAGATTTCCTACCAATGCTCCATTTGTTGCCGTTACATTCTCTAATACGATATTTTTCAAAGTTCCTTGGCAATTCGCAAAGAAACTTCCTGTGCCTTTTGTGTCCAAATTTTTAATCACATGTCCATCTCCATCTAACGTCCCCGAAAACTGAGAAATAGACATCCATATTTCGTTATTTAAATCAATATCACTGCCTAACTTGTAACACGCTGTTATATCTTCCCGAATGGAATCCAGCTGCACTGTTGTTTCTATGATGTATGGATTCGTCTCCGTTCCCTCACCTGATTTAGTTTGAGCTGCAACTTCTACTGAAAAACTACTTAATATGAAACTAATTGAAATGAAAATTGCTACTATTTTGTTCCTCATACAAATAAACTCCTTTTAATTAAAATCTAATTTAATAACACACGAAGTGAATTATATCACATATTTTCCAAGTTAACATAAAATTAGCAATTAATTTATTTGGATAATTATGGATATAATAATTCCGCAAGCTTATTTCGAACTTTGTGATATTCTATTTTCGCTTGTATTCTAAATTGACTCGCATTTAGATTATCGCACCAAATTAGAATTGGTTAGTTCTCATTTAGTCAGTTCTCTGCAATATCTTATATCCAAATTACTTTTGACGAAAAGACGCCTCCTAATCGAGATAATGGTATAAAACTCTTCGGTTATAAGACACATTTTACAAATATTTAGCATGAAAATAACAAAACCGCCAACAATAAAACCCTTAACACTTTAAGTACTTTATTCTTAGTAGTTAAAAAATCAACAGGAGCAGGGAAAACACTCTACTCCTATTTTAATGTGACCTGATATATTAAAGTTGTAACACCTCGGTATAGTTTGATAAAATTAATACCGAAGGAGGGGTTACACTATGTCAAATAATCGTTACGAACCTGAACTCAAAGAAAAAATCTTACGTCTTTATCTGGAAGAAGGACGTACAAAGAAAAGCCTTACTGAAGAATACCATCTTGGACAAGGTACCATAACTTACTGGCTACAACAGCGCCGTAAAGAATGCCAATCTAATCCTAAAATTCAAGAAGAAAATAATTCCTACGAGGAAATTAAACGCTTGCGCAAGCAACTAGCTGAAGCGCAGAAGGAAAATGAATTCTTAAAAAAAGCGGCGGCATTCTTTGCGAAGGAAATCGACTAGCGCAGTACCAGTTCATCCAGAAATATAATAAAAAATTTGGTTTAAGGTGGCTCTTTAGAAAATTCAGTATATATCCAAATGCTTACTATAATTACTTGAAAAATAGGAAATCCAAATATCAACAACAAAAAGCCTGTGTACAACGGAAAATTGTTGAATTGTATCACCGAGAAAATGGTGTTCCTGGTTACCGAATGATGTGCGATTATCTGAAACAAGCTAATATCATTTTTTCCTGTAACACGGTTTATCAATACATGCTTGAATTGGGACTACGTTCTATTGTCCGTCAAAAGAGACCAGGGTATGTTAAAGGAATTGCTAACAAAGTATTTCCCAATCTGTTGAACCAGAATTTCAAAACAGAAGCTCCAAACAAGATATGGTGCACCGATTTTACTTACCTTCCACAGAAAAATGGTAAAATAAGCTATAATTGCACTATTATTGATTTATACGATCGTTCTGCAATTGCAACCTTAAATGGGCAACATATCACAACTGAACTGGCAATAGAAACATTGAAAATCGCACTAAAACGTCATAAACCAGACAAAGGTGTGATTCTTCATAGTGACCAAGGAAGCCAATTTACATCAAAAGCATTCATTAAGTTCTGTGAGAAAAATTATGTTCAACAAAGTATGAGCCGAACAGGCTGCCCTTATGACAATGCCCCAATGGAACGATTTTATAATACACTTAAAAACGAATATCTTAACCTATTTACCTTCAATTCATCTGACGAGCTGAATCAAGGTATCTATGAATTCGTTTATGTGAAGTACAATCACGTAAGACCTCATTCTTATAATAGAGGGCTTACACCTTATAAAGCACGTTGTGCTGTATAAAAAATTTTATACCTTGGTGTTACAATTTTGCTTGACCAGGACAATGCCTATTCATAGTAGTCCACTTCTTGTTTTACCACAATTCCTGAGTGGAACTGTATCTCCAGTTTCATTCCTTTATGTACCCTTATGGAAGAAATCAGTCTTTTTACAAGGTCTTGGTCAAACTCACTTACTTGCGGATTAACATTGCCAATCGTTTTGTCTAACTCCTCAACCCTTTGAACATAATTTTCTGCATTTTTCTGTGCTTGCACCATCTTTATTTTCGCAATTTTCAATTCATTTATCTGTTCCGATAGTTTCTTATACTCTTCGTCAAATTCTTCGCTGACAGCACCTTCTTTTGCGTTATTTTCTATGAGTATAAGCATCTGATCTTGAATCTTTTTTATCTGTTCGTCATATTCGGTTGTAACCTCTTTGGTGCTGTAGTTACCAATAACTCTTATTACATTTTCTCGGAATGCGTCTATAAACTCCCCTGTATTTTCTACTACATTATTTATGGCTTGCATAATTGCATCATGTAGTTGTTCTTCTTTTAAGGTAGGTGAATTTTGGCATCTTGATTTTTTACCTTGTTTCAGCCTATCCTCGCATCTCCATACAGCAGATTTATCACCGTACTTGGACCATATCTGTCTACGATAGGCATGTCCGCATTCCCCACATACCATTAAATCCGACAGTATGTATTTAGAACTGTATTTGCTTTTCTCTTTTAACTCCTGATTCTTTTTTCTTGTAATCGCCGATTTATTCAAGCTTGCTCGCCTTACTTTTTCTGCCTGCACCTGATGGAATAACTCCTTTGGAATAATCGCCTCATGGTTATCTGATACATAGTACTGTCTGATATAACCATCGTTTTTCACCCTTTTCTTGGTGAGAAAATCTACTGTATAGGTCTTTTGCATACGAGCGTCACCACATAGTTTTTCGTTGGAGAGCATCTTGTCGATAGTTCCCGGATGCCAGCAGTCCAGTCCCGTTACGGTTTTGATACCGTCTATTTCCAAGCCTTTGCATATCTGAATGATACTACTGCCTTCAAGATACTCTTTAAAAATCCTTTTTACAATGACTGCCTCTTCAGGCACTATAACAAGGTTTCCATCTTCGTCTTTGGTATAGCCTAAGAACTTTTTGTGGTTCACCGATATGATTCCGTTTTCAAATCTTCTCGTTAATCCCCATCGTGTATTTTCGCTGATGTTTCGGCTTTCCTCTTGTGCCTGACTGCTGAGTATGGTGA
>JAEZPX010000185.1 GCA_023413275.1 Bacillota bacterium | reverse complement strand
TTTGTAATCATGCAAAAAACAGACTATATCGAATTAGAGTAAAATTTTCATAGGGTTTTCCAACAGCTCTTTAATTGCTAATTCAAACTTAGCAGCTGTTGCACCATCAATGAGTCTATGGTCAAATGTAAAGGAGATGCGCATAAATTGTCTCTTAGAGATATTTCCCTCATCATCCATTACCAATTCATCCTGAACTGCGCATACACCCAAAATACCTGAATCAGGCTGATTTACAATGGGGTCAAATGTCTCTACACCAAACATACCCAAATTGGAGATGGAGAAAGTGGAACCTTTATATTCATCCATACTTAGTTTGTTAGTTCTTGCCCTTTCTGCCAAATCTTTTGCTGTAGCAGAAATTTCCTCAAGGCTCATTTTATCAATATCTTTCAAAACAGGAACAATCAACCCTTCATCTAAGGCAACAGCCATACCAACATTCACATGGGCACGCTTGATGATTTTATCACCATCTAATGTTACAAGGATGTGTTTATTGTTCTTCAAAGCCTTTGCAACTGCCTTTAAGATAAAGTCGTTTACGGAATATTTTACGCCGAGGTCTTCGTTAACCTGCTTGCGGAATTTCATCAAGTTGGTTACGTCAATCTTCACGTTTTGTGTTACGCTGGGAATTTCTCTGCGGGACTGCGCCATACGTTCTGCAACAACTTTTCTCATACCCGCCAATTTTACAACTTCGTCACCTTCCATCAAATCAATAGAGCCGGAAGCTATAGTAGGAGCAGGCGTAGAAATTGCTGCTGGTGTAGCTACAGGTGCAACTACTGGTGCACTTTGCGCCGCTGTCAAAATATCCTTTTGTACAATGCGTCCTGCTGGGCCTGAACCCTTTACATTTGCATAATCAACGCCCATTTTTGCCGCTGTTTTTCTAGCCAAAGGAGAGATACGAACTCTGCCGCTGGTTGTAACTGCCACTGCCTCCATGGGTGCTGCCACAACAGGTGCCACTTCTACAACAGGTGCTGTATCTGGTGCCGCTGCTGTACTGTCCACTGTCTCACCGGGCTCTCCAATATATGCCAACAAGCCTTTTACAGGAATATCTTCCCCTTCCTGTGCAACGATTTTTAACATTGTTCCGTCAAATTCGCTTTCTACTTCACTTGTTAATTTATCTGTTGTAATCTCAACAATAACGTCGCCGGCTTTCACCGCTTCGCCTTCTTTTTTCACCCATCTGGTTACGGTACCTTCTTCCATGGTAAGACCCAGCTGAGGCATCTTTACTTCAAAAGCCATGACTTTCCCTCCTTTAATTACTTATTCAGAACTTTTTTCACTGCTTTTACAATATCTGCAGGGTGAGGGAAGTTTTCATCCTCCAGTGTTGGGCTGAAAGGAGAAACAATATTCAGACCGCAAACACGTTCTACAGGTGCATCTAATTCGTCAAACAATTCTTCAGCAATCTGTGCAGAAATTTCACCTGCATAGCTGCCTCTTTTTACTTCCTCGGAAAGAACGATAACATTGTGTGTCTTGGAAACAGATTTTAAAATTGCATCCCAATCCAAAGGAACTAATGTACGAAGGTCAAGGACTTCAACATGGATGCCCTCTTTTGCCAATTCCTCAGCAGCTTCCAAAGCAAAATATACTTGACGGCTCCATGTAATAATGGTCAAATCAGTTCCTTCGTTTTTTACATCAGCAACGCCCAAAGGAATTGTATATTCACCTTCAGGTAATTCTTCTTTTTTCGCATATAACAGCTTGTGTTCCATAAACATAACAGGATCATCATCACGTACAGCAGATTTCAAAAGACCTTTTGCATCAGCCGCTGTAGAAGGAGCAACAACCTTCAAGCCCGGTGTGTGACAGAAGATATTCTCCAAACACTGAGAGTGCTGTCCTGCGTTTCTTCTACCTGCACCCATTGGTAATCTCAGTACCATAGGCACCGTAGCCTGACCACCTGTCATATATCTCATCTTAGCCGCTTGATTCAAAATAGGGTCAGCGGCAACCATAATAAAGTCGTCATACATTAATTCTACTACAGGGCGAATGCCTCTCATTGCCGCACCAACTGCCATACCGCAGAAACCGGACTCGGAAATTGGAGTATCATATACTCTGTGCTCTCCAAATTCTTTTTGAAAGCCTACAGTGATACCGAAAACATTACCCATCTTTCCCATATCTTCGCCAAGAATAATTACATTCTCATCTCTTACCATTTCTTCATGCAAAGCTTCACCAATTGCCTTGCTGATGCTTAGTATCTTACTCATCTTGCAACACTCCTTTCATTATCAGAGCTATAAACGTCTGTCGTAGCTTCAGAAGGATCGGGATATTCTGAATTCACTGAAAATTCATAAGCTGCTTCCATTTCTGCCTTTACTTCCTCTTCAACAGCAACCAATTCCTCTTCCGTTGCAACTTTTTCGTCTAATAATCTTGCTCTCATGTTTGGAATGCCATCATCTTTATGTGCATTTTCCATATATTCAGCGGGACGATAGTTAGCAGGGTCTCCGCAGTAGTGTCCTTGATGACGATATGTGATACATTCAACAATAGATGGACCATTGCCAGCTCTTGCAAAATCCGCCGCTTCTTTCACGGCTTCGTAAACAATAACAGGATCATTGCCATCAACTGTAGTTCCGGGAATATCATAACCTTTTGCACGAACAGCAATGGTTTCTGTATTTGTAACTGAATGAATATTAGTAGATACACCATATTTGTTGTTTTCACACAGGAATACAACTGGAAGCTTCCAAGCTGCCGCCATATTCACTGCTTCATGAAAAGTGCCTTGGTTTGAAGCACTGTCACCAAAGAAACAAAGTGTAACATGTTTGTCTCCTAGAACCTTAGAAGCCAAAGCAGATCCGGTGGCAATGGGAATGCCTGCACCAACAATGCCATTTGCACCTAAGTGATGCAGTCCTTCAACATCTGCAATATGCATGGAACCGCCTTTACCATTACAGTATCCTGTTTTTTTGCCAAACAGTTCAGCAAGCATTTTATCTAATTTACCACCTTTGGCAATGGTATGTCCGTGCCCTCTGTGGGTTGTAGCCATATAATCTTCTTTTTCTAAGGCATAGCAAGCACCTGCTGCAACTGCCTCCTGACCAATACACAGGTGAATATTACCTGCAAGCATTCCCTTTGTGAAGCATTCAGCCGCTCTTGTTTCAAATGCTCTGATACGAATCATCATGCGATACAAATCAATGAGCATTTCTTTTGAATATTTCTTCTTAGCCAATGAAATCACCCTTTTCTTAAGTTTTTAGATATATTTATATTATGTTTTATAACATTGCTTTCAATTCTGAGGACCACTTGTAACTTGTCATGTATGTTTTGCAATAACCTCTATCACCTGTAATACAAGATAGTGGCGAATGAAAAGCCGTTTTTTATACGGCTGCCTAATTTTTTATCTTTTGTTTCCTTAAAGCCGATTATCCTTTGTAAATTATTCATTTTATCTTCTGTATAACTTTGTAATTTAGGTGCCGCCGCTATCAGCGACACCTAATATACATCATTTCTAAGTTACTTTACTTAATCTGTCCAATCATTCTTGGCAAGAACAAGGAGATGTCAGGAATAAAGGTTAAGATAAACAGTGCCACGATACCTGCAATGAGGAAAGGAATAATCTTTTTGCAAATATCCGCAACAGGAATTTCAGCAACATTACACCCAACATAAAGGTTAATACCAACGGGAGGCGTAATCATACCGATTGCCATATTTACTGTTAAGAATACACCTGCATGAAGCAAGCTTACATCAATTGCATTCAAAACAGGAACAATAATAGGCAACAAAATGTAGAATGCAGAGTTTGCATCTAGGAAACAACCTGCAATCAAGAAAATAATATTAATTAACAATAAGATGATGTATTTGTTATCGCTTACTGCAAGAACCATCTGAGAAAGCTGACTTGCAATTTGGCTCGTTGTCAAAATCCATGCAAATACTGCTGCTGCTGCAATGATAAACATTACCGTTGCAGAGGATACTGCGGATTCCATAAATATATGATACAAATCTTTCAGTTTAATTTCTCTGTAAATAAAGATACCTACAATCAAACCATAAATTACGGCAATGCCTGCTGCTTCCGTAGGTGTAAAGATACCAGCATAAATACCACCCAGAATGATAACCGGTGTCATCAATCCCCAGAAAGCATCCTTAAAAGCAATCAGCCTGTCCTTGCCACTCATCTTTGGTTGAGCAATAATATCTTTGTTGTTTCTGGAATCCCAAGCAGCTGCCATATAGTATGCAATACCTACAACAATACCGGGGATAATACCAGCGGTAAACAAAGCACCAACAGAAACGTCGGTACAAGAAGCGTAAACTACATATGCGATACTTGGAGGAATAATGATACCGATGGCACCAGAGGCACTTACCAATGCGGCAGGCATGTCTTTGCCATAACCAGCCTTTACCATTGCGGGAATCAAAACTGGACCGATTGCTGCAACCGTAGCAGGACCTGAGCCCGAAATTGCAGCAAAGAAACAAGCAACAATAACAACTACTGCCATTAATCCACCTTTTCTGTGACCAACACAAGCGTTTGCAAAACTGATCAAACGTTTGGAAATACCGGCATACTCCATAATACTACCGGCTAAAATAAAGAATGGAATTGCAAGCAACGTAAATTTGGCTGTGCCGGAATATAAGATGCCGGGAATAACGGAAAGCGGAAACTGTCCGTACATCAAACCAACAGATGCTGCTAAACCAAGAGAAATTGCAATGGGTACATTCAGGAATACCAATACAAAGAATAACCCAAAAAGAATTAAAGTCATCATGCCTCAGTACCCCCTTTTTCTTCATTCCACAAGCCTTTGACTTGAAGATACCCAGCCTGTATGATACGAATGATAACAAAAACAGCACCAACAGGCATAGAAAGCCCCTGAACTGCCTGAGGCATTCTTAAAACAGGAGTGGTAGAACCCATAGCGATCTGACCCTGTACCATTACAATGCCAAAATAAAAAACAAGTACCATAAAGATTAAACTGCAAACCACACCGAATAACGCAAGCATTGCTTTTGTTTTTCCGTGGAACAAATCAACAAGAAAACTCATACCCAAATGAGCATATCTTTTAAAGCCTGCCGCAACACCCAACATTGTTACCCATACAAATACTGTAACCGTTAATTCTTCTGTAAAAGAGAAGGAATTTGCAAAACAATATCTAAATACAACGTTGAGGAAATTCATAATTGCCATATACGACATCATAAGAATGATGAGTGTTTCTTCAAAATAATCAAGTATTTTGCCAAGCAATTTCATTTTTTCCACCTTTCTTTCGTTCTTTAATTTTGAAAAACGCCAAATAGCACGACTGTTATTTTTAAAATTTTATACTAGTTTTTAGCGCATCTTTTTCTTTTGTTATGTAAAATTTTCAAAATAATTCCATTCGTTACAGTAAAAAGAGAGGGCAAGGACGGTGTGTCTACCTGCCCTCTCGACACTACAGCTTCATGAATTTCTTATTTTTCTTATTTATAGCCAAATGCTGCAAAAGCTTCTGCGCCAAACTGCTCTTTATATTTGTCATAAACAGGAGCAACAACTGTCTTCATCTCTGCAATAGCTTCAGGAGACAATTCGTTGAC
>JAEZPX010000025.1 GCA_023413275.1 Bacillota bacterium | reverse complement strand
TGTGCATCCTCTTTTATGGTTGCCATTATTTCACCTCTTTGATATTTTTTATTACCATTTTAAATTGAGATAAAAAAAGAATTGTTATTTTTAGAATCTTTAAAGTATTTGTAATCTTTGAATTCATACTTCAAAAAATACAGGAAAATATTAAACATCTATTTTTCTGAGAATAAAATACCCAGAAAACTTGAATATTCCTAGTGTTTTAAAATGTTTACAAAATGTTCATATTCCCTACATACCCAATTCATAAACCTATTTTATCATAGAATCATCCTTAAAAGAAGCAAGGATAAAGCAAATAACATAGTAATACATACCCTCCCCTTTTAAAAGAGCCTATATGGCTCTTTTTTCATTTATATTTTTTTGCAAATTTTATTAAGGAAAAATTTGTGCTATAATAAGGAATGACTTAGCAGGATTTTAAAAGAAAGGGGCAAATGCCATGTATGATAAAAAGGAAATAAAGAAGATGCTGGATGAAAAAGGATTTGTTTATGAATGGGTAGACCATGAAGCCGCCTTTACCATTGAAGATATGGTTCGTATGGGTTTTGATAAAGAGCTTGATGTGGCCAAAAATCTTTTTCTACGAGATGGTAAAGGAGAAAACCATTATTTGATTGTAGTTCGTTCTGATAAGAAGGTAAATTTGAAGGAATTTGGACAGGCATTTGGTTTGTCTAAGCTCTCTTTTGCATCGGAAGAGCGTTTGATGAAGTTTTTGGGGTTGAAAAAGGGTGCAGTAACTCCTTTAGGCGTTTTGAATGATACAGAAAAACAAGTAAAGGTATTTTTTGACCAGGATTTTCTGGAAATGAAGAAAATAGGTGTTCATCCTAACGATAATACTGCAACGGTCTATTTGCTAATCCAAGACCTTTTGGAAATAATAAAAGCGCATGGAAATCAGTTGAAAATAGTTGGGATTCCCCAATAAATAAGTTTTAGCTAAAGGGGCGATGATTTGTATGCCTCCTGTTGTATTTTAGTTGTTGAATAGTCTTGGGAGGTACAGTTGGCGAGTACGTTTTTTATCATAAAATTCTTCTTGAGGTTAGTTTAAGGAATTGTATGTTTAAGAAAAAATTCGTTGAGCCTAGGAAACTTCTATGTTATACTAAAATATAGCGGTTTTGCCAAAAATAGCATTGAAAGGGAAGAGCTATGAAGGATACAAGAAAAGAAATAGCTGTTGATGAAACAGAACTGTTGCGACAGCTGGATTATATGCAGGGCATTCGTAAGATTAATGATGCCTATGAAATGGAAACAGGAAAAAAGAAGAAATTTTTTAGTCTGGCAATGGGATGTCAGATGAATGCCCATGACTCGGAAAAGCTGGAAGGTATGCTTGATAAAATGGGTTATGCGCGAACAGATGAAGAAACAGATGCAGATTTTATTATTTATAACACATGCTGTGTGCGTGAAAATGCAGAGCAAAAGGTGTATGGTAAATTAGGCTGGCTGAAGCATTATAAAAAGGACAAGCCTGATACTGTGATTGCATTATGTGGTTGTATGATGCAGCAAGATAGCGTGATAAAGACATTAAGACAAAAGTATCGTCATGTTGATATTGTATTTGGAACATACAATCTTTATAAATTGCCTGAATTGATGAATACTCGCATGGAAAGCGGTGACACCATTTATGATATTTGGCAAGAACAAGAGGAAATTGTGGAGGATTTGCCTAGTATCAGACATTTTCCATACAAAGCAGCTGTAAACATCATGTTTGGATGCAATAATTTTTGTACCTATTGCATCGTGCCTTATGTACGAGGAAGAGAGAGAAGCCGTGAGGCAGAGGACATTATAGCTGAGGTGAAAAAGCTTGCGGCAGATGGCGTAAAAGAAATTATGCTTTTGGGCCAAAATGTGAACTCATACGGAAAGAATTTGAGTGAACCTGTTAGTTTTGCAAAACTTTTGCGTATGGCAAATGATGTGGAGGGAATAGAGAGAATTCGCTTTATGACCTCACATCCTAAGGATTTATCCGATGAGTTGATTGAAGCCATGAAAGATTGTCCGAAGGTTTGCAAAAGCCTGCATTTGCCTGTACAGGCGGGCAGTAGTGAAATTTTGCGCCGTATGAACCGTAACTATACTAAGGAATCCTATTTGGAAACAGTGAGAAAGATAAAAGAGGCGATGCCTGATATTACTTTAAGTACTGATATTATCGTAGGTTTCCCCGGGGAAACAGAAGAAGATTTCCAAGAAACATTGGATGTTATTCGCAAGGTTGGTTATACCACGGCGTATACCTTCATTTACTCCAAGCGGACAGGCACCCCTGCGGCAACCATGGACAATCAGGTAGCAGAGGACGTAATTAAGGATCGTTTCGATCGCATGTTAAATGTTTTAAACCCGATGATTCATGAATTAAATGAAAAATTGGTGGGGAAAATCGTTAATGTGCTGGTGGAAGAACCCAGTAAGTCCAACAAAGATGTATTAACGGGCAGAGCGGATAATTATGCTCTGGTTCATTTTGAAGGCAGTAAAGATTTAATCGGGCAAATTGTTCCCGTTCGGATCATTGAAAATAAAACATTCTATTTTATTGCAGAAAGGGTTAATGGTGAATAAAAATGACATCTGTTTATGAATTAGCGAGAAACTTGGGCGAAGAATTAAAGAAAACTCCTCAGGTTGAAACTTTGCTTGCAGCAAAAAAAGCGTATGAGGAAAGCCCTGAAATCGCAACAGCAGTAGAGGAATATACAAAGCTGCATCAGGAGTTTGAGGGGAAAATGCAGGCTGGCGGTATTTCCGCAGAAGAGCAAAAGGCTTTTTCCGAAGATATGGCAAAAAGAGGCGAAGAAATCAGAAACAATAAAATTGCATCTGAATTATTTGCCGCAGAAATGAACTTTAATAACTTTATGAACTCCATTTTCACAATTGTGACTTCTACTTTGACAGGCGAAGATCCTGCACAGAGCGGATGCAGCCCTAGCTCCTGCGCTTCTTGCGGCGGCGGCTGCCACTAAGCACTCAAACGGATAAAGCGTTGGATAGATGCCCGAGCTCCCTTGCGGGGTTCGGGTTTTTACATAGTTTGAAATGACAAGATAGCAGGCATCATTGCTAGGAACATAAATGGTTTGATAGAAAATAACTAACTTAGAAAATTGGAGAGTTGCTATTTGGTGATATATTTTTAAAAGCAATTGTCACGAAATACAATGATTGTATATATATTTTGAATGAAAAAGGAGGAGCGATCATGGCAAAAATCACGCCTATGATGCAGCAATACTTTGAGATTAAAGAAAATTATAAGCATTGCTTGCTATTTTTTCGCTTAGGTGATTTTTATGAAATGTTTTTCGAAGATGCGGTGATCGCCTCGAAGGAACTGGAAATTACCCTTACAGGGAAGGACTGGGGTCAGGAAGAACGGGCACCCATGTGCGGTGTTCCATTCCATTCTGCCGATGGATATATAGCCAGATTGGTGGAGAAGGGCTACAAGGTAGCCATTTGTGAGCAAGTTGAAGACCCGAAATTGGCAAAAGGCATAGTGAAAAGAGATGTTGTGCGGGTAATTACCCCTGGTACTGTTTTAGATAATGCTGTTTTGGATGAGAGAAAAAATAACTATATTCTTGCAGTGTATAGTAGTGGTGCGGGTTATGGCATTGCTGCTTGTGATGTGAGCACAGGAGAATTTCAAACCACGGAGTTTACAAGCATACAGGCGGCAAACAAAATTTTGGATGAAATTGCTCGTTTTGCCCCTGCGGAGGTTATCTGCAATGAGTCCTTTTTAAATAATCCTTTGTGCAATGAAATCAAGGATCGGTTTTATTATTTTTTAAATGATATTGACAATCGAATGTTTGATTTTACTACGGCAAAAGATACCATTTTGAAGCATTTTCAAGTGAAAACCTTAGATGGATATGGTTTGAGTAAAAAACCTTCAGCTGTAGCGGCGGCAGGAGGCTTGCTTTGGTATCTATTAGAGACCCAAAAGAATGAATTAAGCCATATTTCTACGGTAAAATATTACACCACCGGAGATTTTATGCTTTTGGATGTTTCTAGCCGGAGAAATTTAGAGCTAACAGAAACCATGCGGGAAAAAAGCCGTAAGGGCTCTCTATTATGGGTTTTGGATAAAACACAGACTGCCATGGGTGCAAGATTGCTTCGCAAATGGATTGAACAGCCTTTGCTATCCGAAGAAGAAATTCATAAAAGGCTGGATGGCGTGGAAGAGCTTTTTGGAGACCTATTTCTAAGGGAAGAAATAAAGGATATTTTACACTCCATGTATGATTTTGAGCGCATTATGAGCCGTGTAATTTTTCAAAATGCAAATGCCAGAGATTTGGCGGCATTAAAGAATTCCATTGAAAATCTGCCGCTATTAAAAAATATATTAGCAAGGTGCAAAAGTCCATATCTTGCGGAAATTTGTGAGAAGCTTGACCCTTTAGAAAATATACATACCTTAATCGAGCAGGCGATTGTGGAAGACCCTCCTTTTTCTGTAAGAGAGGGTGGTATGATTAAACAGGGCTTCCATAGTGAGCTAGATACCTTTGCCCAAGCGAAGGAAAAAGGAACCACTTGGATTCACCAAATGGAGGAAGAAGAGAAAGAAAAAACAGGCATTAAAAACCTAAAAATTCGATTCAATAAGGTTTTTGGCTATTATATAGAAGTTACAAGGTCAAATATGAAAGAGGTTCCCCAGCATTATATTCGCAAGCAAACCCTTGCAAACTGCGAACGTTATATAACGCCGGAGCTGAATGAATTGGCTGAATTGATTTTAGGCGCAGAAGAAAAAATTACTGCCTTGGAATATCAGATTTTTACGGAAATCAGAAATGCGGTGGCGGCAGAGGTTGAGCGTATACAATATTGCGCTTATATGGTATCTGTGGTGGATGCCCTCCAATCCTTTGCTGAAGTAGCCCAGAGCATGAATTATGTAAAGCCTGTTGTGGACAAGGGGGATGTCATCACTGTTACTGGTGGGCGACACCCCGTTGTAGAAAAGATGACTAAGGGTCAATTTATTCCCAATGACATCTATTTAGATCAAGAAGAAACTAGACTGGCTATTATTACGGGCCCTAATATGGCAGGTAAATCAACGTATATGCGTCAAACAGCGTTAATTGTATTGATGGCGCAGATTGGTAGTTTTGTTCCTGCGGATTCTGCCCATATCGGCATCGTAGATCGTATTTTCACCAGAGTTGGTGCGTCTGATGATTTGAGCGCAGGGCAAAGTACCTTTATGGTGGAAATGTCCGAGGTTGCAAATATTTTAAATAATGCAACGGCAAAAAGCCTCTTGATTTTAGATGAAATCGGGCGAGGAACCAGCACCTTTGATGGATTAAGCATTGCTTGGGCAGTTTTGGAATACATCGCCGATGAAAAGCAAATTGGAGCAAAAACCTTATTTGCCACCCACTATCATGAACTTTCGGAACTGGAAGGAAAGCTTCCCGGTGTGAAAAATTATTGTATCGCCGTACAGGAAGTTGGCGAAGATATTATCTTCCTTCGTAAAATCAAGCGGGGTGGGGCAGACCATAGCTATGGTGTACAGGTCGCAAGACTGGCTGGTCTTCCGTCAAAGGTAATCCGTCGCAGTGGGCAGATATTAAAACAGCTGAATGCTGCGGATATAACGAAGAAAGCAAAGAGAATTGCCGTTGAAGCCCAAGAACAGGCAGAGGATATGGCAAAGCAAATAGATATGTTTTCTGTAAAGGAAAATCAAATGATAGACGAAATTTCCAAGCTGGATGTTATGGCAATGACACCCATTGAAGCATTGCAGGCCCTTTTTGAATTACAGAAAAAGGCAAAGGGTCTGTAAAAGAAAGGAGGATATCCTTGCAATCAATCAGAATTTTAGATACAAAAACAATCAATAAAATTGCTGCTGGAGAGGTTGTGGAAGGGCCTAAATCTGTTGTAAAGGAATTGGTGGAAAATGCCATTGATGCCGGAGCCACCGCTGTAACCGTAGAAATAAAGGAAGGCGGGATTTCCTTTATTCGTATCATGGATAATGGATGTGGTATACCAAAGGAGCAGGTGAAAACAGCTTTTTTGCGCCATGCCACAAGCAAAATGAGTGAAATTGAAGATTTAGAGCATATTTTTACATTGGGTTTTCGTGGAGAAGCCTTAGCCAGCATTGCCGGAGTTGCGCAGGTGGAAATGTTGACAAAAACCAGAGATGAAGAGACTGGTACGTCTATTGAAATCAGCGGAGGGGAAATTAAGAATATACAAGATACCTCCTGTACAGAAGGGACCACCATAACAGTAAGCAATTTATTTTACAATGTTCCTGCTAGACGGAAATTCTTGAAAAAGCCTGCAACAGAAAGTGGATTCGTTTCAGACCTGATGAATAAACTGGCTTTAGGGCATCCAGAGGTGTCATTTCGCTTTATTAATAATGACACAACCATGTTGCATACAGCGGGAAATGGGGAGCTTAAGGCTTCGGTTTTTTATGTATATGGTAAGGAAGCCGCTAATAGCATGGTTCCCTTGGAATATAATAAAGGAGAGTATGCCCTTACAGGATTAATTGGTAAGCCTGAGCTTTCAAGGGGAAACCGAAATTATGAAAATCTGTTTATTAATGGGCGATTCATTAAAAACAAGGTGGTTGCAACAGCAGTTGAGGATGCCTACAAGACACGGTTGTTAATCGGTAAGTTCCCAATCTTTGTGTTGAATTTTCAAATGAACCCCAGTCAGGTTGATGTCAATGTGCACCCTGCAAAGCTTGAGGTGCGTTTTAAAAATGATGACCAGATTTACGAATTTTTTTATGATGCTGTTTCCAAAACCTTAGACCAGTTGGTTTTAATCCCCCAAGTTGGCTGGGATAAAGCTCCTGCAGTGAAAACGGCGGAAAAACCCATAGAAATAGAACAGCAAAAAATTGAAGATATACCTGTGTATAAAAGATTGCCAAGCTCTTTTACACAAGACAGAGCACCCTCGGGAGGAATGGGAAAGAGCGTTGACCAACTGCTGAATAGGCAGCAGGGCACTCAAAATCAAGTAAGGCAAAGTGCAGAGGCGTTTTTGATTGACCCGGTGGTTGTGCTTAGCAAAGATGAGATTATACCACAAGATGACCCAATTCCGAGTAATGAGGGCAGGGAACTGGAGCCCAAAACAGAGCCAATTTTCAAGCAATATAAACTGATTGGGCAGATTTTTCAGACCTATTGGATGATTGAGCAGGGGGAGTGCCTCTATTTGATAGACCAGCATGCTGCCCATGAACGTATTTTGTTTGAAGAATTTATGACTCGTTTCAAAGAGGAAAATTTGGTTTCTCAAAAACTTTTGCTTCCGCAAATGTTGAATTTAACTCCATCTGAAATTGAAGTTTTGAGGGAAAATCAGTCTCTTTTAGAAGGGTTTGGGTTTGAATTTGAAACCTTTGGGCAAAATCAATATGCCTTGAAGGCTGTGCCCTATTTGCTAAAGGAACCCAGCGGTGCGGGGTTTTTTACAGAAATCTTGGATAGTCTTTCGGAGCAGAAAATTCGCTCCGTATATGATATGAAATTGTTGGCTGTGGCCACTATGGCTTGTAAAGCAGCGGTCAAAGGACATGATCGTTTGAGTTTTCAGGAAGCAGAGGCTATGATTGGAAGGCTGTTAAAGCTTGAGAATCCCTTTACCTGCCCCCATGGACGACCAACAATTATTGAAATGACAAAGTATGAACTGGAAAAAAAATTTAAGCGAATCCAGAATTAAAGGGTGATAAAATGAAAAAACCTTTGGTAATGATTGGAGGTCCTACCGCCTGCGGAAAAACTGCCATGTCTATAGAACTAGCAAAACGAATCAACGGAGAGGTGATTTCCGGGGATTCCATGCAGATATACCGCTATATGGACATTGGAACTGCCAAGGTGACAGAAGAAGAAAAACAAGGAATTCCTCACTATTTGGTAGATGAACTGAACCCCGATGAGGAATATAACGTAATGATTTTTCAACAAAAAGCTAAAGCCTATATGAATAAAATTTGGGCAAAGGGTAAAATTCCCATTATAGTAGGGGGTACGGGATTTTATATGAATGCTTTGCTGTATGATACTGTTTTCACAGAGACAGAAAATGACACGTCTTTTCGTGAAGCATGTTACAAACAAGCCCAGAATGAAGGGGCTGAAGTTTTATTTGAAAGGCTGAAAAAGATTGATCCGGAATATGCTGAGACAATTCATGCAAATAATGTGAAGCGTGTTGCTCGAGCTTTGGAATATCATTTCCTAACTGGAGAAAAGTTTTCACAGCATAATGCTGAGCAAAGGGAGAAAGAAAGCCCTTATCGAGCCGCAGTTATTATTTTAACCATGGAAAGAGAGAAGCTTTATCAGCGGATTAATGATAGGGTTGATTTGATGATGGAGCAAGGGTTGTTGGCTGAGGTAAAGGGCTTGTTGGAAAAGGGATACTCACCGGATTTGGTCTCCATGCAAGGGCTTGGGTACAAAGAATTCGTGCCTTATTTTCAGGGAGAATGCAGCTTAGATGATGCTGTTGCGCAGTTGAAAAAGGGTACACGTCATTTTGCAAAACGTCAATTGACTTGGTTTCGCCGTCAGATTGATGGATTATGGGTGGATTTATCTAAGGCGGATTTGGATTTGGCTATGACAGATGTATTGGAATACTTGCAGGAAAGAAAAATTTTGAAAGAATAATTGAAAAGAAGTGATGCCTATGATGACTACGGAAATATTTGGGTTTACAATTTTTGATCTTTATTTCTATTTTATGATATATAGCTTTCTAGGTTGGGCACTAGAGTCTGCCTATGTTTCTGCTTCCAATAAAACTTGGACAAACCGTGGGTTTATCAGTGGTCCCCTTTGTCCAATTTATGGAACGGGGGCAACCTTGGTGATTGTGGCTCTAACACCTTTTAAGAATAACCTGTTATTGATGTTTTTGGGCGGCGTGTTGATTGCAACCGTTGTTGAATATGTGATTGCTTTGCTGCTGGAAAAGATTTTCCACGCCACATGGTGGGATTACAGCCAAATGCGATTTCAGTTACAAGGTAGAATTTGTTTAAGGCGTTCTTTGGAATGGGGCACACTTACCGTTGTGATGATGCACTTAATTCAACCTCCCATTCAGCGTTTTGTGGCATGGATTCCTCATGCTGCCGGAGAATTTGTAGGGGTATTGCTACTGATGTATCTCATGGCAGACGCCAGTGTAACAGTAATGAAGATATTCCAGCTTAAGGAAAAAATTGCGAGGCTGGAGGAGGCTGGGCTTGGTTTGCGTGAAAAGATGGAAACAATTAGCTTGTTAGAAGCTAAAAAAGAACTTTTGGATTAT
>JAEZPX010000251.1 GCA_023413275.1 Bacillota bacterium | reverse complement strand
AGATATAAGAGCGCCTTTAAAGTATCATTAAGCCAAACATTACATAGACTTCCTAATTATATCTATGATAAAGATCGGAGGACATCATGAATACCAAATCTCTCGTTGCACTACAGCGTAAATATTTTGAAAGTGGAGCAACCCGTTCATTGGAGTTTAGAATGACAGCCCTAAAAAAGCTTCAACGAGCTATAATAAACAACGAAGCTTTTATTGAAGCGGCCATAAAATTGGATTTAAATAAGACGCCATTTGAAACTTATATGACGGAAACCGGCCTTGTTTTGGAGGAAATTCGATACCATATGAAACATCTTCCAAAATGGATAAAAAATAAGAGAGTTAAAACACCATTGGCGCAATTTCATGCAAAAAGCTTTGTTGCACCCGAGCCCTATGGCGTAACGCTCATTATGTCACCATGGAACTATCCCCTTCAACTCTGCTTGATACCTCTTATCGGTGCAATATCAGGAGGAAATTGTGTAGTGATTAAACCATCGGCATATGCTCCTGAAACAAGCAAAGTAGTGAAAAAAATAATTAGTGAAACCTTTCCATCGAAGTATATTGCGGTGGTGGAAGGAGGCAGAGAGCAGAATAATACCCTTCTTGAAGAAACCTTCGATTATATATTTTTTACCGGCAGTGTAGAAGTAGGCAAGGTGGTTATGGCTGCTGCATCCAAAAACTTAACCCCCGTAACCTTGGAGCTAGGAGGGAAAAGTCCGGTTATTGTAGATGAAACAGCAAACATTAAGCTTGCGGCGAAGCGGATTGCCTTTGGTAAGGTTTTAAATGCTGGGCAGACTTGTGTAGAACCTGACTATTTATTCATACACAAAAGTGTCAGGGACAAATTTATTAAAGAATTTTCAAAAGTCCTAAAAGATTTTTTTCCGGATGGTGATATGTCTGAAATGCCAACTATCATAAATGATAAGCATTTTCAGCGCATTACGCAGCTGATAAAAGGTGAAAATGCAATCATCGGTGGTGGATTTGATGAATCACGAAGATTTATTGAACCCACTGTACTAGTAGATATCAAACCTGATTCCCCCATTATGCAAGAGGAAATCTTCGGACCCATTTTGCCATTGATGACGTATACTGATTTAAATGATTGCATCCGCTTTATTCGTGGAAATCCCAAGCCCCTTGCATTTTATTTGTTTACCTCAAGCAAAGCCGTAGAGGAAAAAATAATCAATTCATGCTCTTTTGGCGGTGGGTGTATTAATGATACCATTATTCATATTGCAAATTCTCGCATGGGTTTTGGTGGAGTTGGATATTCAGGCATGGGTAGTTACCACGGCAAACTCAGTTTTGATACTTTTTCTCATTACAGGAGTATGGTCAAAAAATATACATGGATTGATTTGCCAGTGCGTTATCATCCTTACAAAGAGAGCAATTTACGTTTACTCCGCAAATTAATGAAATAAGAGATATTTAAGGTAGGCTAAATACAAAGAGCGAGAAATATATGAAGTTGAAATGTAAATATAGAAGTTGACACAAAAAAATAAAGGCCTCATTCATTAACATTGAATGGGGCTTATATTTTTCCTCGAGTTTCATTGTGAAGAACCTTTCATGGGTATTCAGCTTTGCGGTGAGGAATTAAAATATCGACTTGGAAATGGATTTCGCAGATTATTCTTATTTAGGAAAAAGTTCATTTCGAGCATCGTATTTGTATGATTATAAAATTTCCTGAACTCTTCCTACTTGACCATCTTCTAACATTACTTTGATACCATGGGGATGGGTAGGACTATTCGTAAGTATTTTTTTGACCGTCCCTTCGGTTAGTTTTCCGCTCCTTTGATCAGCTTTCAAAACAATTTTAACTGTTGCACCAATTTTAACATTACTTCTATTTTGACCGTTCATAGTTTTCTCCTTGTTTTAAATATAAGATTAATGAATTATATTTGCAGTTCCTTGTTATGATTATTTGACTATTGATTTATTTCCTTATCAGAAAAGGTAATTGTAATTGCAATACCTTTAGTACAATCTAAGTTTCGGAAGTCACTGGCATCACTTACTTCTATACTATTTTTATTCGTTCCCCAAATTACCCACATAGGGATTTCTTCATTCAAAATTATTTGAGTGGGCTCTGTAATTCGTTGGGATGCAGTGGAAATAGAATTTTTTAAATCCATGCCGCCTCCATTAAGCCCATATTTTATATAATCTCCCGTTTTATTAATTGTAAATATATCAACGCCTATCTCTTTGAGATGAATGGCAAGCCTATTGTTCATATCTAATTGGCGTTCACTATTAGACACGCTTCCACCACTCACCCATTTTCCATCTTCGTATATCCACAAATTGATAGAATAATATTTTGCAGTATCATCAATGGTATAATCCAAAAATAAGGTTTCTGCATCAAAGATTTTTAATGTCTTTTGAGATTCCCTTGAAAATCTAGTTGTCTGTATTATCATTCCTGTTTGAATTTCCATTATGTCACTGCAAGATGGTAATAAAAATGCTATATTCAAAGCGAAGAAAAGCAATTTTCTTTTATAAATACCTCCATCCAAGCCCTCAAAAAGAATTGTCTGTGTCATATAAAAAGAAATGCATATTAGAACACCAAATGAAACATGGCACATTGAGAGTATATCATAATTTTCAATATTTGCAAAATTTGGAGTTTCATATGAAGAAATAGTTATAGCATGCAGTTGCAATTTCCAATGTAATCCTCTAGTTGAATGTAAATATCCAATTTGCTATAATATGATTTAATACAAAACAAGGATAGAACGCACAATTTCATTCATATGAAACCAATTTAATTCATAGGGGTATGACCATGGAAAAGACGAAATTTCACAACACGAAAAACTTATATTTTCCCCATAAAATAACGCAAGAAATGAACGAAATTATGGAATATCCTCTTACAATCGTGGAGGCGCCTATGGGATATGGAAAAACCACGGCTGTGAGAGAATGCCTTAAAAATTTGAATGGGGACATCAAATGGCAAAGAATTTATGATAGTCTAACCCACGGTTTCTGGGAAGGCTTTTGCAATATGGTTCGGGAGCTTGATGTTGAGTGTGCCAACAACCTTAGTCAATTAGGTTTTCCTGATGATGGGGTTTTATTGCATGAGGCGGTGGGAATCATGGAAGGAATTGCATTATCTAAAACCACAATTCTGGTGATTGATGATTATCACATTTGTGAGTGTGTTGAAAGTGATGCCTTTATAAGATATCTGATTGAGCACCAAATACCAAATCTCAAGATTGTGTTAATTGTAAGATTCATAAAATTTGAAACCCTTGAAGAATTGAAATTAAAGGGTTATCTAAAATACATAGCAAAGGAAACCTTTGAATTTGATGTAAAAGAGATTCAAGCTTATTATAAGCTATGTGGGATAAACTTAAAGGTGGCTCAAGCTGAACAACTGTATCGCTTGACGGAAGGCTGGATTAGTGCCATCTATTTGTTGCTGCTAAACTATTTGGAGGCTGGCAGTTTTTCCAGTACGAAGAATATATATAAATTATTGGAAAGCACATTATATAGTTCTTTTTCCCAAGAGGTAAAGAATTTTCTCAACGTAATTTGCTTTTTTGACTACTTCACGCTGGATCAGGCCAGTTATGTATGGCAGAAGGAGGATGCCAATAAGCTTCTGTCGGAGATCATGGGTAAAAATGCTTTAATTCGTTATGATGAAAAAACAAAAACATATCATATCCATAGTCTTTTTATAAAACTGCTAAGAGAAAAGTTCCAATTGCTAGGTGATGGAGAAAAGAAGAGTATTTTTCAGAATATGGCACTTTGGTACAGGAGCAAAGGAGACTTTTTTTCAGCACTAAAATATTTTTATCAAAACAAAGATTTTGATATGCTGATGGAAGTATTGGAATCTGATAGAGGGGACTATTTGTTTCAAAACGGGAAGGACTTATTTATTAAATTTTTTGAGGAGTGTCCCTTTGAGATTAGAGAGAAACACCCAGTAGCTCTTTTGATTTACGTCATTAATTTATTTATGATAAATGAATTCGAACGGTTTGATAATGCTTGCAATGAACTTGCGATGGTGATTGAACAATCAAAAAGCTTGGATGCCTCAAATCGCAAATTACTAATGGGTGAATTTCAGGTACTTCTAAGTATTGCAAAATTTAATGATGTACCTCAAATGCTGGAGCATATGGAAATTGCAAATGAATTGCTGGAACAGCCCATTCGTTTTTTTGATACGAAATTTGGTTGGACCTTTGGCTCACCTTCGGTATTATATATGTTTTATCGAAAACCAGGATGCTTAATACGAGAGCTTGAGGATGTAAAAGAAGTATTACCTCTTTATCGAAAAATAACATCCGGTCACGGAAGTGGCGGAGCCAGTGTGATGGAGGCAGAGTGGTACTTCAATCGGGGGGATTTTGTAAACGCTGAAATTTTAGCCCATAAAGGGTATTATGAAGCAATTGAACATGGGCAATATGACATCATGCTTTCTACCCTGTTTTTACGAATGCGAATAGCCTTATTAAAAGGGGATACTTTATTTATTTATGATACTTTAGATAATATGTATGAGGATATGAAGCAAAAAAAACAATACGACCATCTCCATACCATTGACCTTTGCAAGGGTTATTTGTTGGCTTTTTTAGAGAAACAGCCTCAAATTGCAAGTTGGATAGAAAATGGAGATTTTGAATCCAGTAAACTGTATTATCCGTCAAAGGCATTTTTGAATATTGTTTACGGCAGAGTACTGCTGGTACAGAAGGAATATTATAAATTATTGGGAATCGCAGATCTATTTATAGCTGCTGCATTGGTATTTCCCAATGCTCTTGGGGAAATTTATACAAGGATTTATGTTGCCGCCGCTTATGAGAAAATATTTAGGCGTGAGGATGGGATAGCGTCTTTAAAAATTGCAATGGAGATGGCATTTCAAGATAAGCTATATATTCCTTTTGTGGAAAACTGCGATTACATAAAACCGCTACTGTTATTGCTTAGGGAACAAGACTTTTTTCCGGAGGATATAAACAGCATTTTGGATATTTATCAACCCTATGAAGCGCAAATAGTTCTTAAAAGCGCTGAAACGTCAGACGAAAATAAGCGTGAGCTCAGTCAGCGGGAAATGGATATAGCCCTTTTGGCGGCGGAGGGCTTTACCAATAAAGAAATTGGTGAAAAACTGTTTATTTCTCCAAATACCGTAAAAACTATGCTAAAAAGAGTCTTTGAAAAATTAAATATCACTTCAAGGGCTGTTTTAAAGCATCATTTCCAAGAAAAAAACAGGTAATTATTTTCCAATATTCACCCTATGGGGGACAGACGCAGAAAAAAATCCGTTATACAATTTATGTATGATGGATTTTTTATTTTATGGAGGTGAAAAAGTGAGTCGGATAAAAAAAGTAGTTCCCTTAGAGGATTACAAGCTTGAGGTTCAATTGGAAAATGGATGCAGTGTTGTGTTTGAAATGGAAAGCAGGCTAAAAACCTTGAGATTCGGAATGCTTATGGATGATGAATTTTTTAAAAAGGTAACTACAGATGGAGTCTGCATTTTCTGGGGAAATGAAGTTGAAATCTCCATTCATGAGTTATTTCAAATGGCTCAAAAGTGAAAATATTTTTGAAGGAAGGGATATAAAAATGAAAAATAAGAAATTGCTATCTCGGGTTATGACTGTAGTTATGTTACTTAGCTTTACCCTTGGCACCCAAACGGCTTTTGCATTTCAGCCCACAATTTCAACAAGCTCAACCTTGTATGCAGGGGAGGATGGATTTGATAAGGTGGCGGTAACCCTTGAGAATGATACTTTTCTCTCAACAATTACAAAGGAAGACATTTCTGTATCAATTGGAGGAATAGGGGGGAGCTTTGATTTTACACTGGATGACGAGACAAATCTCACCATTGAGAAAATAAACAAGGAGGGAGAATTGTTAGCGGCTGGTGATGTAGTTGAGATATTCATTAAAGACAGTGGGGTAGGGTCTAATACCATAAGCAATGTCTTATCTTTAACCGTTCAGCCCGCCGTAGATGTGAAATTGGATACGGAGAATCCCAAAATAGGAAAGGTGGGTAAGGAATATTCTTACACTTTTACGGTAGAAGGCATTGTTAATATTGCTACTTATAAACTTGTAGAAGGGGAGGTGCCGGATGGGCTGACATTGGGTGAATCTGGAAATTTGACTGGTACTCCTTCAAGAGCAGGTAGTTTTACTTTTACAGTAAAAGCAACGGATGCTGATATAATCACCAAATCAGACAGCCGTGAATATACAATGATCATTGAGTCAGAAGGGGAGGCTCCTATCATTAGCACAGACTCTGTGTTGTATGGAGGAGACGTGGGTAATGAGATTGTAGTTAATGTAAAAAATGCTATTTTTAAAAATGATGTGGTTGTAGGACTAAGTATTGATTACGGAAACGATTTTGTTGTATCTACGGAATTTCCCACAGAGAAAATAAGTGATACACAGGTAACTGTGAATTTTGCCTCTCGAGGCATAAATTTAAAGGCTGGTGAGAAAGTTATCATTTATTTTAAAAGGGATGCTTTTGAAAACGCTGTGCAGGACTCAAATATCATTGAGCTTTCTGTGAACCCGGCTAGGCCTGTTGCATTAGATAAGTCGCCTATTCCATTTGGAGTTGAAAATACAAGGTATTACTATAAATTTCAAGCCGTAGGCGGTACGGGAGAAAAGAAATTTACAGTAAGCGACGGATATTGCCCAAGTACACTAAAATTGACTGACAGAGGTCAATTAATAGGGTGGACTCTTTACCCAGGGCAAATCACCTTCACAGTAACGGTAACAGACGAAGCAATGCCTGCAACGACAGATAGCCATGAATATACACTAACAGTAAAAGATGAGCAAATAGATGGAAATTTTTCATATTATAATGATAAAATTTTACAATACATCGGAGATGAGGCAAGTGTTATCATTCCAACTAAAATAGATGGAACTAACATTACTGTCATTGGGGAGAATTGTTTTTTTGATAAAACTATGAATAGTGTGATATTACCAGATGGTATAGAAACAATAGAGAGCCAAGCTTTTTTTGAGTGTGGCCAACTGAAAAGTATAGTGATACCTGAAAGTGTAAAAAATATAAGTTGGTCAGCGTTTGGTTGTGGCTATGATACATCTAATTTAACGAAGGCAATTTTTATGGGGAAGCCCCCCATGATGGAATACAATGCTTTTTGGAATTGTGATAAAAATGAGAATTTTAAAATTTATTATCCCAGCAATGAAACGGGGTACGGCCCTAACTGGCAAGGCTATACCTGTATTGCCTATGATGCGACAGCTACATATAATGTTATTTATGATGGTAACGGAAATGATGGCGGGGTGTTGCCTGCGGATAATGCTACCTATCATACAGGAGATTTCTTTACTGTACCTTCTGACATACCCACAAAAATAGGCCACGATTTCATTGGCTGGAACACAAAAGCAGATGGCATGGGAGAGAGTTATAAACCGGGGGATATTGTTACAGTAGCTGCCGAGAATATTACTTTATATGCGATATGGGATAAAAAAGAATATACAATAACTAAGAATCCAACCATGGAAAACGGCAGTATATCTATTTATGTGAATGGGAAAGAGGTTTCTCGAGCAGCAGAAGGAGATAATGTAAAAATTGTAGTGAGACCAAATCAGGGCTATCGCTATAAAACAACAACCCTCCATTATTATACCGAAGGAACAAATCTCAATGGGACTATAGATGATTATTTTATTATACCTTCGGAACCTACAGAAACGGAATACGAATTTACAATGACTGACCATAATATTGTAGTAACCGCTGATTTTGAACTGAATACAAACATGTACAGTATTAAAGAATTTTATGGAGATCTCCGCTCTATCAGTAAATATTATGGTTCTGGTGGGAATATTTTTATTCCCTCTAGCATAGAGGGTACTAAAATTTCTGTTATTTTGGGCAGAGTTTTTTTTAATCGAGTTGATATAAAAGGTATTACTTTGCCTGAGGGGATATTAATGATAGGCGATATTGTATTTTTTGGCTGCGATTCATTAAGCGCCGTTGAACTGCCCGATAGCTTAAAAAATATAGGTGATTGTACATTTATCAAATGTGCAAAACTGGAAAGCATTCGAATTCCCAAAGGGGTTTCTGACCTTGGAGATGAGATATTTGGTCAGTGCCCTATGCTTCATCAAGTCTGCTTTGAAGGGGATGCACCTTCTAGGTTAAAGGAGAACACTTTTAAAGGTGCAAATCCGAACCTTGTGATATACCACAAAGAGGGCGCTAAGGGATTTGATGTGGCACCATG
>JAEZPX010000241.1 GCA_023413275.1 Bacillota bacterium | reverse complement strand
GACGAATTATTAATCTAAACGAGAAGGATGAGCGAATTATCACTATGTGTGGTATGGCGGCTGGCTTTTCATCCTTGTTTGGTACACCTTTGACGGCGGTAATATTTTCAATGGAGGTAATTTCCGTTGGGATTATGCACTATTCCGCTATTGTGCCTGCAACAATTGCCGCATTTGTTTCCTCGGCAATGGCACAAAAGCTAGGGTTTTTGCCGGTTGCATACACTTTACTTGGTGTCCCCGATGGACTGGAGTTTAAATTGGCTCTTTCTGTTAGTATTCTGGGGATATGCTGTGCATTGGCAAGCATGCTGTTTTGTATTGTGATGGATAAAACCTCTCACGCTTATAGGAGGTACATAGAAAACCCATACATAAGAGTGTTTGTTGGTGGCGCTTTGATGCTGGGTTTTACATTACTTTTGGGGACAACAGACTACAATGGTGCAGGTATGGATATTATACAGAAAGCTGTTGGTGGAGAGGCAAGGACTGAAGCCTTCTTTCTAAAAATTTTGCTCACAGCAATTACCTTGGGCGCAGGGTATAAAGGGGGCGAAATTGTTCCTACATTTTTCATAGGTGCTACTCTTGGTTGTGTGTTAGGCCCCTTATTGGGAATTTCCCCATCCTTTGCCGCTGGAATGGGTTTGACGGCTGTTTTTTGTGGTGTTACAAATTGCCCTATTGCCTCGGTATTTCTTTGCATTGAGTTATTCGGTGCAAAGGGCATCGTTTATTGTGCTCTTTGCTGCGGAATAAGCTATATGCTATCTGGTTATTATGGGCTTTATAGCGAACAAAAAATTATGTATTCTAAAGTGAAACCGGAGTTTATCGATAGAAATGTAGCATAAAATCACTCAATTCATGAATATGCAATGTTTATGCAATTAAAAATACATTCAAGTTACTAGAACATTAGAAACATATGTAATTTAAAGGTCTATATACCACTTTGTTCGAGAGGTTTGGAAGACATAACGAAGCAACTTGCACAAAATATTTTTTGAAAAATGAAATTTATAGTGAAAAAATATCATTGTATTTTATGCAATTTTAGAGTATAATTTCATAAGTAAAAATGAATATTTTGATGTATGAATAGAGAAAAACAGGAGGAAGGGTATTATGAAAAAGTTTTTGAAAGGTATTTTAGCAACAACAATGGTGTGTGCAATGACAGCTGCTTTGGTTGGTTGCGGTGGGTCTAAAGGTGCGGAGCAACCAGCAGGAGATAATGATGCTGCCAATGGAGAGAAGGAAACCTTAATTATGGCTACCAATGCGGAGTTCCCTCCATATGAATATCACGAAGGTCAGAGCATTGTTGGTATTGATGCAGAAATCGGTGCCGCAATTGCTGAGAAGCTGGGATATAATTTCCAGATTGATGATATGGCGTTTGATTCCATTATTCCTGCTGTTACAAGCGGCAAAGCAAGCTTTGGTATGGCTGGTATGACAGTAACACCTGATCGTCTTGAGAGTGTAGATTTCTCCGATTCATATGCAACAGGCATTCAGGTTGTAATTGTAAAAGAAGATTCTGCAATTACATCTGTAGACGATTTGTTGAAAGAAGGGGCAAAACATTCCGTTGGTGTTCAAACAGGTACAACCGGTGATATTTATGCTTCAGATGATATTGAAGGTAAAGGTCTTGGCACTATCGAGCGTTATAATAAGGGCGCAGATGCGGTGCAGTCTTTGGCTACAGGTAAAATTGACTGTGTAATTATTGATAAAGAGCCTGCAAAAGCATTTGTTGAAGCAAATCAAGGTTTGAAAATTCTTGATACATAATATGCTGTAGAGGATTATGCAATCTGCTTCGCAAAGGATAGCGAATTGACTGAAAAAGTAAATGGCGCGCTGAAAGAACTTGTTGCTGACGGTACAGTACAGAATATTATTGATAAATATATCAAGGCTGAATAATTTTTGTTACGCTTGGATTGGGGACGAGTTGCCCCTGTCAGAATGCATGCAAAGTCATTTTTAAGCAGTGGAAGGACTTTAAAATAGAATGCTTTGGATAATGGTTGGTTTTTTCAAAGTGATTTTCCGTCCTTCTTCTGCTTCTTTGAAAAAAGCTTAAAAAATTTGAGCTTTTTTCAAAGAATAATGACTTTGTTGACTTTCACAGGGGCGAATTTCGTCCCTATTTTGGTTTCTAAAGAGAAGGAGGGTTTCTATGGCTGATTGGCTGGAAAAAATGCAAGCCCAATTTGAATTGAATTTCATTACCGAAGACCGTTGGCGTTATATTACCGATGGTTTGGGCGTAACACTGAAGGTAACTTTTTTTGCCGTAATTCTGGGTATTGTGATTGGTGTACTTATTGCAATTATACGTTCCACATATGATAAAAACAAAAAGGAAATGCGCCCTGGCTTTGGGAAGTTTATTTTAAATGTGCTAAATGGCTTAAGTCAGATATATCTGACAGTTATACGTGGCACACCTGTTGTTGTGCAGTTAATGATTATGTATTATATAATTTTCGCCTCTTCTAATAATAAGATATTGGTAGCTGTATTGGCGTTTGGTATTAACTCCGGTGCATATGTGGCTGAAATTGTGCGTAGTGGCATTATGTCTGTTGATTCGGGACAATTTGAAGCAGGACGCAGCTTGGGATTTAATTACTTTCAAACCATGCAATTTATTATTGTTCCTCAAGCATTTAAAAATGTATTGCCTGCTTTGGCAAATGAATTTATTGTATTATTAAAAGAGACCTCAGTTGCCGGATATGTTGCATTACAAGATGTTACCAAGGCAGGGGATATTATCAGAAGCAGAACTTTTTCTCCTATGATGCCTTTGATTGGCATTGCCCTGATTTATTTGGTTATGGTCATGTTCTTTACGTGGCTGGTAGGCAAGCTTGAAAGGAGGCTGAGAAACAGTGAACGCTGATACGACCTTAATTAAAGTTGAAAATGTTCAGAAATATTATAACGGCGGAGCAATCAAAGCTTTGGACGGCATTAACACCGAGATAAAAAAAGGGGAGGTCGTCGTTGTAATCGGACCTTCCGGTTCGGGAAAATCCACCTTTTTGCGTTGCCTAAATCTATTGGAAGTCCCCACAGGGGGAAGTATTTATTTTGAAGATGTGGATATTACAGATTCGAAGACAAACATTAACACTCATCGTCAGCGTATGGGTATGGTTTTTCAGCATTTTAATTTGTTTCCTCATATGACGATATTAAAAAATATGATTATTGCACCGATGAAGCTTCAAAGAAAAAGCGAGACTGAAGCTACGGCCATTGCTATGGAGCTTTTGAAAAGAGTTGGGCTGGAGGACCGTGCCAATGCTTACCCCTCTCAGCTTTCCGGCGGACAAAAACAACGTATTGCCATAGTACGAGCACTTTGCATGCAACCTGAAGTTATGCTTTTTGATGAACCAACTTCAGCCTTGGATCCTGAAATGGTAGGCGAAGTTTTGGAGGTTATGAAACAACTGGCCAAGGATAATATGACCATGGTGGTTGTAACCCACGAAATGGGCTTTGCAAAGGAAGTTGGCACAAGGGTGATGTTCATGGCTGACGGAAAACAGGTAGAAGAAGGCTCACCCGAAGAGATTTTTGAAAATCCCAAAAGTGAGCGTTTACAGGCTTTTCTTGCGAAGGTACTATAAGTTCTAATTTATTAAATAACAACCCTGTTCGTTGCATAGATTTTGCAAAGTACAGGGGTTTTTTCTAAGGAAATAATATTTTTAACCTAGGATTCATTAAAATATGGTATAATATGTATATCTTTTATTTGAGTGCTTGCAGTGTATACTAATTTAAAAGAGGGCATGATAAATATGATTGTCTGTTTTAGTATATTTTAAAAGTGAAAAGGGGGATAACTATGATTTTGGTGAATACAGACTATATTACCGGTAAGGAATTTGATATGCTGGGATTAGTACAAGGTGCTACCATTCAGTCGAAGCATATTGGTAAGGACATTGGTGCAGGATTAAAAAGCATTGTCGGTGGAGAACTTGCCGGTTATACGGAAATGATGATAGATGCAAGAAATATTGCTACGGAACGTATGATTCAAATGGCAGAAAAAATGGGCGCTGATGCAGTGATAAATGTTCGTTTCACCACCAGTGCCGTTACAGCAGGGGCCGCAGAAGTTATGGCATATGGAACGGCTGTAAAATTTAAATAAATAATTGGATATTCAACTTAATATGATTGAAAGGGCGGTTTGCTGTGTTTTTAACAATAGAAGAGGGGAATTATAAAATCTGCCCGTTCTTAGAAAAAAATCAAGGAAAAAATACAGATTTTTTGTCCATATCCACATATGAAGAAATGGAAGGAAGGGCAAATACTTGGGGTATTTCCATGAAAATTTTAGAAGAAGCCCGGCGCTTCGGCTATGCAAAATATGACTCTTTTGAAAATTTTGATTGTATCAGCCTTGAAATGCCTGATTTTAAAAAGGTAATGATTAGTTTTGGTAGTGTAATCATTTATCTGGAAAAAGGACGAGCTTTTTTCTTTACCTCTCAAAAAGAGCGGGTAATGGAGCTATTGGAAGAAAGTGCAAAAAGTTTGGGTGAAAAAATTTCCTTGAACCGTATTATTTATTTATTTTTCGAGGCGCAAACCAGAGAGGACTACCAAGTCTTTGATTCTTTGGAAAAAGAGATTATGGATTTGGAACAAGCATTAATCACCTCGCAAAAGCACAATTGTGTAGCTGATATTATCAGCCTTAGAAAAAGGCTGATGTTTCTAAAAAGATATTATGAACAATATTTAAATGTTTTGGATATACTAGGAGAGAATGAAAACGGTATTTTTGATGGCAAAACTTTGCGTTCCTTCAAGATGTTGAATCGGAGGACGGAAAGAAGGTTTCAAAGTGTTTTAAATTTACGAGATTCCGTTACCCAAGTGAGGGAATCTTATGAGGCAGAGGTGGATATTAGTTTAAACTCTACCATGAAGGTTTTTACTGTGGTCACAACCATCTTCTTGCCGTTGACTCTAATTGTAGGCTGGTATGGCATGAATTTTACTATGCCGGAGTATGACTGGAAGTACGGATATGCTACGGTAATCGTCCTTTCTGTACTATTTATAATTGGAGGAATTTATTTTTTTAAGAAAAATAAATGGTTTTGAAAACCAAACAAAAATTGGAATCATTGCGGGCGTCCTGGGGTGATTTGTAAAGATGAAATGCTCATCTGACCCTTAGAATCAAACAGATATATCTGCAACTTGAAAAGGTAAATCTATATCAATGAGTTGTTAATAATTGATTTTCGTGGCTTTATTTTTTAGCAAAAGTGTTGACAAGTTAGTTTTTAGTGCTATAATCAGAAGTGTTTCAATTGAAGAACAGAAAGCGTTGATGAGGACAGTAGTCCTTTCAAAACGGCCAGAGAGGGACATCAGATTATTTTATAATTGTGGGTGGAAATGTCCTACGTTAAGAAAGAGTACGAAAACCACCTCGGAGTGGCTCTAATAAAGCCCGTTGACTACGTTACAGTTATAAATGAGTGGTTTTTTAACAAAAAGGGTGGAACCGCGGGAGTTTTATGCTCTCGTCCCTTTCCGAAAGGAAAGTGGACGGGAGCTTTTTTATTGCAGTCTGCTTTCCGAAAAATCTTGTTTATTTCGAGAAGGAGAGGAAAATTATGAAAATTACACTGAAAGATGGCGTTGTAAAAGAATTTGAACAGGCAGTATCTGTGTTGGATATTGCAAAGGCAATCAGCGAAGGCTTGGCAAGAAATGCTTGCGCAGGTATTGTTAATGGAGAAGTAAAGGATTTACGTTTTGTTGTAGACAAAGATGCTGAAGTAAGCATCTGCACTTTTGAAGATGAGGCTGGAAAAATGGCATTCCGCCATACTACTTCTCATATTTTGGCTCAGGCTGTAAAGAATCTTTACCCTGATACAAAACTGGCGATTGGCCCTTCCATTGCTGAAGGTTTCTATTATGATTTTGACCGTGAAAAAGCATTTACACCTGAGGAACTGGAAGAAATTGAAGCAGAAATGAAGAAAATTGTAAAGGCTGACTTGGCAATTGAACGCTTTGAATTGCCCCGTGGCGAAGCCATTCAATATATGGAAGAAAGAAATGAGCCTTATAAGGTTGAGTTGATTCAGGATTTACCTGAAGATGCAATCATTTCTTTCTATAAGCAAGGAGATTTTACAGATTTGTGCGCAGGCCCTCATTTGATGAGCACAAAATATATCAAAGCTATTAAATTAACTTCCGTAGCAGGAGCATATTGGAGAGGCAGCGAGAAAAACAAAATGCTTTCTCGTATTTACGGTACTTCTTACCCCAAGGCATCCGAATTGGAAGCATATTTGACAATGATGGAGGAAGCGAAAAAGCGTGATCATAGAAAGCTGGGCAAGGAGCTTAAGCTGTTCGCTCTGTTGGACGAAGGCCCTGGCTTCCCATTCTTCCTGCCTAAAGGCATGATTATTAAAAATACTTTATTGGAATATTGGAGAGAGATTCATAAAGAAGCAGGTTATGTTGAAGTCTCAACACCTATTATTATGAATCAGCATTTGTGGGAAAACAGCGGTCATTGGGATCACTACAAGGACAATATGTATACCACAATGATTGATGAAATGAATTATTGCATTAAGCCTATGAACTGCCCCGGTGGTATGTTGGTTTATAAGCAGGATATGCATTCTTACAGAGAATTGCCTATGCGTGTTGCAGAAATTGGTTTGGTTCACAGACATGAAAAATCCGGTGCTCTTCACGGATTGATGCGTGTACGTTGCTTCAATCAGGATGATGCTCATATCTTCATGACAGAAGAACAGATTAAAGATGAAATCAGCGGCGTTATCCGTTTGATTGATGGGGTATACCGTCAGTTTGGCTTTAATTATCATATTGAGCTTTCCACAAGACCTGAAAACAGCATGGGTTCCGACGAAGCTTGGGAGTTGGCAACAGAGGGCTTGAGAAGTGCTTTGGACGAAAATGGAATCTCTTATATCGTAAATGAAGGCGATGGTGCTTTCTATGGCCCTAAAATTGACTTCCATTTAGAAGATTCCATCGGCAGAACATGGCAGTGTGGTACAATCCAGCTAGATATGCAGATGCCTGAGCGTTTCGACTTGGAATACATGGCAGCAGACGGCAGCAAAAAGCGACCTGTTATGATTCACCGTGTTGCTTTTGGTTCTATTGAGCGCTTCATTGGTATTTTGATTGAACATTTTGCAGGTCAGT
>JAEZPX010000163.1 GCA_023413275.1 Bacillota bacterium | reverse complement strand
CACAAATTCCGTTGTGAAGCAATAAGTGTTCAGGAAAAAGAATCCTAAAAGGCCAAGGCCTGCGCCAAAGATGGAATATCCTAAATATTTCATACCTGCCCGCACTGCCTGGGTTTCTTGTGTATGTATCACCAAAGGGAATGTTAACAGTGTCATAAGCTCATATGAAAAATACATTGTCATCATATTGGCTGAAAAACATAGGCTGACCAAAGCACTTAAAGACATTACATAAAACATAAAAAACCGTGCCGGCTTATGCTCATGCTTCATATATTCCATAGAGAAAACAGCAGCCAAAAGCCAAATAACACAAATTAGAACTGCAAAGTATCTGGCAATTCCGTCTATATGGTATGCAATAGAAAGCCTATTTGTCATATTCCATACCGTTAGGGAGCTTTCCCCCATTGCCGCATAAAAAACCAATGCCAGTTCCACAGCAATTGTTACAAAAACTATCCTATTTCGTTGCTTTTCTTCTTTTATAAAACCGATTATTATTCCTGCGATAAACGGCAGAATTACCGGAAGCAACAGTATCGTATCTCCAGACATTATATCACCTCATCCTCTCACCGTTTTGCAATTACTGTGCTAGCAATTCAATGCTCGTTTGTATAATGTGGGTTATTGGGCGATAGCAAATGCCTAATATTAAATTTAAAATGATAAACCCAACAATAGAAGTAGCAAAAGCAGGTGAATTGGTAACAGCAGGTTTCTTCTCCTCTCCTTTTACAGGAGTCCAGATTGCAATAACAGATGGCAAGAAATATAACGCATTTAATACCATACTAACACCTAGAACAATTAAAACCGCAACCATTTTACCCGACGAGTATACGGAGGCAGTAGCAAAATATATCTTTGAAATAAAACCTGCCAAAAGAGGAATCCCAATCATAGACAATGCGCCAATGGTATATCCAATACCCGCCAAAGGATTTCGCAGTGCCACACCTCTCATATGATAAATCTTTTCTTTGCCATCGCTATCCTCAACGAAACTACCACAGCAGATAAATAATAGGGTTTTTGTAACTGCATGTGCAAGGATATGGAAGCAAGCCGCTGTCATACCAACAGGGGAAGCCATCCCAATACCCATATATATATATCCAATTTGAGCTACAGAGGAATATGCCAGCATACGCTTCATTTTACGTTCTTTCATTGCGTAAACAGAGCCCATTACCATTCCCGCTAAACCAAAAGCAAACAGAACCTCAGTAATCTTCAAGGTATGCATAACTTGGGCTGAGAACACGCAGTAAATTAATTTAATTCCCAGAACAATGTAGCTCTTCAGTACCAATCCCGACAAAATACCGCTTGAGGTAGGGATTGCCGCTTGATATGCCCCCGGCAACATGGAATGGAACGGAAACAATGCACTTTTTATTGCAATGCCAATGAACATAAAACCGGTTACAACCAAAAGAGGCATCCTATATGCTTCTGTCTTGATTAATTCTAAAATTCCTTCCTGCATTTGTGGAAACAGAAGATGACCTGTAATACTATACAATATACATACACCCAAAAGGAATAAGCCTGAACCCAAAAGGCTGATGACTAAGTAGTGGGTTGTGCCAACCATAGACTGGGGCGTACCCTTGGCCATAATCAATGCGCAAGAAGCGATTGTATTAATCTCAATAAACACATACGCCGTAAAAATATCGTTGGTATAAACCAACGCAAGCATGGCTCCAAACAATGCATTAAGCATGATAAAATACAACGGTTGCTTTTCTTCCACAACATCTTTAAAAATGAATTGGGAGCCCCCACTTACTGTTAGTAGCATAACCACACTAAAAGTAGTAGCCATCAATGCCTCCAGAGGGCCTGCCCGCAATTCATTTCCCCACGGTGCGGGAAAGTGACCCATCATGAATGTAAACATCTCATTCTTTACCGATAGACTTACCAGCAAAAGCACAGACATAATACAAACCACCAGAACCATTCCCATATGTATTTTATATGCAGTCTTTCCATTTTTCACTAAGGCTGTTAAAATACCGCTGAGCATCGCCAAAAAAATGCTGAAAAAGGGTATATTATGAATCCAATTTATATGTTCCATCATTCCCCCTCCTCCTCTCTGGATAATCTCATGATTTCATCCATATTCAATGAACCGTAATGCTTATAAAGCCGCTGAACCAAAGCCAGAGAAAAGGCAGTAATACTAACAGAAACAACAATACCTGTCAAAACCAAACCTGCCGGAATAGGATTCACATAGTAAGAAGCATCTATAACTCCATCAGTTAAAATAGGTGCAACCCTGCCAAAAATATATCCTTGAGCTGCTAAAAACAAATACACCGCCGTATCCATGATATTTAAGCCAATGAATTTCTTGATCAAGTTATTTTGCAGCAGCAGATTCATGAAGCCAATCCCAAAAAGGATGACGGAAACTGCCTCGTAAAAATTTGTTCCCAGATGATTCATAGTTAGATATCTCCTTTAGTAAACAATGCATAAAAACCATACATAGTACATGCAACAATTAATCCAACACAAATATTTAAAGGCAAAATGAAGCCTGCGCTTAAAATATTTCCGGGTATTCCCTTGGGAATTTCATATCCCACATGGTTAGCCCCTGTAAAGAAGGAATAACTTTTACAGGCAAAATATGTCAGCAATCCGGCTGCACATATTTTTGTAAAAGTTCTGAATGTGAAAAATGTTTGCATCTTTTTCTGTCCATAAGCAGAAGCATATAGAATCAACCCTGCACCGATAATGGAGCCACCAGAAAACCCGCCTCCGGGTGAAAGGTGTCCATTTAGAACAACATAAATTCCATAAAGAATAACCATTGGCGCCAACATTTTTGCCCCAATCTGCAAGATCGGACGTTTTTCATTGGTGTCAAAAAAATCATCCTCTTGATTTTCTTGTTCCTCCTTGGGGGAATAATTCTTTTTATCTTTTTTTAGCAAGAGAACCACACTCATTACTGCCAAAAATAACACATTTGCTTCACCAAAGGTATCAAAAGCACGGTAGTCTAAAATCATACCGGCAACAAAATTCACTGCCCCCGTTTCCTCAATCCCCTTTTCTAGATAACGCACCATCACTTCATTATTTGAAGGATTGTAGGGGCTCCCAAATTCCGGTAAGGCATCTACTACAGAAAGCATAATTCCAATAAAAAGGGCAGTAATGCCCACACTTAATACAGCATAATTTCTTTTATTTTCTTTCACATTTTGTACTGAAAAAAACTTGCGCCAATTCAAACTTTCCTTTGGAGTTCTGGTAGCAATATATTTATCCGCATTCAAGATGACTTCCTCACCATCCACCCATGCCTTTAAATGCTCCCAAAATGATTTCTTATCTTTCATATCAACCCTCACGCGTACCTTTCAAAATATGAACTTTCTTCAGTGTGAGGAAGAATAAAACACTGTCTACACCTGCGCCTACCGCAGCCTCCGTAATAGCAAGATCAGGAGACTCCAAAAACAACCAGATAACTGCCATAATAGAGCTATAGCCCATAAAAATGATAACTGCTATGAACAGATTTTTTGTAAGAGAAACACCCAATGCGCAGGCAACTAAAAATGCCAGCAAAATAATCTGGATTACCGTACTCATTTTTCATGCACCCTTTCTTCGTAGTTCTTATTTGTCAAAACTTCAACCTTGGCAATGCTATGGGTTGCAATAGGACTGGAAAGCCAAAAAAATAAGATAATTAAGAACAGCTTTGCTACAGCAAAAAAATCAAGGGTCAAAATCATCACGCCTATTACAATTAGAACCAATCCTAAGGTATCCCCTAATGCAGCCGCATGCATTCTGTTTAAAACATATTTAAAACGAAAAACTCCAATCACAGAAAATAAAAACACAATAAGTCCTGCAATAATAAAAAACGTAGCCAATATTTCTCTCATTTTTCTTCAGCCTCCGTTTCCATTCTTTTTAAAAACAATTCTCTGCCTTTGTGATGCAGTGACACAACATGACAAATGATTACGACTGCAAGAAAGCTCAATAATGTATAAACCAATGAAACATCAATTAAACATATCTCTTTTAAATAAACTGAAAGAATGCAAATCGTTGCTGTGGTCATAGTACCAATCATATTAATTGCCACAATACGATCAGTAAATCTTGGTCCTATAATCGCTCTGATAAAAATGACACATATTCCAAGAGCTAAAATTCCCAAAGCAATCTCCAGTACTATTTTCATAAACTCGCTCATTGCTTCGCCTCCAACTCTCTTATTTGCTTCACGAAAATAGACTCTCCCAAATCCTCGCCAAAAGATTTGTCCAAGGCATGAATCAAATATTCATCATCCTCTAATTGAATGGTAAATGTTCCTGGTGTTAATGTTATTGAGTTTGCAAGAATTACTTTTCCTAGGTCCGATTTTAAATCTGTTTTAAATTTTACAAGGGATGGTTCAAATTCTTTTTTAGAAGATAAGACGAGACGAATAACAGCTAAATTTGATTTTAAGATTTCCAGTGATAGTATTAAAAAATACTTTATATATAGATGAAAATTTTTTAGAATTTTAATTTCATGATTTGCTTGATAACCTAAATGCTTACACATAAACCAGTACAGCCACGAGCAAATAATAATACCAAACAATAAAATTTCAAGAGTTACTTTCCCATTAAATATTATCCACAACAATAGAAGCAGTAAAAACATATTCTCATCCTTTCCCCCTGTCAAAAATTTGTCCTTCAGTAAAGGTTGTAATTTCATTTGCGCATTATTATACACAAATTCCCCAGTAACCGCGCCTTGCAATCATCAAAGCTTTTCACGAATGCATTCCGCAATTTTCTCCATAACGGGACAAAAAAATCTAAAAAAGGATACAATTCCTTCATAAAACTTTACGAAATCTTAACACTCTACTTACAACAAATTTAAAAAATTTATTTAAACTACATTCAACTACTATATTATGGTCTAACTCAGAGTTCTTGTCAAGCACTGCATAATATGTAACAACAATAATTGAACATATTTCTTACTTTCATCTATTACCCTATCATACTCACATATAAATTAAATGAATATCAGCTATTTTTTGTGCAATTTTAATAATTTAATGTTAATTTCTATATAAATTTTGTTTTTATAAATCAATTTTTCCTTTTAAAATCAACAAAAAAAACAATAATTTTAAAACTCGTCTTATCTGACAAGATGATTGCAAATATGTATTTTATAAGCCTTCGTCATACCATTGTTTGCGATTTTTTTCTTATAAGTTTACATTAAATTTTTTCAAAACATTAATTTTGTGCATTTTGCCATCTATAGAATTTTTGAAATATATATATGCAAATATTCTTTTAACTATCTTCTCTAGCATACTTTGCATTACGTTTATGCAAATTTACTCTTTCTTTTTTCTAGAGATAAGCTTATAAAAATAATAAAAATTCTTCATTATTAGACATTATTCTATTTTTTACATAAAAAAAGACATATGGGTGGGGACCATATGCCTCGTTGGGAAAAATGGAAAGCAATATAATACGATTAATTTGCTTTCTTTCTTGTTGTCATATTGTAAATTGGTAATCCGATTAAGGTAAGAATGATACTGCCAATTGCCAATATTCTAGATGTTGAACCAGACATAAGTAACTGATTCAATACTACATAAATACCACTGATAATGGCTATTGCAGGAATTACAGGATACAGAGGCACCTTATAGGTTCTAACTGCATCAGGTTTGGTTTTTCTTAAGCGAATTACCGCAAAGAAAGTTAGTGTATAAAAAATCCAGCAAGAAAATACCGCTAAATCTGTTAATCGATTAAACTGTCCACTGATTGCAAAAAGACAACCAATGCCACCTACCAATATAATGGAGTTTGTGGGAACCTGTGCTTTGTTGAGTTTTGCAAGGCTGCTGCTTAAAGGCAGTGTACCTTCCTCAGCCAAAGAATAAGTTACACGGGAGCCGGAAAGAATAAAGCCGTTTGCCGCACCCAAAACAGAAATCATAATACCTACGGAAATAATTTTACCGCCTACATCACCAAAAATTGCAATAGCAACTGCAGATGCAGGTGCAGATAAATTCATCAATTCATTTGCAGGCAAAACCCACAGGTATGCCAAGTTAATTGTAAAATATACTGCCATGATTCCTGAAACACCGCCAACGATTGCTACTGGCAGGTCTTTACCGGGATTTTTCATTTCCCCTGCGATAGCGCCAACGTTGGTCCAGCCTTCAAAGGCAAACAGAATTGCAATCATCAACTGTCCTAAAATGACTGCTGGATTAAGTCCTTCGCCTACCATGGGTGTAAAAATAGGATTCGCTCCTGAACCACGAATAAAGCCAAAAACCATCAGTAAAATCAAAGGAATTAGTTTACAAATTGTAAATATAATCTGCGCTCCACCGCCAACAGCTGAACCCAAACTATTCAAAAAAATAAGAAAAATAATAGCACCAATTGCCATAGGCAATTTAAATCCATCACCTACAAATAGAGTTGCCTGTTCCGCAAAAATTACGGCAAGGGCTGCAATCATTGCAGGATAAAACAAAATACTTTGCATCCAACCAGCTAAAAAGCCGACTTTTTTGCCAAAGGCTTCTTCCAAATAAACAACCATACCACCGGTTTTTGGAATCATAATTGCTACCTCTGCGAAAGTCATCGCTGCAGCAATACACACCAAACCGGTAATAATCCACGCCAGCATACCCAAACCTGGCGCACCTCCTGTTGCTGTATAAATGGCCTGAGGCTTAAAGAAAACGCCTGAGCCAATTACGCAGCCTACAACTGTAGCCATTGCTGTGGACATTCCAAGATTCTTTTTCAACTCTTGTTTTTTTTCCATAGTTTTCCCTCCAAAATAAATAAAAATGAGAATAAGTGCAAAATCTGCCAGTTTTTCGCAAGAAAAAAGGACATACAAGCAGTATTATGCCTATATATCCTCTGTATCTTCACCTGAAAGCATTACTTCGACGGCGGCCTCTAAAAGAGGCTCTTTCCAGAGTTCCATCAACACAAGGTCCCTTGCACCTGAAAGTTTCTTCAAAAGCGGCTCTTTTGAATTGCTCCATCGGTTCTTACTTCTACTTATAAGATCTCCCTTGCATATCAACTGGCTTTATGTAATTTGTAAAATGAGTATACATTTTTCAATGGAAAATGTCAATAGTTATGCTGTATTTTTTTTAACTCATATTAAAAAATTTTATAAATAGCAAAATAAGAAAAAGTATTTCTGTTTTGCCGAAATTCTTCATATTATGTAACAATACCCGTACATAAGGTGATGGAATGAGCAGAAAAGCAATTATAACAGGGACGTTGATATTAACAGCGGCCAACTTAATTACAAAATTCATGGGGTTCTTTTACCGTGTATTTATGTCAAACACAATCGGAGCAGAAGGTATTGGCTTATATCAGTTAATTATGCCAATTTATATATTAACCTGGAGTATTACTTCTGCCGGTTTCACAACAACCATTTCCCGCCTGTCAGCGCAGGAAAATGTTCTTGGGCAATCAGGTAACATTGGGCGTATCGTAAAACAATCCATTATGCTCTCCTTAATGGTCAGCATAATTGTTTCCGGTTGTCTATTTTTGTTTGCAGACGAAATTGCTTTGTTTGTTTTAAAAGATGGTCGTGCCGCCCTATCCTTACGGTTGTTGTCCTTTGCAATACCCTTTATGGCCACAGGATCCTGCCTTAGGGGCTTTTTTCTTGGTCTCCAAAACGCAATGGTACCCGCCTTCTCTCAGGTTCTAGAGCAGGCGGTGCGTATTTTAACCATTTATCTTCTTGCAGGAATTTTTGTACCTATGGGGTTAACCTATGCATGTTGTGCTGCTGTAGCCGGTATTGTTTTGGGTGAATTTCTTTCCTTTGCCTTTGTTTTTGTGAGCTACTTACGCTTTAAAAGGCGGAAAAAGATGATTAAACGACCAACACTTTCTTCATACGCCGCTTGCAATATGATTTTGGCTATGGCTTTGCCCCTTTCTGCAACCAAAATTGCAGCCTCTTTGCTTTCAACTGCAGAAAATATATTAATTCCACGGCAGTTGCAGCTTTATGGTCAAAATGCAAAGGATGCACTTATTTCATACGGTGAATTAACAGGTATGGCTCTACCACTGATTCTATTGCCCTCTGCCTGTTTAATGGCGGCATCTGTGTCTTTAGTGCCGGAAATTTCCGAGGCTTGCGCAGTCAAACAAAACCAACGAATTAGTCGTACCGTTTCCGTTACTTTTCTTTTCACATTTATTGTTGGTATCGGAGCGGCTTCGCTATTTGCTGTTTTCCCACGGGAAATTTGCTATATTGTCTATAATCGGCAGGGATTAGGAGAATTATTATTTCCCCTTGCCTTTCTTTGCCCGTTTTTGTATGCGCAAACAACATTGCATGGTCTTTTGAATGGCATGGGTGAGCAAATGTTTTTATTCAAAAACAACTTAATCAGCTCCGCCATAACCATTTCAGGAATATGGTTTTTTATGCCTCTATATGGCATTCCAGCATTTTTAATCTCATGGGCGGCAGGAATGGCCTATTCCGTGGGTTCTTGCCTACGAAAGCTTTACATACGCACAGGTGTCTTTCCAGACCTTGCTGATTGTTTTCTAAAACCTTTATTGGCTGGAGCAGCATCAGGCTTGCTCATTCGTTATATCATCCGTATCTCTACGCCGTCAAAGCTTCTTTTCTTCCTATCCTTAACAGCAATGGGCTTGCTTTATCTTTTCTTTTTGATGATGCTGGGCTGTTTTTCAAAAGAAAATATGACGGCATTTTGGGGGAAACAGAAGAAAAAGGGTTAATTTTATAAATTTTATAAAATAAAAATTGGAGCACCTTCATGATAGGTGCCCCAATTTAATTTTATTTTTTTATAGTTTCCCTTATTATCTATAAACTATAAAACTCGGTTATCCCTCAGAACTTGTAGTATTTGCCTAATTTTTACTTTGAGATTTTCCTGAAATTTGTATCCATCCCCAAGTGTAAAAATATCACTTTCAATGTATTGAATGTAATTTAAAATATCAGTCATGTGATCTCTTGTTTCATTATCATTTCAAAGAAAATAATTGTTTTACCAATCAATACTGATAGCTACATTTTGATTTCTACCAGATTTTTTTCATACAACTTTTGTAAGGACATCATGATACCAAATTTCGCATGAAACCAAGTTAAACCGCCTTGAAAATAGACAGAATATGGTGGCCGAATGGGTCCATCGGCGCTCAGTTCTATAGAAGAACCCTGTACAAACGCTCCCGCAGCCATAATAACATCACAGTTATAACCGGGCATTGCATAAGGCACAGGTTTAACATAGCTATCTACAGGTGCCGCCGCTTGAATACCTTCACAAAAAGCAATAACGCCCTCTGCAGTACCCAACTCCACCGCCTGAATGATGTCGTGGCGAGATTCCAAACTGTTTGGGATTACACGGAATCCAAGCTTCTCATAAACATTCGCGGCAAAAATTGCTCCCTTAAGAGCTCCTGCCACCACATTCGGGGAAAGGAAAAAGCCTTGATACAAAGAACGCATCAAATCTAAGCTGGCACCTACTTCCTGCCCTAAACCAGGTGCACTCAAACGGTAAGCACAACGATCAATACAAGCTTGTGTTCCACAGATATATCCACCTACAGGTGCCAAACCACCTCCGGGATTCTTAATCAAAGAGCCGACAATCATATCTGCACCAACATTGGAGGGTTCTATTTTTTCAACAAACTCCCCATAGCAATTGTCAACCATACAAATCACATCAGGTTTTATTTCCTTTACAAAGGCTATAAGATCACCAATTCTTTCAACAGAAAAGGTTGGGCGCATTTGATATCCCTTGGATCGTTGAATGGTAATCAGCTTGGTTTTTTCATTGATTGCCTTACGAATATTTTCATAATCAAAGGAACCATCCTCTAACAAATCTACCTGACGATAGCTCACACCGTATTCCTTCAAAGAACAGGGAGATTCCCGAATACCAATGACCTCCTCCAAAGTATCATAAGGCTTTCCTGCGGGAGAAAGAAGCTCGTCCCCAGGCAATAAATTCGCTGAAAGCGCAACTGCCAGCGCATGGGTTCCACAAGTGATTTGAGGACGCACCAAAGCCGTTTCTGTTTGAAAACAAGCGGCATACACTCTCTCCAAAGTATCCCTGCCTGCGTCATTATATCCATAACCTGTACTTCCTGCAAAACAGGAGGCGTCAACACGTTCCTTTTGCATTGCCGCAATGACCTTGCACTGATTGTACTCTGCTATAGAATCAATGCTCTGAAAACGTTCCTTTAGACCCTCTAAAATCTTTTCACAAAATGCTTCAACCTCTGGGGCAATTCCTAATACTTGGTACATACTGCTCATTTATTTCTACTCTCCTTCATTTGCTTGGGAAGATTACTCTCCCTCAACTATTTCATCCCTTGTAAAATCCATCAATTCAATTCGACCCCTACCATCCGCCGAAAAAATCATGGTTGATTTTCCTTTTTCACCTGTTTGGGGTAATGTAACTGAAACATCGGGTATTTTCTCTTCTTTTAATAACTTCTGAATTGTTTTGTTATTTAGCTCGATTCCATAGGGGGTAAGGCTATCCTTCCAAACAGTGAATTTGCAGCCGAATTTCCACTTACCGCAAAAATATGCCTTACTATTCTCCAGTACATCCCCGTCCTTACAAATTGGACATTTCCCCAGAGACTTTCCGCCCTTCTTCATTCCCTTTTTTACTTCTTCGGGAAAAACGATATCTGTTTTTCTTTTTATTGCATCTTCCACAAGGAAGGATACATAGCGCTTAATGCTTGCCATAAATCGCTCTTCCTCCATGTTTCCCTTGGCAATGGAAGAAAGACCCTTTTCCCATTTTCCTGTTGTTTGAGGTGAGCGTAATTCCTCAGGAACAACTTGAATTAATTGCATACCCTTTTCCGTGGGAATCAAATTCTTTCCCTTTCTGGTGATGTAGCCAACGGAGAGCAACCGCTCAATAATTGCCGCTCTGGTAGCAGGAGTACCTAAACCGCTGTCCTTCATCTGTTCTTTCAAGGTTTCATCCTCAACGAAGCGACCTGCATTTTCCATAGCCGAAAGCAAACTGCTTTCTGTATAAGCTTTGGGAGGGGTTGTTTTCTTCTTCAAGACCTTAGCTTCCTTAATTTTATGAAGCTCTCCCTCAGTCAAAGGAGGAAGCTTTTGCTCCTCGTTTCCCTTTTCTTTTTTCCCTTTCATCGGAACAAGCTTTCGTTCCACACCTTGCCAGCCCTCTTCTAAAACGACTGTTCCTTTGGATAAAAGACGCTCCTCCTGACAAGTAAAATATACCTTAGTCACCTCATAGCGATAATGAGGATAAAACGCACTGATAAATCTGGCGGCTACCAAAAGAAACACATTTTTTTCCTCTTCTGCTAAGCTCTCTAACCGAGGTCGCACATCCGTAGGAATGATGGCATGATGATCCGTAACTTTTGAATTGTCGATAATTCGTTTACTAAACGACAGTTTTTCTCCATTTAGTAATACCTTGGCAAATTCTTCAAAAGGCTGGACCTCCCCAAGTCGTTTCATTGTATTTTGAACCTTTCCCTTCATGTCATCGCTCAAATAACGGCTGTCCGTTCTCGGATAGGTAATCATTTTTCTTTTTTCGTAAAGATTTTGGGCAATATCTAACGTCTTTTTTGCCGAGTACCCAAACTTTCTATTGCATTCTCGCTGAAGCTCCGTTAAATCATACAGCAGAGGGGCTGGTATCCTTTTCTCTTCCTTTTCCACCTTGGTTACAAGGGCATCATGCCCATCAACTTTTTCTGAAATTTCTTTCGCAACAGCTTCATTTTCAATTTTGGTTTGTTCCTCATCATCAATCCAAAAGCCATGAAATCCGCCAAAAACCGTCTGAATTTCATAATAGTCTTTTGATACAAAGGCATTGATTTCTTTTTGCTTGTCCACGATTAATGCCAAAGTGGGCGTTTGCACCCGTCCAATGCTTAAAAGAACATGATACCGCAAAGTATATGCCCTTGTAGCATTCATGCCAACCAGCCAATCCGCCTCCGAACGACACTTAGCTGAATGATATAATAAATCATAGGCTGTGCTATCCTTCAAATTAGCAAAGCCTTCGTTGATTGCCTGTTCTGTCATGCTTGATATCCAAAGGCGCTGAAATGGCTTTTTGCACTTTGTAATTTCGTATATATAGCGAAAGATTAACTCGCCTTCTCGCCCACTATCTGTTGCGCAAATGATTGACGTAATCTCTTTGTCATTCATCCACTTATGCAATACCTTCAATTGAGAACGTGTATTTTTAATCGCCTTTAGTTCCATTTCCTCGGGAATAATGGGCAAAGAAGCAAAGCTCCATTTCTTAAATTTTTCGCCATATTCCTCCGGCTCTGCCAGCGTAACCAGATGACCAATTGCCCACGAAACCACATACTTTTCACCTAGCAAACAACCATCGCCTTTTTGCCCTGCGCCCAGTGTTTTAGCGATATCCCGAGCCACCGATGGCTTCTCCGCTACCACTAATATTCTGCCCATTTATCCACCCCCTTTTTACCTTTCCAAAGTATACCACCCTTCCCTAAGAAAGGCAAATACTCCTTTTCGTTTATTGACATAGAATTGAATATGCTTTAGAATAAGATAACTTAATCAAAGATTTACATATACATGGAGGTACTCTATGAGACCATATCAAGTTATTTCCGACAGCTCTTGCGATATTGCGCCGGAATACATAAAGCAAGCCAACTTGGGTGTAGTGCCCTTTTTTGTTTCTTTTGACGGCGAAACATATTATAAAGAAATTTATGAGTTGACACCAAATACATTTTACGACAAAATTAATGAACATGGCATATTTCCAAAAACATCCCAACCAACCATTCAAGACTATATTGATGTTTTTGAACCACATTTAAAAGAAGGTAAAGATATTCTTTGTTTATGCTTAACCTCTAATTTTAGCGGCTCTTACCAGAGTGCAATGAATGCAAAAAATATTTTATCCGAAACTTATCCTGATGCTCGTATTGAGGTTCTGGATTCCAGAAATGTGACAGGCATTCAAGGCTTATTGGTTTGGGAAGTGATCCGTATGCGTGATGAAGGTTATACTTTAGAGCAGCAATTAGAAAAAATTGATGCTTTAAAAAGCACCACCAAAATCAACTTCACCGTAGATTCTTTGGAACATCTGCAAAAGGGTGGACGCATCGGGAAAGCCGCGGCTTTAGCCGGAACCATTTTAAATATTAAACCAATTATTGTTGCCCAGCATGGTGAACTGTTCCCTGAAAGTAAAGTAAGAGGTCATAAAAAGGCACTGCGTACCATATTAGAGA
>JAEZPX010000111.1 GCA_023413275.1 Bacillota bacterium | reverse complement strand
AATTGTTTGTGAAATCACCAAAGGCCTCACGGTTGAAAAAATTCCCCCAACGCCCCAATACCTGCCCTAAAACCAAACTTGGGGCAGCAGTGTCCGCCAACTGCCAAAAATTTATTTTTTTTATTTTAGAATATACTAACGCTGTTAATACGCCGCCAATAACTCCACCATAAATTGCAAGACCGCCCTCTCGTGTTGCAAAAATCTTTAAAGGATTATCCTTGTAGGTATCCCAAGAAAAGGCAACATAATACAATCTGGCGCAAATGATAGCGAAAACCAATGCATAAAGGGCAAAATCCAAATAGGTATCTGGATCCTGACCGGTTCTTTTCGCTTCATGCATTGCCAGCAATAGTCCCAATAAAACCGCTGTACCTATAAATATTCCGTACCAGTATACTTCTTTTCCGAAAATTATAAATGCAACTCTGTTTAAATGATTTATTTCTATTCCCAAATGAGGGAACCATATTTCAGGCATAAGCCAACCTACCTTTCATCAATACATAAAAATATTTAATTTTTGTCAATAATACAACCTCTATTATTTCATTGTAACCATTTTTTCTGAGTCTTATAGTACAGATAAGCAAGGGTTTAAAATGAGAAACTTAAATATTAAATTTGTCAGCATACTATTACTTATTGACCCATTTAGAAAAAATAATACCACATCGAGACCCGTAACTCAATGAATTCTTTCATAAAAGCTGATATCCCGCCTAAAATGCAATTACGCACAAAGTACTGTATTTATATGTAGTTTATGAAAAATACATACAAAAAACACAGAAGCCTTTAAGGCCTCTGTGTCTAGGGTTGTTGGAATCAAAACGGTACGGCTTATTTCTCTTACCGAATTACGGAAAGAACCATCTTATCTTTTACAAAAGCCTTACTTAAAAGCTGTTCAGCTTCACTCTTTTGCACAGTTTTTAAATAACGAAACACTTGCCCTGCCGAGCAGTCTGCCATGGCCCACTCAATCTGCCCCATTACCATGCCTGATACCGATTGACTTCGCCGTATAAAGCGTCCAATTTGTTTTTTGCAAACCCTACGAAAATCCTCTTCCCCAATGCCCTCTTGGCAAAGGGTTTCCAGATGCTGTAAAAGAAGCTCGCTCACTTCTTTTCCCCTTTCACCCACGCCGGAAAAAGCACAAAAGGCATACTCTTCACCGTTAAAATACGCATTACCCAGCGGCTCATCTAAATATTTTTTGTAATAAGCCTCCTGATAAAAAGCACTGCTTTCACCGGCTAAAATCTCCAGCAAAACACTCATTAAAATCCGCTGCTTTATTGGTTCCTTCTCTACCGGTGTCATTTTAAAGCCAATCTGAAAAATAGGCCTAGTAATTCCAAGCTTTCCTTCTACATAGCTTTCTTTTATATTTTCCGGTTCTCTCTCAAAAAGGGGTTTCTCTCCAGGCTTTTTCTTCTTCATCATACCGGCGGCTTCAACAATTTTTTGTACTCGAATATCCCCAGCACAAATCAGACTAAAACGTTCCGGCGTATACATACAATCATAGGCCTGTTGCAACACTTTATGGTTGATTTTCTCCAATGCTTTTGCATCTCCGGCAATGGGAATGCGAATGGGATGATGGTGATACATAGCCTGCAAAAGCTGATAATATACACGCCAATCAGGATTGTCGTCATACATGGTAATCTCACTTTGAATAATGCTTTTTTCTTGTTCTGTTTCTTCTTCTAAAAAATAAGGGTTTTGAACAAAGCTGAGTAACAACCGTAAGTTTTCAAAAAAATTCTCCTGACAACTAAAATAGTATACTGTTTTCTCAGCATCGGTAAAAGCATTGGCAGAGGCGCCCTGTTTACTAAAGGTCGCAAAAGCATCCCCCCATTTTTGTCGGAACAACCTATGCTCAATAAAATGTGCTGTTCCTTCTGGAAAGCGCAGAGGCTTTTCCTGATTTTCCGCATCACAGGCTAAAAAATTGGAACCTGCTTTCACCACAATGGCAGCCATCTTCTCTTCATAATCCGGCATAGGAAAAAAATAGCAATCCATTCCAGAGGATGTTTTTGTCCAAACTGTCCCGTTTTTATCAGTATCATTTTCCCTCATCTTTTGCCACCTCCTGACCGCTTAACAAATAAATGGCTTTTAGTACGGCTTTGTTGGCCATACGGCTTACCTCTTCCGCCGTAACATTACCAATGCGGCGCAAAAACGGTTCAAGTCCTCGCTCACCATCACCCAAAACCTGCTCTACTGAAAAGTCTGCCATTGCCCAAGGCTGATCTGCAATGGTTCTATACTGTCTTAATAATGCAGTCTTTGCCTGCTCTAACTTTTTTTCCTCCACAACATCTTCTCCAAGCTTTTCCAACTCGTGAAGAATTCCCTTTGCGGATTTTTTAGCATCCTGAACCTTAATCCCTGTTTGCACAAACAAAAGTCCTGTTAAGGGATAAGGAAAAGATTTAATGTCATAACAAAGCCCATCCCGCTCTCTTAGGTTTTGAAATAGCAGAGAATCAGGGTCACCGCCAAACAGCTGATTTAGCACCAGCATTGTGCCATAGCTTCTTTTGCCCCATTCTGCCTTAGTATCAAAAGCCAATACAAGCCTTGCCTGTTCCATTGGGGTATGCTCTCTAACATAAACAGGCTCTTGTCTAGTTGTCACGTCAACCTCCGTTAAGCTTTCCAAAGGTTCTCCACCTGAAAAAATCTTACGGAAAATTGTCAGCTTCCTTTTTTCCCCCTCATCACCGCAAAAGAAAATTTTAACCGGTGCATGCTCAACAATTTTGGAGTAATAATCATATAATGATTTTCCGTCTATTTCATCCAAGTCTTCTTCATAACCATCAGCAGAAATTTCAAGGGGCGTTCCTTTCGCCGCCTCCTGTAAGCATCGTCTGCGGGCATACTCTTGTTTATCATCCTTCAAAGCCGCCAGTCTTTTCGCTAATATTTCTTTCCGCCGATTTACCACGGTCTCAGGAAACCCAAGATGATCCACCAATGGTTCAGAGGAAAGAGACTTTAAAAATCCAATGGCCTCCTCTGTTTCTACTGCCTTTGCCGTTTCCAATGAGAATACCAATAATTGTTTATCCCCTTTTTTTACAATAGAAATATCCCACAAAGCACCATACATTTCCTCTGCTGCAGTGGCTATTCTGCGGGCATCAGGATAAGCCTTGCAGCCTTCTCGCAACACCTCTGCCAACAAAGCAGTTTTTGTGGCAGTTTCTCGTTTTAAAGGTAACTCAAAAAAAAGTAAAAACAAATTTGTTTTAAACTTTTTGCCATCTAACCAAAAAATTCTGCATCTTGGCGTATTTCTCTCCAAGGAATACATGTTATCACCTCATTTACTTCATTTTGGATTATTGTTTCCCAAAGAAGTAAAAAAAATCTATGCAAATTACGTTTTCTTTTTGAAATGTGTACTTTGCAAAATGATAATTGCTTCCAAAAAGTAAATTGTCTCCTATGCATGAACTAATTAGGGAATGATTTTAATAAGAAAAGGTCAATTCCATTTATCCCACTGAAACAAAAAAAGTGTCGACTAAGCCGACACTTCTGCTTTGAAATAAATTGAAAAGATTCTCTCAGCTTTTTCTGTCTGCCAAGAACCACCCAGAACTAATAGTTTTGTCCACCTTTTATTTGCTTTAGGGGTCTGTCTCAACTTAGGCAATTTTAACCCCAATTATTGATTCTTTATTTCAGAGAATCTCCTGAGAGGTTCTTTTATTTAATTTCTTTTGATAATATTGAATTTTATTTTTATACATGATTTGATCTGCTTCCTGCATCAAATGATGAACCATCTCTTTTGTAACCTTCACATCCTTCACTGTTTGACTTCCGCAGGAAATAGAAATAGGCCCGTGCTCAAAATTCTTCCATCTCTCAGTGGCCTTCTGCATCCTTTGTTGACATTCCTCATTGCTTAGCTCTGTTTGGGTCATCAAAACCACGAATTCGTCCCCACCCAAGCGATACCAGGCATCCTTTTCCTCAGGAAATGCTTCCTTAATGCTTTTTGCCGCCTCACATAAGAGTCTATCTCCAGCACCATGACCACTTTTATCATTTACGGGCTTAAGCCCATTCACATCCATTAATATTACCGTTAAATTTTTGCAAATTGTCCCTCTCTCTTCTAAGCTTTCAATGCATTTCTCTAAAGCTACCCGATTGGGCAAATGGGTTAAAACATCTCTTAAAGCCAACTCCTTGTAAACCCGATTTTCAATCTCAACCTCAACATAACATAGAACCTTCTTTGCACAAATCCAAACAATGATAATAATGAAAGACAAAACACCATATCGAAAAAATCTGGCATTGTCCAGAGGTGCAAAAAAGAAAAATCTTAACACGTCCATCATATAAAAACTTAGAAAAACAATAATAGCAATTAAAAATCCAGCAGTATAATAGGATTTTTCCTTTGTGTATTCCCCGATAGAAATACCGATCAAAGCAAAAATTGTGAATAAAAGAAGAATATATGTAATAGACATCATTTGAATATATTGATATATCCCTAGAAAATTTAATATGTTTTGAAGCAAAAAGTTAAGGGTGGCAGCTCCCGCCAATCGATACAAAAATCTTTTGTATCGCACCAGAACATCACTATAAAAAATAGGTATCATAATAGGTAGAAGCATAAAAGAGTTAAAAGAAAGATAAGCTAATAAAATATCATTGTCAACACATAAATGAACTACCTCACAGTTCGCGATAGACCAAATACTGCTTAATACCATCAGTATAGAAGTATGCGCTAGCAAATCGACTTTTTCTCCATGCGCTATTTTTTCTCTCAGATACATCGCCATGCAAAGTATTGTAAAAAAAAGCATTATTCCGGAAAAAACCAAAGAAGATAGCCCGGCCCGCAAGGATTCTAACATCAAAGCCGACTCCACGCCCATAAAAAAGCTCGGAAGATGCAGACCCACCGTTTTCATGGGTGATTGAAATGAAACCTTGATTTCTTGACCAGCATCTTTTTCTCCTAAATCAACAATGCATAGCACATTGGTGTTCATCTGCCGTCCCTGCTCAGGCAATAACCCACGATATGAATAACGTTCTTCACCATTGATTTTGACTTGAACATCTTGAAATCTATTTTCAAAAGCCAAAATAGAATTATTATTTATTTTTTCTGGCAATTGTCTATAAATCTCTGCACCGTCAGACGCCATCACAAATTCCTTGGGTAACTCTTCGATAGGATATATGACATCTCCAAGCTTAAGGCTCCACCCCTCTTTGAGCTCTAACAGCTCACCTCGCTTTGATTGGCTTGACCCATAATGGAAATAACCAACTGCATCAACGCATACAAAAATAAGCACCGTTATCTCTACCATATAAAGTATGTATAATAAAATTTTTTTACACATGAGAAACTCTCCTTATCATCATACCTTCATTATATATGGTTTCCTTAAAAAATGCTTAAAAACAGGGTAAATTCCTATGAAAACATTCCTTTCTTTATCGACAAAAAAACCCCAGAGAAGCCTAAGCTCCCCATAGGGTTTTTCATCAATCTTATTTCCAAAACTCAAACTCTAAATCGTAAATACGAACGGTGTCACCTTGTTCAATTCCTTTTTCTTCTAAAGCTTCAATGATGCCCTTTTCTTTTAAATATTTCTGGAAGAAAGCAAAACCTTTTTCCGTTTCAATGTTGGTATAACCAATCATTTTTTCTACACCCACACCGGTTACCACATAGTAGCCATCTTCCACCTCTTCGATGGTAAAAGGTTCAACATCCACAGCAACTTCATCGTATTCCTCATAATCCTCGGCAAAAATAATGTCCTCTGGATAATCCTTCAAAATCATTGCAACGGCTGACAAAAGCTCATCCAGTCCTTTGTTCGTTGCCGCAGAGATGGGGTATACCTTAAAACCTTCTTTTTCATAAGTTTCCTTCAGGCGTTCCACATTTTCTGCTGCTTCTGGAATATCCGTTTTATTAGCAGCAATCACCTGGGGACGCTTTAATAATTCCGGATTATATTCTTCCAACTCATGGTTGATTTTTCGAATATTTTCAACGGGATCATCACCTTCCACTCCTGCCGCATCCACAACATGGATAAAAACCTTCGTTCTTTCCACATGACGCAAAAATTCATGCCCTAATCCCACACCCTCGCTGGCACCTTCTACTAGACCGGGAATATCTGCCAAAACAAAGCTATCGCCAAATCTGCCCTGTACCACACCCAAATTAGGGGAAAGGGTTGTAAAATGATAGTTTGCGATTTTGGGGTTAGCATTCGTTACCATGGAAAGTAGTGTGGATTTCCCTACATTGGGGAAACCGATCAGTCCAACGTCCGCAATCAATTTCAATTCTAAAATAACATCATATTCCTTTGCGGTACGGCCTCTTTCCGCATATCTTGGGGCTTGTCTGGTTGGGGTTGCAAAATGCTGATTGCCCTTGCCACCCTTGCCGCCAAAAATCAAGGTCTTTTCTTCCCCAGCTTTGCTGATATCCGCCATAACCTTACCACTTTCAGCTTCACGAATAACAGTACCCACGGGCACC
>JAEZPX010000106.1 GCA_023413275.1 Bacillota bacterium | reverse complement strand
TTTTGCAATAAGTTGGGGATGCTTTTTCTCAAGAAATTCCCTTCTTGTGTAATATCATATTGTTGATTAAATGCTTCACCTTTTTCTTTACCCAGAATATTAAGGATTTCAGTGGGCTCAAACACATAATATTTTCCTTCCTCACCATCACTGTCCGCATCCTGTGCGCTATAAAATCCCCCTTCGGAAGAGGTCATTTCTCGCAGGATATAAGTTGCGATTTTCTCAGCAACTTCACGATAAAAAGGTTTCTGGGTGAGTTCAAAGGTCTTGCAATAAGCAAGGATCAGCAATGCGTTATCATATAGCATCTTTTCAAAATGGGGCACCAGAAATTGCCGATCCGTAGAATATCTGCTGAAGCCAAACCCAATATGGTCGAAAATACCACCTTTGTACAATTGAGTTAAGGTGTTTTCAACCATCTCAAGGTGTTTTTCCTCACCTTTTTTTTCATATTGCTGCAATAGAAAGAGCAAATTATGAGGGGCAGGAAACTTAGGTGCAACTCCAAATCCACCATATGCCTCATCATAGCTTTTGTGATATTGCTCTATGGCTGCGTCTATTAAAGTATAGTCTGCTTCTTCATGCAGAGAGTTCTCTCTTTGAAAAACTGTCACAATCTCCTCTGCGGAATGTAGCAATTCTTCCCTGTTTGTTTCCCATTTTTCATGAATCGCTCTCAATAAACTTTTGAAACCCATAATTCCATACCCATTTTCCTTTGGGAAATAGGTTCCAGCAAAAAAAGGTTTTTGTTCCCACGTCATAAAAATACTAGTAGGCCAACCGCCTCTTCCCGTGAAGGCTTGGCAAACCGTCATATAGATGCTGTCAATATCAGGACGTTCTTCTTTATCAACTTTGATTGCAATAAATGAGTTGTTCAAAAGCTCTGCCACTTTCTCATCCTCAAAGCTTTCATGAGCCATAACGTGGCACCAGTGACAGGTACTGTAGCCAATACTTAAAAAAACCGGCTTATCCTCCAATTTTGCTTTTTGGAAGGCTTCTTTTCCCCAAGGATACCACTGCACAGGATTGTGAGCATGCTGTAGCAAATAGGGTGAAGTTTCTTCTATTAATTTATTTGTATAAATTTGTTGTGACAAATTAACACTCCTCTCAAAAGTTTCTTCTTTAGTATAACCGTAAAAAATATATTTACTGATTTTGGCTTTATTATAATAACCATGAAACTTTTTGAGAATATTCCTCTTGTTTAAACTTTGAGATTTATTATATTGCTGGTTTTATAGTATCATTTATTAAAAAGAAAAAGCCACCGCCGATTATTTGATTTTCTGTGGCTTTTTTTCAATCTGTTCAATTACGTATCGTAAATTATATTATTCTTCTATCTCTTAATACCCCAAGGTCTGCCCCACAATGATAACCTTAATCCGATCTTTTACAAACTGCCTTGTTATTGTAACAAATACATTACAGATTCTATTTGGGCTTTTACAATCAACGCAATGACCAATTTTTGTACAGGGTGTGTCCTTATTTAATCTCTTTGCATCAATTGGAGCTACATAATTTCTCACTCTTCTCTCAGCATCCTCTTTAGTTTGAACCAATTTGTTTATACCGGCAACAATAATCACTTGTTTCGGTCCATAAATCATAGGGGCAACTCGACTTCCATTTCCATCAATATTGTATAACGTGCCATCCTCTGTAAGTGCATTGGTGCTGCACAAAAATGTATCTGCCGAAAAATTTTGAATATAAATTTCCCTTTTTTCCTCACTGGTAAGTCCCTGTTTATATTTATCTAAAAAGTTGTATTTCCCATTACGCAATAAATCCAGCACGCCCGTTTCTAAAAGTGTAGCAGAATCACCTACGCCTACAATAGAATTTTCTGGGATTAGCTCTTTCATTACCTTCAGGAGTTCATCTTCATCTTTTACGAAGATTCCCTTCATATTATTTTTACTTAATCCATCCAAAGCTTTCTCAACTTGTTTTTCCATATACCAAGCAATATTTAAATCCATATAATTTTCTCCTATTAAATATAAAATCATCCTATACCATTTTATCACAAAAAAAATGAAGAAACAATCAATGAAACTTCTTCATTTCTTCCATAAATATTTAAACTATTCTTAAAAAATAGAGTTCATTATGCTACACTGCAACCAATCTCAAATCTATTGGATTTTGCAATTTCTTAACTTTATATGAGATATCGATTTAGGAATCGTCAGAAAATATACAGGGAAAATGAATTCACTGTCTTCCATTGTATCCTTGAATTTTTTTTTGTAGCATATATAATACTATTACCAATACTCACGTCAATGTAATATACAAAAATACATTAATAATTTGTAAGCTACAAGAAAGAAGGTTTTTTTATGAAAAACAATACTTTTGGTAAAAGAATCAATCAGTTGCGGAAAAAAAAAGGATATACTTCTGAACAATTATCAGAATTATGCGGTGTGAATGCAGTACACATTCGAAAAATTGAAAGTGGCGGAAGCCAGCCAAGCTTTTCACTTTTTCTTAAGATTTGTAATGCCCTCAATGTATCTTCTGATTTTCTGTTAGGTGACTTGCTGGAGTATTCAGTTGTGCCTGAAAGCGTGGAACAGCTTCATGTACAATTAAAACACCTTACACCAAATCAAATTGAAATGATTAGCGAAATGGTAGAGGTACTAATTCGCCATTCTTCAAATGAATAAAGCCATTCTTTTTTCTATTACAATATTCCTTCTATTTCATCATGAATTTTATTCCACACAAAACAAACTTTTTTTGCATAATCACAAACAAAGTGCAGTAATTAAGCATCTCAAATGTGCTTAATCTCTGCACTTTTTTATGTAAAAAACTTATAATAAATAACTTAAAAATCAAATGACAATCAAAATCTCGAAAAAGCACTTAGACAATATTCAAAAGTGTTGCAATTTCTGCATTTTTATGTAAACTTTACTTGATTTTACAAAATCTGTAGCTTATAATAATACAAATAAAATATTCAGTATACATAATGAGATCTATAAAGTTATTTATTTTGTTCTATTGTTAAATAAAAAAAGCTTTTGCTAAATGCAAAGCCTTCAACAATTCAACAATTTGTGTGTGCAAACCCACGGATAATACTTTTAACGTAAAACAATACAAGCCCACAGACTCAAAAACTGCGGACTTGTTTCTAACAAATTATTAATTGTATTCGTTCCTCTATCAAATTCCATAAAAATACAAAATAAGTCGCAGTTTACCCGAAACTAAGATTCGTTTTTTCGACGCAATATGACAATTTTTATTATATATCTTTCAATCTCACTTGTCAATGCGATGAAAGTAGGTGTAAAAAAACCTTGTAAGAACCAATCCTTTACAAAATTTAATTATAATTTATGCTCATTACAAAAAATCAGCCGTCAATAATTACGTCAATCGAAAGGAGAACAAAACAATGGCACGCAAAGGAGAAAATATATATAAACGAAAGGACGGTCGTTGGGAAGGCAGAGTCCTCATGCAAAATAAAAAATACTATTCTTTTTATGCAAAGTCCTATAGAGAAGTTCGAGAAAAAATGAGAAGCATAAAACCACAGGAAAAACCTGTGTCTTTATCTCCTCCACCATATTCTAAAAATTGCGCCGTTGATTTATTCGAATCTTGGCTTAACAATGGACTTTCAGAGCGTTTAAAACCTTCAACATATGAAAGTTATTATCAGTGTATGCATAAATATGTACTTCCCTATTTCAATCAACCTGGAAATGAACATTTGACTGATATTTCTGTTGTACGTTTTGTAAAACAAATGAAAGAAAATAATGGACTATCTAAATCCTATCAGCGTAAAATCCTATCTATTTTTAAAACGGCTTTGCGGGAAATTTCAAAGAATAGTCCAGAATACACATCAGTAATAACAAACATTACTCTGCCTAGTGTAAAGATACAGCAAGAGGTACCTGTTTTTACTATGAAAGAACAGAGACTTATTGAATATGCCGCCCAGCGCTCTGTGGATAAAAGATGCTTAGGTGTTATTCTGTGCTTCTACACAGGATTGCGTATTGGTGAGCTTTGTGCTCTGAAATGGAGTGATTTTGATATGGATGCCGGCACTATGATGGTGTCAAGAACGGTATCACGCATTCAGAACTTTAATTCAGACGGCGCAAAAACGCAACTAAGTGTGGGTACTCCAAAAAGCAGAACCTCATTACGCAGAATTCCTTTACCAGCTTTTCTACTGGAATTGTTGCAGCAAAGCAAATTAGATTCCCAAGATGAAAACGCCTCCATTCTATCGGGAAAAGCAGAACCCTTTGATCCACGAGTATACCAGAGAGTCTATAAAAAGCTATTAGAAGAAGCCGGGGTAAGAGATAGAAAATTTCATGCTATCCGTCATAGCTTTGCCACCAGAGCATTGGAATTGGGCGTAGATATCAAAACTTTAAGTGAAATTCTGGGTCATTCTAATGTCAGCATCACGCTAAACATTTATGCACATTCGTTAATGGAGCAAAAAAGAATTGCCATAGATAAGTTTAATGAGATGCACAGACTGCATATGCAAATTCCAGAATTCACCGTCAATTCCATGGTCATACCTTCGCCAGTTTCTTCAAAATCAGCGGATATTTGAGTTTTGTCTTAGTTTCGGGTAAACTGCGACTTTTATGTCTACTCCCAACATTTATATTATAACCTCAAAGGCTAATAATACGCAAAGCTCCCGAAAAATGCAATTATGATTAAATGATATTATTTAAATTCATTGACACAGTGCCAATTGTACAACAATCTAGGAGGAAACCTACATATGAAAAATTTTAAAGATTTTAGTATTTCTCGAAAACTTACGACTGGTTTTTCTGCTTTAGTTCTGGTAATGCTTATTGTAGGCAGCGTAGGCATCTTTGGTATGGTAAGAATTAATAACTCCGATACTTATCTATATGAAAAACAAACGGCTCCATTTAATAATCTAATTCAAGCAATGACAGCACTGAACGAATTACGTGTTGATGTAAGAAATGCGACTGCTCTCGCTGGAAACTCAGTCGAAATTGAAAAGATAAAACAAAGGAATGCTTCAAATGAATCCATCTTTTTAGAACAAATGCAGCTTTATCGTCCAAGTATCACCAATTCCAGTAGCATCACTGCCTATGATAAAATGATTGAGATTTTTAATAATACTTATATCCCAGTCGTAGACAAAGTAGTTGTTTTAGCTGGTGAAAATAAACCAGGTGAAGCAACTGCAGCAATTAATAATGCCACTGCCAAGGTTACTGAAATGCAAACCTGCTTTGATACACTCACAGATAACCGTATGGAATCTGCAAAGAAAACCAGTGATACAAATGAAACCACCGCATTTATATTGATTACTATACTTGGAATTATTATTCTAATAGGTGCAATTTTTTCATTTATACTGAGTCGTAAGATTTCCAACAGCATTAGTACACCAATCAGTCGGGTGGTTGACGCTTCCGAACTTTTGGCATTGGGTCACGTAGATATTGATTTGAGCGATTTAGATTCTAAAGATGAGACCGGAATTTTAGCGACCTCCTTTACAAAAATGCTTGATGGTATCCGTAAACAGGTTGTTGTTGCTGAACGAATCAGCAATGGTGACTTTACTCAGTCTGTGCCCCTCAGATCAAATGAAGACACATTGGGCCTGGCTCTACAAAAAATTAAAAACGACCTAAACGAAACCCTTCAACTCATCCGCACCGCAGCAGATCAGGTGAATTCCGGTGCAGGACAAGTTGCGGCGGCAGCACAGGCATTATCCTCTGGTGCAACAGAACAGGCGGCAACTGTGGAAGAACTTAATGCCTCCATTGCAAGCGTTTCTCAACAAGCAGAGCTGAATACTACCAGCGTGCATAATGCAGTGGAATATGTAGGTCAAGCCGGTGAAGAAATCTCTAGCAGCAATGAGTTTATGAAACGACTCAATGTTTCCATGCGTGAAATTGGCGAATCCTCACAGCAAATTTCAAAAATCACAAAGCTTGTTGAAGATATTGCTTTTCAAACCAATATTTTAGCCCTCAATGCCGCTGTAGAAGCTGCAAGAGCTGGAAATGCAGGAAAAGGCTTTGCCGTTGTAGCCGATGAAGTACGTACCCTTGCGGCACGCTCCGCAGAGGCGGCAAAACAAACTTCCGAGCTCATTGAAAAATCAGTAACCATTGTATCACAAGGTGAACAACTGGCAGAAGATACATTAAAGAGACTCATCTCCGCTTCTGAAAAAGCAGACTTGGCTGTGCAATCCATTCAGGAAATCGAACATGCAACCACAGAACAAGCGGCTTCCGTAGAGCAAATTAATGAAGGACTAAATCAAGTATCTGCCGTTGTACAAACAAATGCCGCGACAGCTGAGGAGAGCTCTGCCTCCAGTGAAGAGTTAGCTGCGCAAGCACAAACACTCCAACAGGAAGTCAGCAGAT
>JAEZPX010000031.1 GCA_023413275.1 Bacillota bacterium | reverse complement strand
TTTCTAACAGGGACAGTTTAGACTGGAAGGAATTGGGTGCAGACCATGAAATTAACCAAGTATTAAATCATAAGCATCTTGGCAACGGTTCTATTGTTCTTTTCCATAATGATGCTAAATATACACCCGAGGTCTTAGATACCATCATAAAAGGATTAAAGGAAAAGGGATATGAAATTGTACCCATTTCTCAGCTCATCCTCAAAGATAATTTTGAAATGGATCATGAGGGCAGACAAAGAAAAATCGCCAAGGCATCCTAAATTTACGAAGACAAATCATATTACATTTGGTTTAATATTTTACCCCTTTATCAAAAATTGATGTAATCCTAAATTATTTCATTAAGAGATTCGTCTACATACATTAAAAAAGAATGCACCAAAATGATCTTGTAATTCTCATTTTTGGCGCATTCTTTATTTTTATTTTAAAGTAAAATATCTAAAAATTGATTTACTGAAAGCCCATGAAAATATTTTTCAATTTCAATATTCTCCAACATCTTTTCCAATGCCTCTCTTTTTAATTCACAACCTTCTAATAACTTTGATAGCTCTCCATGGTCACTTACCCCAAAGAAATCGCCATAAAACTTCACCTCAACGATTTTGCCATCCTTTGTATTCATGTGTGCCTCAATTTTACCGCAACCATCAATACGACGTTCCTTTTGCACCGTATACTCAGGGGATTTTCCATAATTCCAATCCCACTGCGCATAGCGTTCCAATTTGATCTTTTCTATCTCATCTAAGTCCCTCTCCGTCAATGCATAGGTTTCCACGGGCATTTCTCCAAAAACATAGGAAACCAGTTGATCTTGAAATTCCTCCAAGGTTAAATCCTCTTTTAAATAAGGTTTCACATTTGTTACACGGCTTTTTACCGACTTTGCCGCCTTTGACTGAAATTTATCCCCCGCTACATTAAGAACAGCGGCTACCACATCCAAATCCGAATGAAACATAATTGTTCCGTGGTGCATGACTCTGCCTTCTTTTAGATATTGAGAATTTCCTGAGAACTTCTTTCCATCAATTGTGATATCATTTCTGCCATTTACTTGTGCATCAGCCCCTAATTTTTGCAGTAGAGACGCAACCGGCTGACAAAATAGTTTTATATCCAAATCACTTGCTTCTTTTGCATCCATAATAAATGTAAAATTCAAGTTCCCTAAATCGTGGTATACTGCTCCCCCACCAGAAAGGCGGCGGATAACCTTTACTCCCTTTTCTTCAACTACTTTCGGATTCACTTCCCCAAAGGTATTTTGGTTTTTACCCACAATAACTGCATTATTATTTTGCCACAGCATAAAATATTCCTTACTGCGATCCATCTTGTCAAAAACAAATTGCTCTAACGCTAAGTTAAAAGCAGGATCTGTACTAGGTGATTTTAAATAAACCATTGACATGTTGATTCCTCCTCTGGCTAGAAGCCGCTTCTTTTGTAAAATTTTCTTTTATTTTACCATTAATAAATCAGAAAATCCATCCCTTTTCTTATGGTATTAACGCATGAAAAAAATCTTCCTCACATCCTAGTTAGGTGTTCGGAAGATTTTTTATTTTAATTTATACCAAAGTTATTATTTTGCCAAGTATTTTCATCAGGAATTCCATCATCATAATTAGTATCTCCGGGTGCATTTGTACCTGGAGAATTTCCATTATTGCCACCCCATCCACCGTTGTCAGTAGGAAGATTGTCTTCGTAGGTAGGCGGTGAATTTGTATGATCATAATCACAAGTTTCCTTGATATTAATGTCCATTTTTCCATCTGGTATTTTAGAAGGCTTGCTTAAAATATTACCCTTTTCATCAACTGCAAGGACAACATCCATTCGGCTGGAATCAGGGCAATTGTCAGAAGCCAGCTTACCGGATTCCTTACAAATGCTAAATACCTTGTGCACAGTGCAAACTTCACCTGGCCCTTTAAAATCTGCCGCAGCAATATCCGAATGTACGGTGAGACCGTAATAATCTTGACTGCATAAATCAGTTGCTATTTTACCACATGCAGAGCAATATGACTGGGTGACAAGTCCACTAGGTTGTGTAAAGTCTTTGTTAGAAAGGCCTTGATGCACCTGACTCATAACAGTACGCCAAATGTTTAAGTGGGCACTTCCACCATTTGCAATGATTTTTGCGGTGTCATATCCCATCCAAATACCTGCAGTATAATATGGCGTATACCCATAGAAGGTTAAATCCTTGGTATCATTGGTGGTACCCGTCTTACCTGCAACAGTCATGCCGCTGATTGCAGCTCTATGGCCTGTGGCACTACCGCCACCGGTAATTACATCCTTCATCATATCCGTCAGCATATATGCCGTTGTTTCTTTAATGACACGGTGCGTATCAATATTTGAATTATCCAGCAATACATTTCCATCATGATCATAGATCACCGTATAATACTGGGGCTCATTATAAATACCGCCATTTGCAATTGCAGCATAAGCAGCCGTTCCTTCTAAAACTGAAATACCTTGGGTTAAACCACCCAATGCTGTTGTTGCTGCTTTATCGGCTTCCACTAAGGTTGACAATCCGAAATTTTCCATGTACTTAAAAGAAGATTCCGCCCCAACCATCATAAAGGTTTTGATTGCTAAAATATTCATGGAATCACGAATACCTTGTCTTACGGTGGAAGGACCTAAAAATCTGCCATTCCAGTTTCTTGGTGACCAACTGCCATAAGTTACTGGTTCATCAATAATAACAGAACCGGGCATTAATAGCCCCATATCAATTGCAGGCGCATAAGATGCCAAGGGCTTCATTGCTGATCCCTGCTGACGCAGGGCTTGGGTTGCTCTGTTAAAAACAGAATCACCGGGCTTTTGCCCTCTGCCGCCCACCAAAGCTTTAATTTGTCCATTATGTTGATCCATAATAACCATTGCAGCCTGCAAAGACCTAGATGTGGTAACCTTATCCAAAACCAAAGTATGGGTATCATCTAAAAGTTCTTTTTTCACAGACTCAACAAATGCATCTACCTGATCCTCACTGGTTACCGTGGTTTTTCTTTCATAATGTGACTGATTACTATTTGTATCCGGGTTTGTTGTATCCATAACCGAAATCAAATATGTTACACTTAAGGTACCATCAGATGCAGGAAATAATGAATCATTCGTTAATGCATCTTCCATAACGGTTTGCATGGAGGCATCCATAGTTGAGTAAATCTGGAGTCCACCACTATAAATTAAATCATATGCTTGTGCCTTTTTATATCCCTTTTTCTCAACCAAATCATTGGCAACTTGAGCAATCATCGCCTCAACAAAATAATTGTGATTCGCTTTCTGGTTATCATCTTCTGTCTTACTGCCGACCAAGGTTGAATATACATCTTCAGCAACAGCCTGATCATACTCTCCCTGGGTAATATAACTCAAGTCCAGCATCTTCTTTAAAATCGTCGTTTGACGCTCTTTGCTCTTTTCAGGATTTGTATCGGGTGCATATACGCTTGGATTTTTTGTTATTCCAGCAATCACTGCACTTTCTGCCAAGGAAAGCTCACTGGCATTTTTTCCATAGTAATATTGAGCAGCCGACTCAACACCGTTGAGTCCATGGCTTAGGGCAATTGTATTCAAATACAATTCTAAAATATAATCCTTTGCCGCTTTCTTGCTACCCAACTGCTTTGCCAAGGATTTCTCAAGATTAACTGCCAAATATTGTTCTTTAATTTTTCTGGCAAATGTTTTTTTCGCATCCAATTTCTCGTTTTTAATCAACTGCTGGGTAAGCGTACTGGCACCCTGAGAAAGACTAAGATGTCTAATATTTTCTACTACTGCCCTCATAATACCCCTAAAATCAATGCCATTATGATCATAAAAACGTTCATCCTCAATGGCAATTACAGCTTTCTGCATATATGGAGCAATTTGAGCTAATTTTACATATTCTCTGTTTTCGTCTCCATGAAGCTTGTCGAATTCTTGTCCATTGGCATCAAATATAATTGAAGTATATGATTCCGGTGTAACATCCTGTGTGTTAATCATATCCGTGCCATTTAGAATTCCAAACACCGTGCCCAGCCCGGCACCTACAACAGCAAAACCGATAATTACACCAATCGCCAGTAGCACTTTGAAAAACCCACCGCCACTTTTACGCTTGCGTCTCTTTTTCTTTCTCGGATTTGAT
>JAEZPX010000279.1 GCA_023413275.1 Bacillota bacterium | reverse complement strand
AAAATAACATGGCGTATTTTATGGCTCAGAAAAAACTTGATATAGAATTGCAGAAGTTGATAGAAAAAGAAACGGGTAGAGTAATCCTTACCCAATTTAAAAATGCAATCACTTCTGAACAGGAAACCAAATTATTTGAGAAGGCAAAGGAAGAAAGAGCTGCCGAGTTTATTCAAAAAATAGTTGCTGCACAAACGGCGGCGGAGCAAGAAAAATCAGCCGCAGTGGCGGCGGGTGTTTCCGATTCTGTTCAAAAGGGAATTTTATTTGGGAAGGAATGTGTGGGAACAAAAATACCTATCTCTGAAAGTAAAATGATTGGGGAAACGGTTGTTATAGAAGGCAGTATTTTCAATGTAGAGAGCAGAGAAATTAAAGGAGAAAAATATATTCTATCCTTTGATATTACAGATAAAACAGACTCAACCACAGTGAAATTTTTTGTGAAGAAAAGTATTTATGACGGTGAGCTTCAAGATCGGTTTAAAATGGGCGCATTTTTAAGAGTGCAAGGTGACGTTCAGTTTGATAAGTATGCCCGTGAAATCAATATTATGGCAAAAAATATTAATCTAGCACAAGCGCCTCCTATCAGAATGGATACGATGGACGAGAAAAGAGTAGAGCTACATTTACATACCCAAATGAGTAGTATGGACGGTGTAACTCCGGTAAAAAATTACATAAAGCGTGCCATAGATTGGGGACATAAGGCAATTGCTATAACCGATCATGGTGTTGTACAGGCCTTCCCTGATGCCATGAATGCCGCAGGCAAATCTGATTTAAAAGTAATTTACGGTGTGGAAGCATATTTGGTGGATGACCTTGGCAATGTTGTAACCATGTCCAGGGGTCAAAAACTCAACGAGACTTTCGTGGTTTTTGATATTGAAACAACAGGACTTTCCAGAGAAACAGAAATGATTACGGAGATTGGCGCCGTAAAATTAGAAAATGGAAAGATTATCGATCGATTCAGTGCCTTTGTAAATCCCGGCAAACCCATTTCCGCTGAAATTACAAAGCTAACGGGCATTACCGATGAAATGGTTGCAGAAGCGCCTAAGATAAAAGAAGTATTGCCGGAATTTTTAGCATTCGCAAAGGATGCTGTTTTGGTGGCTCATAATGCTGGCTTTGATATGGGGTTCATTCGAGTGGCGGCGGAGAGATATTGTCAAATTGAGGTGGAGCATACTGTCTTAGACACGCTGGAACTGGCCAGAGCCTTATTGCCCCAGTTGAATAAGCATAAGCTGAATATTCTTTGTGATCATTTAAATATTTCTCTGGTGGGACATCATAGAGCTGTAAATGATGCCGAGGCTACAGCAGAAATGTTTCTAAAATTTATTGATATGCTGACGGAAAAGAATGTTTTTACACTGGATGAAATAAATATTTTTTCCAGCCGAACAGTTAATTATAAAAAGCTGCGTGCACATCATGCCATTATTTTGGTGCAAAATTATACGGGCTTACGGAACTTATATGAGTTGGTGTCCTTGTCCCATATTGATTATTTTTATAGAAGACCCCGTATTCCCAAAAGTCAGCTTTTGCGTTTAAGAGAGGGGCTTATTTTGGGCAGTGCCTGTGAGGCAGGGGAAATTTATCGTGCTTTATTGGATAACGCCCCTAAAGAGGTCATAGAAAACCTAGTAGGGCTTTATGACTATTTGGAAATACAACCCTTAGGAAATAACAATTTTATGATTGACTCCCCAAGGGTGGAAGCAATACGTTCTGTGGAAGATTTAAAGAAGATGAATCAAAAAATTGTTTCCTTGGGAGAGAAATATCATAAACCGGTAGTTGCCACCTGTGATGTTCATTTTATTGACCCCGACGATCAGGTTTATCGAAAAATCATCATGGCGGCAGAGGGTTTTTCTGATGCGGATAATCAGCCACCTTTATACTTTAGAACTACGGAAGAGATGTTGAAGGAATTTCAATATTTGGGAGAGGAAAAGGCAAAGGAAGTGGTCATCACCAATACAAACCGCATTGCCGACTGCATTGAGAAAATAAAGCCCATACCCGACGAAACCTTCCCACCCAAAATAGAGGGTGCGGATGATGAGCTAAGGCGTATTTGTATGGATAAAGCTCATTCTTTATATGGAGATCCTTTACCGCACATTGTGCAAGACCGTTTGGAAACAGAACTAAACTCCATCATCAGTAATGGTTATGCGGTGCTTTATATCATTGCGCAAAAGCTGGTTTGGAAATCGGTGGAGGATGGATATCTGGTTGGTTCTCGTGGCTCGGTAGGTTCATCCTTTGCGGCAAATATGGCGGGGATTACAGAAGTAAATTCCTTGCCTCCCCATTATGTGTGCCCAAACTGCAAATATTCGGATTTTGAATCTGAAACAGTGAAAACCTTCGCTTTGGAAGAGGCTTGTGGCTGTGATATGCCCGATAAGGTATGCCCAAATTGCGGTGAAAAGCTTCATAAGGACGGACACGACATTCCCTTCCAAACCTTCCTTGGCTTTGAGGGGGATAAGGAACCGGATATTGACTTAAACTTTTCAGGGGAATATCAGCAGAGTGCCCATGCCTATACAGAAGAGCTTTTTGGAACAGGGCATGTTTTTAAAGCAGGAACCATTGGTACCCTTGCCGATAAAACTGCCTATGGCTTTGTAAAAAAGTATTTTGATGAGCGTCAGCAGACTGTACATAATGCAGAAATAAATCGTTTGATATTAGGCTGCACAGGCGTAAAAAGAACCACGGGTCAGCATCCGGGGGGATTAATGGTAGTGCCCAACGACCATAGTATCTATGAATTTTGCCCCATTCAAAGGCCTGCAAATGATGTAAATTCTAAAATTACCACGACGCACTTTGATTATCATTCCATTAGTGGACGTTTGCTGAAGCTTGACCTTTTGGGGCATGACGATCCTACAGTTATTCGAATGCTTTACGATTTAACTGGGGTAAATCCACAAACGGTGCCCCTTGGCGACCCAGAGACCATGTCTTTGTTTGAGTCACCACATGCTTTGGGGGTTACGGAGGAGGATATCAATTGTAAAACAGGGACTTTGGGTATTCCGGAATTCGGCACAAAATTTGTTCGTGGCATGCTTTTAGATACGAAGCCAAAATCTTTTGCTGATTTATTGCGTATTTCAGGGCTTTCCCATGGTACGGATGTATGGCTCGGCAATGCCCAGATGTTAATCGAAAATGGTACCATCACCTTGAAAGAAACAATTTCTACTCGAGATAGTATTATGATCTATCTGATAAATAAAGGCGTAGATAAAAAGAAATCTTTCAAAATTATGGAAAAGGTGCGTAAAGGAAAGGGTTTGACTGAGGAAGACATTGCAGACATGAAAGCCTCTCAAGTTCCCGATTGGTATATTGAATCTTGCCAAAAAATCAAGTACATGTTTCCTAAGGCCCATGCAGCTGCCTATGTTATGATGGCATTCCGTATAGCTTATTTTAAAATTCACTACCCTGAGGCATATTATGCGGCATACTTTACTGTAAGAGCCAGTGACGATTTTGATTATGCAACCATGTGTAAAGGTATAGAGAAGGCGAAGGAAGCAATTAAGGAGATTCAGGCGAAAGGAATGGAAGCAACGGCAAAGGATAAAAATAAAATGACTGTTTTAGAAATTATCGTTGAATTTTATGCCAGAGGGTTTCATTTCCTGCCCATTGATCTTTATAAATCGGACAGCAAAAAATTTATTATTACAGAGCAAGGGATGATTCCTCCCTTTAATTCCTTGCAGGGATTAGGAACCACTGCGGCGGAAAGTATTGTTGAAGGCAGGAAAGAGGGGGAGTTCCATACCTTAGAGGAACTGAAAAACAGAACCACCTTGGGTCGTTCCCTCATAGATCTTTTGAAGGAAAATGGTGTTTTAAATGGTATTCCCGAAACAAATCAGCTTAGCCTGTTTTAACAAGTACTAACGCTTTGTATGAAGCCTGGAGCTGCATGAAGAATAGCCCATATAACTTAATTCTCAGTCGTGTTTTTTTGATACTGCTTCATTAATACTTATAATAAAACAAAAAAGCGATTCTTCTATTATTTTAGAAGAATCGCTTTTCTAATGCTGTCTTTATTAGAAATAGGTGTCCAAAACCTTTTCGGCCAATTGCTTTTCGGCATTCGCACGAATTGCAAGAAGCAAAACCAATAAAATCTTTTCTATCTTTTCATCTTGATAAGCTTCAATAATTTCTTTCACAGGAATTGCTGAATCCTGAATTCCTTCTGCTGAAGACTGCATATTCTGTTGTGTTGAAAGTTGCAGCTTGGTAAAGCCTTTATATATATTTTGAATCATTTTTTCCTGTTCTTCCAAAGATTTTACCGAAAGCACCGGTTGAAATAGAATGCCAATGTCTCTGATAGATAAAACCATTTTTAAATGATATATCATAATTAAAAGCATGATATGCATGGGACTATACTTTTTCTTAACTGGTGCAGGAAAAATTTTTGCTTTTGTATAGTTGTTTATCATGGTTTTTGTTAATATCTTATCTTCATCATAACGCTTATTTCTAACCAAAGCCTTATCCATAAAAGTGGTAACCTGATCCATATACAAATCTATATTTGGAATATCCTCAATATCTATACTTCCTGAAGATTTAACTTCTCGTGTAAAGTTATCTATGATTTTTTCAAGAGCTGTCATTTGTTCACCCCGATATTTTTATTTGTTAAATTTCTTGCTTTTTTTATTATATATTATTTCAAACAATGCTTCAAGATTTTATTCCAAATTCTTCTTGCGCTTTTTTAAATAATGTGTTAGTATATGGATATAATGATATGTAGTATTGATAACTACATGAAGGAGTGGAGAACATGAGTAAAATAATATTTAAAGTAAAAGACCCAATCAGTGCATTAACACATTTTGTTGGCTTTCTTGCGGTAATCCCATGCTTTTTATTGCTAATGCATAAGGCAAAGCTTGAGGCAAGCGTTTGGCATCAATGGGGATTTGCCGTTTTTGGTATCTCTTTATTGCTTTTATATGGAGCCAGTACAATTTATCATACATTAAAGTTGTCACAAAATAAAGTAAATGTTTTGCGCCGTATTGATCACATGATGATTTTCGTCTTAATTGCAGGAACTTATACCCCCATTTGCTTGGTGTCCTTGCATGGCGCGTGGGGCTGGACTATGTTAGTTCTTATTTGGGCCTTTGCATTGGCTGGTATTTTACTTAAAATATTTTGGATGAATGCCCCTAGATGGTTGTCTACATTGATTTACGTTGTCATGGGTTGGTTGGCAGTGGTTGTATTCGTACCACTGGAAAAAGCAGTTAGTTGGAATGGCGTTGGTCTATTACTTGCAGGAGGCATTGCTTACACTGTAGGGGCCGTTATCTATGGACTAAAAAAGCCCAATATTACCTTCAAACATTTTGGGTTCCATGAAGTCTTTCATATTTTTGTTATGGTTGGCAGCAGCCTGCACATCGCTTTTATGTTTGAATATGTATTATAATAATTTAATTTGACAAATAAAAAAATTATGATAAAATAGTTAGGTATCTAATCAATTAGTTAGATGTCTAACTATTTTTTTGTACTACGTTATATTTTGACCTACATAATTAAAAATAGATACGTTGTAATGAAAAAAGAATAGCAGTTAAGCTAATACTAGTGAAAGTTTTAGGAGGAATGGAATGTTTTGTTCTGATGCATTTGCAAAAAAAAGAGAGGCTCTGGGTGATCATGTTACAGATTTCTCTTTTATTTTAAGTGTACTGGTTAAACTTTATCATGTAAATATGAAAAATAGTGCCCAGGAGATTGGCCTCTCGTGGGGGCAACCGCAAATCTTAATGTCTCTTGCGTCAAAAGATATGCAGACGCAAAAAGAGCTGTGTGAGTTTATACGTATAAAACCAGCTTCCATGACTGATATTTTAAAAAGAATGGAACGGGATGAATTAATTGACCGTATTCGTGATGAAAATGATTTGCGCAGTATTCGTGTTTGCATAACTAAAAAGGGTAGAGAAAAATTCCAACTTTTTTTAGACAAAGGCTCATCTATCGATGATGTGGCTTTGGATGGCTTTACGGATGAGGAAAAGAATTTATGTTTGCATTATTTAGGCAGAATATTAGAGAATATGAATAAAGATTTAAATGAAAAGAGGGAGAATGCTTGAAGATCATTTTAAAATATATGAAGCCCTATAAAAAATTGGCAATTTTGGCGCCGCTTTTTATGCTGATTGAAACATCGTCTGAGTTGATTATGCCAAAGCTGATGACGCTTTTAATTAATCATGGTGTTGGTGCATCCAATTCCAATTATATTTTGAAGATGGGCGCAGGAATGATTTTTGTGGCTCTTTTGGGAATTATTGGCGGTATTGGCTGTTTGATTGCAGCAAGTACAGTCAGTCAGAGAGCGGGAACGGATTTAAGAAAAGATCTGTTTATAAAAATACAGAATTTTTCTTTCCATAATATTGATACATTTCAAACACCTTCGTTGATTACAAGATTAACCAATGATATTACTCAAATTCAGATGGTTATATTGATGTCTTTGCGTATGTTGATACGTGCCCCATTGTTATGTTTCGGCAGTTTGATTATGGCATTCTCCATCAATGGAAATTTAGCCATGATTTTTGTGATTTCTATCGTTATTCTGGCTTTAGCAACTTTTTTGGTAATGCGCAAGGCAGTGCCGAAATTTAAGATGGTTCAGGAAAAACTAGATGGTGTAAATACCGTTATGAGAGAATGTTTGGCAGGCATGAGAGTGGTAAAAGCCTTTGTTCGCCATGACTATGAGATAGAAAAATTCAATATAGCCAATGACGATTATAAAGAAACCAGTGTGAGGGCATTCCGCATTGTAGTGCTTATGCTGCCTTTGATGATGTTGATTTTAAACATTTCCATTATTGCGATTCTTTGGTATGGCGGAATTCAGGTTTCTATCGGCGGATTAAGAATTGAAGAAATCATGGCATTTATCACATATTTAATGCAAATGATTATGGCGCTGATGATGATTGCCATGGTGTTTATGTATATCTCTAGAGCGCAAATTTCATTAAACCGTGTTAATGAGGTTTTAAACGAGGATATTGACATTGCAGACCCCGTTCATCCCATTGCGCCTGAAAGAAGTCAAGGGAAGGTTGAATTTAAAGATGTAGCCTTCCGTTATAAAGGCGGAAGTGGTGAACCGGTTTTGGAGAACCTGAGTTTAAGCGTAAATCCAGGCGAAACCGTTGGCATTCTTGGAGAGACTGGTTCTGGGAAATCCACCTTGGTGAATTTGATGCCCCGCCTTTACGATGTTACCGAAGGTGCCGTTTTTATTGACGATGTAGATGTACGAGATTATTCCATCCACGACCTTAGAAAAAGAGTGGCTGTGGTTCTGCAAGAAACCGTTTTATTCACCGGCACCATCAGAGAAAATATCATGTGGGGAAATAAAAAAGCAACAGAGGAAGAAGTGGTTGCTGCTGCAAAGGCTGCACAAGCCCATGATTTTATTATGGAATTACCCAATGGCTATGATACGGAATTGGGACAGAAGGGTGTAAACGTTTCCGGTGGGCAAAAACAACGTATTTCCATAGCCAGAGCATTGATTCAAAATCCAAGTATCATTATTTTTGATGATAGCACCAGTGCGGTGGACTCATTAACTGAAAAAAGAATTCGTCAAGCAATGAAAGATTCCCATGATAAATGTACAAAATTCATAATTGCCCAGCGAATCAGCTCAATTAAACATGCAGATAAAATTTTTGTACTGAAGGACGGTAAAATTGCTGCGCAAGGTAACCATAATTATCTTATGGAAACTAGTTTAGACTATCAGGAAATTTATCAATCTCAAATGAAGAAAGGGGTAGTTTTAGATGCCTAATCCCCGTATGGGCGGAAAACCGCCGATAGAATCCAGAAAACCAAAAAATACAAAGAAAACCCTTAGCAGACTCTTAAAATATTTAAATAAATATTGGCTCTATTTATTAATTTCTTTTATTTGTATTGCCTTTGTTACACTGGGAACAGTTTATGCAACCCGCCTGATTGGTGTTGCCATTGATCAGTATATAACAAAGTTTGATTTTGCAGGTTTGGCAAAAGTCTGTTCAATGCTTTTCGCCATTTATGTTGGTTCTTCTTTGTGTATGTGGCTTCAAAGCTATTTGCTTCTTTTGGTAGGGCAAAATGTTGTCGCAACGATCCGTAAGGAGCTCTTTGAAAAAATACAAAGACTTCCTCTAAAGTACTTTGACACTACAACCCATGGCGAAATTATGAGCCGTGTTACAAACGATGTAGATAATATTTCTATGGCACTTAATAACAGCATCTCTCAAGTATTGCAAAGCGGATTAACCTTAATTGGAACCTTCGCAATGATGCTTTATTTGAATATTCCTTTGACAATTGCATCTATTGTGACTATCCCAATATTGCTTATTGTCACAAAAGCCGTAACCACTCGCTCTAGAAAAAATTATAAAGAAAAGCAGGAGCGTCTTGGAAAATTGAATGGTTATATAGAAGAAATTATTTCAGGGCAAAAGGTTGTTAAGGTATTCTGTCAAGAAGATGAAATGACAAAAACGTTTTCTGAAAAAAATAACGATTTATTGAAGGTAGGTATTCGTGCAGAAATTTTTTCAGGAATCATAGCACCAATTATGATGGCACTGAACAACATTTCATATGCCATTGTTGTGGCGGTTGGCGGTCTTATGATGGTTATGGGTCTGCCTATGACATTGGGTACCATTTCTAATTTTATTATATATTCTAAGCAATTTACAAGACCTTTGAATGAATTGGCAAACCAAGTAAATGCTATGATGGCGGCCTTTGCCGGAGCAGAGAGAGTATTTGAAGTTTTGGATGAGCCAGAGGAAATGAAGGATCAACCGAATTCCATTGCGCTTACTGATGTAAAAGGTGATGTTGTTCTTTCAAATGTTGATTTTTCATATGAGGAAGGTCATCCTATTTTGAAAGAAGTGAACCTGTATGCAAAACCGGGGCAGACCATTGCCTTAGTTGGACCTACCGGGGCTGGAAAAACAACGATAATAAACTTATTGACTCGTTTTTATGATATAAATAAAGGCACCGTTACCATTGATGGACAAGAAATTAAGGATATCAAGCGAAAAAGCTTGCGTTCAAACCTAGGGATTGTTTTACAAGATACCTATTTATTTACGGATACCATTCGGGAAAATATTCGTTATGGTAGATTAGATGCGAAAGATGATGAAATCATTGCGTCTGCAAAGCTTGCCAATGCCCATGAATTTATTCGACGTTTACCCGATGGTTATGATACCGTTTTAACCGACGGGGGTGGCAACCTAAGCCAAGGGCAAAGACAAATGCTTGCCATCGCCAGAGCAATTTTGGCGAACCCTTCTGTATTGATTCTTGATGAAGCAACCAGCAGTGTGGATACAAGAACAG
>JAEZPX010000229.1 GCA_023413275.1 Bacillota bacterium | reverse complement strand
GCCTTGCGTTAATCATTACAGCTATTTTTATTGGAAGACGTTCTGATATAATGATTTTGCCAAAAGCATCTGCAGCAGAAAGATGGAAAGCTTTTAAAGAGGCGTTTTGGGGTCTTTTAATGCCGGTAATTATTTTAGGCGGTATTTATGGTGGTATTTTTACCCCAACAGAAGCAGCAGCTGTTTCTGCCATTTATGGTTTGTTTGTTGGCGTGTTTATCTATAAAACAGTTAAGTTAAAAGAATTTTATAGAATACTTGTTGATTCAGCAACAACCACATCTACAGTTATGCTTATTACTGCAGGGGCAAGCTTATTTGCTTATGTATTAACTAGAGCTCGTATTGACGTTGCAATCAGTCAAGCATTAACAGCTTTCACAAACGGAAATACAGTTATTTTCTTTATAATTGTAAATATAGTGCTGTTAATTGCCGGTTGTTTCCTTGATTCAACATCAGCTCTTTACATCTTTACACCACTTTTTGTACCGGTAGCCCATGCTTTAGGAATTGATTTAGTACACATGGGCGTTGTTATGGTTGTAAACTTAGCAATCGGTCTTGTTACACCTCCAGTTGGTGTGAACCTGTATGTGGCATGTGGAGTTGCAAAATGCAACTTGAAGGATATTTCATTTGCGGCACTTCCTTTAATTGCAGCAGCAATTGTAGTGTTATTGTTAGTTACATATATTCCTATGATATCTTTGGCGTTTGTATAAAAGTAAACTTCTCAAAAACAATTTAATGAGGTGATTAAATTATGAAAGATGTTAGTATGAATGAATTAAAAAATATTGCAGCAGATTTAAGAAAGAAAACAGTATCAATGATTTATAAAGCGCAGTCTGGCCATCCAGGTGGTTCTTTATCCGTCGCAGATTTTATTACAGCATTGTATTTTAAGGAAATGAATATTGATCCTAAAAATCCAAATTGGGAAGATCGTGACAGGTTTGTTCTTTCAAAAGGACATGTTTGCCCAATTCAATACGCAGCCCTTGCAACTTTAGGATTTTTCCCATTAGAAGTTCTTGATACATTAAGAGAAGAAGGCTCAATTTTGCAAGGGCATCCAGATATGAAAAAGTGCCCAGGAATTGATATTTCAACAGGTTCTTTAGGTCAAGGCCTTGCCTGTGGCGTTGGTATGGCAATTTGTGCAAAGCTCGATAATAAAGCATATAGAACTTTTGTTGTTATTGGGGATGGTGAAGCTCAGGAAGGGGAAATTTGGGAAGCTGCTCAGTGTGCCAACAAATATAAATTAGATAATTTAGTGGTTTTTGTTGATAACAATAACTTACAACTTGATGGTACATGTGACGAAGTAATGCCAAACCTCGATTTAGGCAAGAAATTTGAAGCATTTGGATTTGAAGTTTACGACATTGATGGGAATAGTATGGAAGAAATCGTTGAAACATTGGACAAAATCAACATATCTAAAAATGGTAAACCAAAATGTATTTATGCCCAAACTGTAAAAGGTAAGGGCGTATCTTATATGGAAAACATATGTGGCTGGCATGGTGTCGCACCGAATGCAGAAGAATATAAACAGGCAATGGAAGAGCTTAATTCTCAAATTATAAAATAAAATGTTATAAGGAGTGAATATCATGTACGATAAAAAAATTGCAACTAGAGATGGTTTTGGAGAAATGATCGTAGAACTTGGTAGAAAAAATAAAAGTATTTGTGTAGTTGACGTTGATATCGGTAAATCCTGTAAAACAACCAATTTTGCAAAAGAATTACCAACGCAACATATTAACGTTGGTATTGCTGAACAATGTGGTGCTGGCGTTGCGGCCGGCATGGCTACCTGTGGCAAAATTCCATTTGTTGTTACATATGCAGTATTTGGTTCACTTCGAATGTGTGAAATGATTAGACAAGAAATCTGCTATCCAAACTTGAACGTTAAGATTGCTTGTTCTCATGGCGGAGTTACACCTGCAAATGATGGTGCAAGCCATCAAAGTATTGAAGATATGGGTGTTCTTCGTACAATTCCTAACATGACTGTTGTTATGCCGGCTGATTATGTTGCAGCTAAAAAATTAGTTGAAAAATCAGCAGAAATATATGGCCCCTGCTACCTTCGTTTTACAAGAGATGCTCTTTCTGTAATTTATGATGAAGATGCTACATTTGAAATCGGCAAAGCAAATTTATTAAAAGAAGGTAAGGACGTTGCAATCATTGCAAATGGCGATACTGTAATCATCGGTTTGAAAGCTGCCGAGAAGCTTGCTAAAATTGGTATTAACGCAAGAGTAGTTGATATGCATACAATTAAACCACTAGACATTGATATTGTTAATAATTGTATTGATGAAGTTGGTAAAATTATTACCATTGAAGACCATAACATTTTAAACGGTTTGGGTAGCGCTGTTAGTGAAGTTGTCGCTGAAAGAGGAAAAGGCATCGTAAAAAGAGTTGGTATTAAAGATCAATTTGGTCAATCAGCACCTTACGAAAGACTTTTAGCAATGAATGGTATCACAGTAGAAGATGTAGTAAAGATAGCCACACAAATGAACAAATAATTTTTTGCCTATAATATCCTACGTTATACGTATGATGAATGAATTTGAGAATAATAAAAGGAGTGTTTTAGATGTTTCGTTTTGATGATCAAGTAGTTATTGTAACAGGGAGTGGTTCTGAAAAGGGGATCGGTCGTGTCATTGCAAGTGACTTTGCAAAGCAAGGGGCGACCGTTGTAATTGCTGACATAAATCAAGAAGGCATAAATAATACTGTTCGGTTTATTGAAGGAGAAGGCGGAAAAGCTTTTGGTATCACTCTTGACGTCACAAATAAAGAGTCTGTAGATAGCATGGTGAAAACTATAATGGATAAATATGGCAGAATTGATGTTTTAGTGAATAATGCTGGTATTTCACAAAAAGTAACAGTTGCAGACATGACATTAGAAGATATTAAAAGAGTTTTTAATGTTAATATGTTTGGTTTATTCCTCTGCACACAAGCTTGTATGAAGCCTATGATAGAAGCTGGTTATGGTAGAATTGTTAATCTATCTTCAGTTTCTGGTAAAAGAGGCGGCGGCATATTTGGTGGTGCCCATTAT
>JAEZPX010000077.1 GCA_023413275.1 Bacillota bacterium | reverse complement strand
ACCGTGTTACGATACGTACCAGAGAAGCCTTGGTGCCAGGGGATGGAATTGAAATTTGGACAGCGAAGGAGCCACATGTAGGTACAAATATTTCTAAAGCTTCTAAAGCAGGAGAAGTAATTTCTTTAGCTATTGAAGGTGAAATACAAAAAAACGATGTGGTTTATCGTACCTACGGAAAGGCATTAAATGACACATTGAGAAAGACTTGGGAGAAGGACAGTCGAAGAAAATCCATTTGGGGTCTGTTGAAAGCTAAAAAAGGACAGCCATTGGCGTTGCAGTTATGGGACATGAATGGCAGTAATATTTATGTAACGGGAGATATGGTGGAAGCAGCTTCAAATCAGCCTACTTCTTTGGAAAAGCTAAAGCAGCAAGTAGAAAAAATGGGGGCAACCTCTTTTGTTCTGGAGGCATTGGAGATTGATGGGGATGACGACATCTATGTGAGTGTTGGTGCATTGAATCAATTGAGAAGAATGGCTGTTGAGGCTTTGGAAGAAGCAATATTGAAAAAATCAAAAAGACAAGAGGTTCAAAAGGGCATAACAGAGGAAAAAGAAAAAAGGCCTTATATTCTTCAGAAAAAACTCCATGCATTGGTTACGGAGTTTTCACAGTTAGAGGCCATTGTGAGTACAAAGGGACTTAAGGTGATTTATTTCGAAGCTTCTGCAGAAATGGAGAGAATGTTACCTCAAGCATTAAAGCTTTGCAATAGTTTTGATGTTAGTTTATATGCCGCATTGCCCAAGATCAGTAGACAATGGCGCAAGGACATCGAGGATACCATGGTGGAACGCTTGAAAGAAACGGAGATTGATGGATTTTTGGTACGTTCTGCGGGTCAATTTGGTTTAGTAAAAGACATCGGAAAGAAAATTACCGTGGATTACACTTTGAATGTTATGAACGAAGAAGGCGTTGCTTTCTGGAAACAACAGGGAGCCGACAGTGTATGTCTATCTGTAGAAGCGAATCTAAAGGAAATCAATGCCATGGGAGACAAGGACTGCGAGATGGTGGTTTATGGATACCTTCCCCTAATGAAAACCCAGCAATGTCCCATTGGCAATTATGCAGGGGGGAAAGAAGGGCATTTTTATTGTTCCGAAAAGAATAATACGGAGTTATATTTCTTGAAGGATAGAAAGGGACTTAAGTTTCCTTTAATGACAGATTGTGAGCGCTGTTTTTGTACGGTATTAAATAGTAAGCCATTATTTACACTTAAATTTTATGACGAAATATTAGAAAGTGTTACAGGAAGTGTGCGTTTGGAATTTACAAAAGAGGGGATTGGCCGTGCAGCAAGAATAACCAAGGCTTATGCTGAAATGACCCAAGACCCTAACAAAATAAGCTCGGAAACAAGAAGCCTATTGGAAGAAATGAGAGAAAAAGGGAATACGAAAGGACATTTCTTCCGCGGAGTGGAGTGAGGATATGTTTGATCTGTTGATCATGTTGAGCAGATATCTATTTATCTTTTATATTGGATTCTTTTTATGGCAGGGCATTGTTTATATTGCGTATGAGCAGGGCGGCTTTCTAGGCAGCCCTTATCATGCGGTTTCTATCCAACGACGCCTTATTATTTTAATGCACATTACAGCTTTTTTGATTTTGGCTTTTAATCGGGATTCTGGAATATATGATTGGAAAACGGTTGTGTTTGGGGCGGCGGGTTGTGTTTTTTTGCTGGCATCAATACATTTTTTAGACCGATTTTATTATGAAGGATGTCCTTTGATTTGGACCGGAACACTTTTTTTGATGGACTTAAGCTTAATTATGCTGCAAAGAATTGATCCAAGTTTAGCCTATAAGCAATTAATGTGGATGGTTATAGGACTAGCGGGGATGTTAATGCTTCCTTTCTTTTTTCGATTGATTCCGCGCTTTGAGGTTTTTGAATGGGCATATATAATTTTTTGCTTCGGTTTATTATTGTGCACAAAAATTTTCGGTGTAGAACGTCATGGTTCCACGAACTGGCTGAGTATCAGTGGAATTACTTTTCAGCCTTCAGAATTGGTTAAGTTTTTATTTATTTTTTATCTAGCAAGCGTATTTCGAAAGAGGATTGAATGGAAAGAATTCATTATTACCGGTGTGTTAAGTGCTGGAGTGGTTATTCTTTTGGTTTTACAAAAGGACTTAGGCAGTGCATTAATCTTCTTTATGACTTATATGGTTATGCTCTATATTGCTACGGCAAATGAATTTTTGTTTTTGCTGGGCATGGGGGCAGCATGCTGTGCTGCTACGTTGGCATACAAGATTTTTTCCCATGTTCGCGTGCGTGTTGCTGCTTGGCAAAATCCTTGGGCGGATATTGATAAAGGTGGATATCAAATTGTAAACTCTTTATTTGCCATTACTACTTGGGGGTTATTAGGTAGCGGTTTGACAAAGGGAATGCCGAAAAGTATTCCTGTAGTGGAAAGCGATTTTATTTTTGCTGCAATTTGTGAGGAATTCGGTGGGCTATTTGGCGCAGGGGTTATTTGTATCTTTATTATGCTGCTATACAGGGGTGTGCGTATTGCTTTGGATTCTAAACGAAGATACTATAGTATTTTGGCCATCGGAGTTACAACAATGCTTTGTTTTCAAGCCTTTATCATAATTGGCGGTGTTATCAAGCTTATTCCTTTAACGGGGGTAACCCTCCCTTTTGTTAGCTATGGTGGCACGTCTGTTTTAGTTAGCCTTATGATGATAGGTCTTTTGCAGTGGGTTTGTGTTTACTGCGAGCAACATGGCGTTGATGAAGAAGCTCCTCCTATTTTTGAGGTTGAAGGAGGGGAAGGCTATGAATAATATGAAAAGAAGCATCAGGCGAATTTTCTGGCTTTTGGTTCTTTGTTTTTTTCTTTTGTTGGGATACATGGGTAAACTGGTTTTAATGGATCGTGATGGAATTTCCGCCAATTCCTATAATGCCCGCTTGCGCTATGTGGATAATACCATCCGTCGTGGTGACATCATTGATCGTGATGGTGAAGTATTGGCTACCAGCATATTGCAAAAGGACGGCACATATGAGAGAAAATATCTCCGCTCCCGTATGGCAGCCCATATTACAGGCTATAGCACTGTTGGAAAAACAGGGGTTGAGGCTGCAGAAAATTTTCAAATGATGACTTTGCATAATGAATTTTTTCAACGAGTACTATCTGTTGCTACGGGAAAAGAGCTGGTAGGAAACAGTGTTGTTGTTACAGTAGATATGGATATACAAACAAAAGCGGGGGATCTTTTGGGGAATGCCAAGGGTGCTGTGGTTGTGATGGAGCCATCAACTGGGCGGATTCTGGCATTACAGGCGTATCCTGATTTTGACCCTAATACTGTTGCTGTCAATTGGGACAACTTGAAGGACGATGAGAACAGTCCCCTAGTAAACCGAGCAACCCAAGGATTGTATCCTCCTGGATCTACCTTTAAAATAGTCAGCTCTCTAGCTGTGATGGAAAACCTAAATGACTGGCAAACAAGAACTTATGAATGCACTGGTGAAGCCAAATTCGAAAACAAGGTGATTCATTGCTACAACAATAAGGCACATGGGATTGTAGATTTAAAACAGGCATTAACGGTCTCTTGCAACTGCTATTTTGCACAAATGTCAACTGAAATAGGGGCATCTAAGCTAAAAGGTGTTATGGAGCGTGTGGGGATGGAAACGCCTTCTTCATTTGACTTGGCTTATAGCCAAAATAAAATCGGATTAAATGCAGATTCTTCGGAAAGTGAACTGGTTGAAACAGCCATTGGTCAAGGGAAAACAGCGGTAACGCCATTGTATATGGCAATGCTGGCATCTGCTATTGCAAACGAAGGCATTATGATGCAGCCTTATATAATAGATCATATTCAATACAGTAATGGTAAGGCAGGAAAGCAGACAGTTCCGAAAAAGCTGTCAGAAATTTGTACCACCGAAGAAGCTTCGATTCTTCGAGATATGATGGTTTCTGTTGTAGAAAATGGCACAGGTTCCGCCGCAGCAGTGAAAGGCATCACCGTGGCGGGAAAAACTGGCACAGCTGAGAATTCTACAGGAAATGATCATTCATGGTTTGTTGGTTTCGCACCAGCAGAGGATCCAAAGGTAGCGGTTGCGGTGGTAATTGAAAATTCTAAAGCATACGGCAGTGCTACACCCATTGCCGGAAAGGTGATTAAAGAGGCTTTGAATCAACTGGAGAATGAATAAATTCTCAGTTTGTTGGGATTTATACCATAATTCATAGCCAATAAACAAGCCGATATGGTCATTTTTCCTACACAAATAGAAGTTGAAATAAAATTTTGTATTGAAAAAGAAACAAAATTAGCTTTTTTAAGTCGTTTCTCAGACAAAGCGGTTTTTCTTGATGAAAGACCGCTCGGTTTATGTATATTTTTGATTAAAACAGTTAAATTTGAACACAATTTATGCATAGTATGAAAGGCTTTTTTGCATATTTTTTAACAAAAAAACAGATATAAAGAACATTATTATGAAAAACAGTAAGTTTTGGACTTCATTTTTGATTCCGATATAGAGCGTGAATAAGCAATTTTTTATCAGTAAATTTTTTATTAACAAAGTCAAAATAGCTAAAAAAGAAATGATTTTGGTTAAAAATAAGTTTTTATTGACAAAAAACTATGTTTTTCCGCTCAATATTTTGTAAAAATAAAGAAGCTTCTATAATAAAAATTTTTTTTGTATTGAAAATGTCCAAAATTTTTCAAATAATAATAATTTTTTAACAATTTAGGTTGCAATAAAAAATGAATAGTGTTATAATCAAGACGATATCAGGAAGGTTCATGCAACAATATTTTTGGGTTGTTGCATAAATAAATTAGCTTATATTCTGTAATAATATTGGATATAGGTTTTTTCTGTTGTCATTATGGAGTAAAGATTTTTATTAACCATATTAAGGCTCAATTGATAGCCGAAAAGATCGAAATTAACGAGTGTTTTATTCGTATGAGATAAATATGGAGGAGGACAAAAGAGAATGTACACATTAGGTATTGATGTCGGCTCCGCTTCTTCAAAGGCTGTAATTTTGAAGGATGGAAAAGATGTTGTGGCTGCGGAGGTTGTTCAGGTAGGAACAGGATCTTCTGGTCCTCAGAGGGCACTTGATAAGGCCTTTGAGGTAAGTGGGCTGAAAAAAGAGGATATCTCTTATACAGTCGCAACCGGTTATGGCAGGTTTAACTTTCCTGATGCGGATAAGCAAATCAGCGAAATCAGCTGTCATGCCAAAGGAATTTATTTTTTGGTACCCACTGCACGCACCATCATTGACATTGGCGGGCAGGATGCGAAAGCAATCCGTCTGGATGACAAGGGTGGTATCAAGCAGTTTTTTATGAATGATAAATGTGCGGCAGGTACAGGGCGTTTCCTGGAAGTAATGGCAAGAGTATTGGAAACCACCCTGGATGAAATGGCCGAATTGGATGAACAGGCTACAGATACTGCACCCATCAGCAGCACATGTACAGTATTTGCTGAATCTGAGGTTATCTCTCAGTTATCCAATGGCGTAAGTAGAAATAACATCATTAAAGGTGTTCACCTTTCAGTTGCCAGCAGAGCTTGCGGCTTGGCTTACAGAGGCGGCTTGGAAAAAGACGTCGTAATGACAGGCGGTGTTGCAAAAAACGCAGGCGTAGTTAGAGCGGTGGCTGGTGTATTGAAAACAGACGTAATTGTGGCACCAAATCCACAAACGACAGGCGCGCTGGGTGCGGCATTGTTCGCATATGAAGCGGCACAAAAAAAATAAGAAAGAGGGATTAGAATGAGTTTAACACAAGGCATGAAAGCAAAACAGTTGTTAGCCTACTTTCAGGGAAAGGCTGATCAAGATGCAAGAGAAGCAAAAGCAAGAGGCGAACTTGTTTGTTGGTCTGCTTCCGTAGCTCCCCCTGAATTCTGCGTGACGATGGGTATTGCAATGGTTTATCCTGAAACCCACGCAGCAGGTATTGGCGCAAGAAAAGGCGCAATGGACATGTTGGAAGTTGCTGATAGAAAAGGCTACAATGTTGACTGCTGTTCTTACGGCAGAGTAAACATGGGCTACATGGAATGCCTGAAGGAAGCTGCAATTACAGGTGTAAAACCTGAGGTTTTGGTCAACTCTCCTGCAGCAGACGTTCCTCTGCCTGACTTGGTAATCACATGTAATAACATTTGTAATACATTGTTGAAATGGTATGAAAACCTTGCAGCAGAATTAGACATTCCTTGTATCGTTATCGACGTTCCTTTCAACCACACAATGCCTATTCCTGAATATGCAAAAGCTTACATTGCAGACCAGTTCAGAAATGCAATTTCCCAGCTGGAAGTAATCTGTGGTAGACCTTTTGACTGGAAGAAGTTTAAAGAAGTTAAAGATCAGACACAGCGTTCTGTATTCCACTGGAACAGAATTGCAGAAATGTCTAAATATAAACCATCACCTTTGAATGGCTTCGACTTGTTTAACTACATGGCATTGATCGTTGCTTGCCGCTCTTTGGATTATGCTGAAATTACATTCAAAGCATTTGCTGATGAATTAGAAGAAAACTTGAAGGCTGGTATCTATGCATTCAAGGGCGCTGAAAAGACTCGTTTCCAATGGGAAGGTATTGCTGTATGGCCTCACTTGGGTCACACATTCAAGTCCATGAAGAACCTCAATTCTATCATGACAGGTACAGCTTACCCTGCACTTTGGGATTTGCACTATGATGCAAACGATGAATCTATGCACTCTATGGCAGAAGCTTATACAAGAATTTATATTAACACATGCTTACAGAACAAAGTTGAAGTTTTGTTGGGCATCATGGAAAAAGGCCAGGTTGACGGTACAGTTTACCACTTGAACAGAAGTTGTAAGTTAATGAGCTTCCTGAACGTTGAAACAGCTGAAATTATCAAAGAAAAGAATGGTTTGCCTTATGTAAGCATCGATGGTGACCAGACAGATCCTCGCGTATTCTCTCCCGCACAGTTTGATACACGTGTTCAGGCACTGGTTGAAATGATGGAAGCCAACATGGCTGCAGCAGAATAAGAAGGAGGAGAAAACGATGAGTAGAGTAGAAGCTATTTTATCCCAATTAAAAGACGTTGCCGCAAATCCTAAAAAGGCAATGGATGATTATAAAGCGGAAACAGGTAAGGGTGCAGTAGGTATTATGCCTATTTACTCCCCTGAAGAAATGGTGCACGCAGCAGGTTATTTGCCTATGGGTATCTGGGGTGCACAAGGCAAAACAATTTCCAAGGCTCGTACATATCTTCCTGCATTTGCTTGTTCAATTATGCAGCAGGTTATGGAACTGCAGTGTGAAGGCGCTTATGATGACCTTTCTGCTGTAATTTTCTCTGTACCTTGTGATACATTAAAGTGCTTAAGCCAGAAATGGAAAGGCACATCCCCTGTAATTGTATTTACACATCCTCAGAACAGAGGTTTGGAAGCTGCAAACCAGTTCTTAGTAACAGAATATGAATTGGTAAAAGCACAGCTTGAATCTGTTTTGGGCGTTAAAATTTCAAACGCCGCTTTGGAAAATTCCATCGCAATTTACAATGAAAACAGAGCAGTTATGCGTGAATTTGTAAAGGTTGCAGCTGATTACCCTCAGGTAATTGATGCAGTTAGCCGTCATGCTGTTTTCAAAGCAAGACAGTTCATGTTAAAAGAAAAACACACAGCACTTGTTAAAGAGCTCATTGCTGAGATTAAGGCAACACCTGTTCAGCCTTGGGATGGCAAGAAAGTTGTTGTTACAGGTATCTTACTTGAGCCCAACGAATTACTTGATATCTTCAATGAATTCAAAATTGCTATCGTTGATGACGATTTGGCTCAGGAATCCAGACAGATTCGTGTTGACGTTCTGGATGGCGAAGGTGGCCCTCTTTACAGAATGGCAAAAGCTTGGCAGCAAATGTACGGTTGCTCTCTTGCAACTGATACAAAGAAAGGCCGCGGCAGAATGCTGATCAACAAGACAATTCAAACAGGTGCAGATGCTATCGTTGTTGCAATGATGAAATTCTGTGATCCTGAAGAATGGGATTACCCTGTAATGTACAGAGAATTTGAAGAAAAAGGCGTTAAGAGTCTGATGATCGAAGTTGATCAGGAAGTTTCTTCCTTCGAACAGATCAAGACAAGACTGCAGTCTTTCGTAGAAATGCTGTAATTTGAACAATCGTTTGCTGAAAAACTGTACACTGGGGTGGGTGACTGCTCCAGTGTATTGTAATAAGCAAATAAGTAAAAATCGATATGATTTAGGAGGATTTTCGACAATGAGAAAGGTTCCCATTATTACCGCAGACGAGGCTGCAAAGCTCATTAAAGACGGTGATACAGTTACAACAAGTGGTTTCGTTGGAAATGCAATTCCTGAGGCTCTTGATAGAGCTGTAGAAAAGAGATTCTTAGAAACAGGTGAACCCAAAAACATTACATATGTTTATTGTGGTTCACAAGGTAACAGAGACGGAAGAGGTGCTGAGCACTTTGCTCATGAAGGCCTTTTAAAACGTTATATCGCTGGTCACTGGGCAACAGTTCCCGCTTTGGGCAAAATGGCCATGGAAAATAAAATGGAAGCATATAATGTATCTCAGGGTGCATTGTGTCATTTGTTCCGTGATATTGCAGCGCATAAACCAGGCGTATTTACAAAGGTTGGTATCGGAACTTTTATTGACCCCAGAAATGGCGGCGGTAAAGTAAATGATATTACCAAAGAAGATATTGTTGAATTGGTAGAGATTAAGGGCCAGGAATATTTATTCTACCCAGCTTTTCCTATTCATGTAGCTTTGATTCGTGGTACTTACGCTGATGAAAGCGGAAATATCACATTTGAAAAAGAAGTTGCTCCTTTGGAAGGAACTTCTGTTTGCCAGGCTGTTAAAAACAGTGGCGGTATCGTTGTAGTTCAGGTTGAAAGAGTAGTAAAAGCGGGTACTCTGGATCCTCGTCACGTAAAAGTTCCAGGAATTTATGTTGACTATGTTGTTGTTGCTGATCCAGAAGATCATCAGCAATCTTTAGATTGTGAATATGATCCAGCATTATCTGGCGAACATAGAAGACCTGAAGTTGTTGGAGAACCACTTCCTTTGAGTGCAAAGAAAGTTATTGGTCGTCGTGGTGCCATCGAATTAGAAAAAGATGTTGCTGTAAATTTAGGTGTTGGTGCACCTGAATATGTAGCAAGTGTTGCTGATGAAGAAGGTATCGTTGATTTTATGACTTTAACTGCTGAAAGTGGTGCTATTGGTGGTGTTCCTGCTGGTGGCGTTCGCTTTGGTGCTTCTTATAATGCTGATGCACTGATTGATCAAGGTTATCAGTTTGATTACTATGATGGCGGCGGCTTAGACCTTTGCTATTTAGGATTAGCTGAATGTGATGAAAAAGGCAATATCAACGTTTCAAGATTTGGCCCTCGTATCGCTGGTTGTGGTGGTTTCATCAACATTACCCAGAATACACCTAAGGTATTCTTCTGTGGTACATTCACAGCAGGTGGCTTAAAGGTTAAAATCGAAGATGGTAAGGTTGTTATTGTTCAAGAAGGCAAGCAGAAGAAGTTCTTAAAATCTGTTGAGCAGATTACTTTCAATGGTGATGTTGCTCTTGCAAATAAGCAGCAGGTTACTTATATTACAGAAAGATGCGTATTCCTTTTGAAGGAAGATGGTTTACATTTATCTGAAATTGCACCTGGTATTGATTTGCAGACACAGATTCTTGATGTTATGGATTTCAAACCTATTATTGACAGAGATGCAAACGGCGAAATCAAATTGATGGATGCTGCTTTGTTTGCAGAAGGTTTAATGGGTCTGAAGGAAATGAAGTCTTGATATTTTTTCAAAAAATATATAAAAACACCCCTGTGAAAACAGGGGTATTTTAGTTTAAGAAAACCACCTGTAGTTCAGATGGTAAGTTTCTATATTTTTTTCACGAATAAAACTAGCTATATTAACAATTAAAAACGAGTAAGTATGTGATAGACGCATTCATGAAGTTTATAC
>JAEZPX010000053.1 GCA_023413275.1 Bacillota bacterium | reverse complement strand
ATATAACACGGCCTATAAAGCCTGTCAACAAGTTTTTACAGATTTTTTTGTTATGCAAAAAAAATAACAAAAACTCTATCTTTCTTCCTCTTGCTATGTACCGACACGACATTGTTCATCAAATTTAATCTTTTTTCAGATTAACCTTGCCTATAGAAATAGTAGTAATCTGTTCAATTACATTAAAATCTCCGTAATGCAAAAATGCAACACCCACTTGGGCGCTGCAAATCTAATTTATTTAGATATAAAAAGCTACTGAGGGGACTCGAACCCCTGGCCTGCTGATTACGAATCAGCTGCTCTACCAGCTGAGCCACAGTAGCATATATAAGAGGGTGGTATTTCCACCCTCAAATTTTACTTGTCATAAACCACTTTTAATCTATTTTTTATATGTTTTTGATTAACCTACCTTATCAACAGTCACAGACCTGCTGATTACGAATCAGCTGCTCTACCAGCTGAGCCACAGTAGCATATTTAATTTTGTCTATACAGCCATTTATTTAGTAGGCGAATACATCAAAGCCTTAAAAACGCATCTTTGCCATTATATCATATAGGAATGAAGAATGCAACAATTCATCATGTTTCTTTGTACATTTCAACGAATCCTTTTCTTATTCTGCTAGGCTTTATTTGCAAAAGCTCGTCACTAATCTATAAATATTCTTAAATCTTTTATACCACAATTCAAAGGAAATCCTTTCTTATCTAAATACACCTAAAACTATATCATCTTTTACAAATTAATGTTATAATTCTATTTACGAAATATGGAAAGCATAACAACTTACACCAAATCAATGGCAAATATCCACTTAGTTATCCATTGATATTTTGTTGATTTTTTACTGCAGATAAAAGATTTATTTTTAAGGAAACACCACAAATTCGGACTGATATCTTGTTTTTAGAATTATGGTATATACCTTAGAAAGATTATTCAGGAGGACTCACTATGACAAACAAAAAAAAGGTTTGGGGACTTGGATTTTTGACTGTGTTTTTATGGGCGTCTGCCTTTCCCCTCACAAAGATTGTGCAACAGCAATTCACCTCATATCCGTTAGGTTTCCTACGATGCAGCATTGCAGCAATTTTGCTATTAATTATCGGTAAATTCTGCCACATACATAAACCTAAAAAAGAGGACATTCCTTGGTTTTTCCTTTCCGGTGGAATGGGCTTTACACTTTACATGATTGCTTTTAATACAGGTATTCAAACGCTAACATCTGCCACATCCAGTATTGTGATTGCCATCACCCCCATTTTAACGGCAATATTAGCGTCAAAGCTTTATCAAGAAAAGATACGCCCCATAGGTTGGCTAGCCATCTTGATGGCATTTATCGGCGTTTTGATTCTACTTCTTTGGGAGGGCGTTTTCTCAATAAATATTGGTCTAGTCTGGACAATTTGTGCGGCTATTGTTTTTTGTGGGTACAACATACTAAGTAGAAGACTTTCACAAAAAGGATATTCTTCTTTGGAAATCGTAACCTATAGTATGCTTTGCGGCGCAATTTTATTGGGCTTTTGGTCTGTTGAAAGCTTCCGAGAAATGTCGAATGCCAGCACCAATCATATTCTTGCGCTGATTTATTTGGGTGCTTTACCTAGCGCAGGTGCATACTTTTTTTGGGGTAAAGCTATGTCCTTAGCAGAACGTACCAGTGAAGTAACCAACTTTATGTTCGTTACACCCCTTCTCTCCACAATTATGGGATTTATTTTTTTGAAAGAAGTACCTAATATGGGCACTTTTATAGGCGGGGCTGTAATTATTATTAGTATTGTTGTTTTCAATTTAAAAGGAAAGTAAAAATACCTTTTCAGCTTTTCTTAACTTTAAAAGTCGGTAATCCGAAAAGGATTACCGACTTTTTTTTATCCACTATTACTTTTTAATAATCAATTCCTGACCAATATAAATTTTAGCTGGGTCTTTAATTTGTTCTCTGTTATACTCGTAAATAGTTTTCCACTGATTTCCATCACCCATAAGGTTCTTAGCAATTTTCCACAAGCTATCCCCCTTAGCAACCTTATACACATCAGAAACAAGTTGCACAGGTGCCTTTTCCGTTGTCGTTTCAGGAGCCTTTACAACCGGAGCCTTTGCTTCTGGCTGTGCCACTGGTTTCTCAACAACTTCTTTCTCAGGCTTTACCTCAGTTATAGAAGCTGGTTTGGAAACCACCGTGATTCTACCCTGAGGTTTAGCATATTCTTTACCAATGACACCCTTCATAGAATTCACATACTGAATCAAAGCATCTGCGTCAACTATACCTGTATTTTGCTTGAATGACCCTTGTGTCAAAGCATAGTAGGTGTCCCCGCCTTCTGCCTGAAAGCTATTTACTACTACGGTATAATTAGCTTTAGGATCGAATGCCTTGCCTCCTATACTGGTTATTGTAACACGACTGCCTGGAGCAACTGGTGCATAATATGTTGAATTAGGATATTGGGCACCGTTTTTGTATTCCACTGCAGTATTAATGGTATATTCTGCTCCTGCCATCTGAGGAAAGCCTCCTAAGGCTGTAGGCGTACAGAACGTAGAAGCCTCCAAAATTTCAAGAAGCTGTGCACCTGTAATCGTTACAAGCTCCACTGTATTTCCGTAAGGGAATACGGTATACAAGGTATTCAAAGAAATATCTCCCGCTGGAATGCTGGCACGAATACCACCGCCATTAGAGATTGCCACATCTACATTTATACCTAGTTTTTGTTCTTCAGCATATTTTCTTCCTATATACAAGAAAGCATCTGACGCAAAATCCCCTAAGTTGGTCTCCTCTGTACGAACCCCTGGCTCTCGCTCTCCATTCAAACTAACCTCTGATTTTGCAAAAAGACCTGCATAATATGTATCGACCTCAGCTTTATCTGCTGCAACCATATTGACCAAAAACTCATCATATTTTCCAATGCTTGTCTTATAATCAGCAGCACTCAACAGCTTTGCAACAGCATCTTTTGAAGACTCATTGATGACAATTGTTCCTACATTTTCCAAGTAAGAACCTGTGCTCACAATCAATGTATCATTCACTTTTTGACCGCCATCCATCACGGTATGGCTATGTCCGTCAATAATTAAATCAATACCTTTAACTGCATTTGCAACATCAACAGAGCGTCTGCCGACACTTTCATCATCAACACCTAAATGTGTCAACGCTACAATATAATTGCAGCCTTTTTTCTTTAATACATCTACCTGTGCTTGAGCAGCAGCATTCATCTCTTTTCCATCCAAAAAGACTACATCTTTCACACTACTAGGACTTGATTTTGTTTGTGTCTCAGCCGTATCTAAACCGAATATACCAATCTTCATACCTCCCTTTTCCAGCACAATATTATCTCCGAAATAAGGCTCATTTGTGCCCTTTTTCAAAATATTTGCATCTAGAACAGGCACTTTACCAGCCTTTAATACAGCAACTATATCCAAAAGAGAGTCAAAACCAAAATCAAATTCATGATTGCCTAGAGAAACCCCGTCATATCCTGCTGAAACAAGGTATTCCGCCGCCTTTAGCCCCTTAGCATGATTTACTAAGGTAGTTCCCTGTGAAAAATCCCCTGCATCTAAGAGAATAACATCTGCACCTTGGGCAGTATAATAATCCTTAAGACCCTTCACACCAGCAATACCAATGCTTTTTTCCCCTGTCTGATAATATCCATGCATGTCATTCGTATGGATAATTACCAACTTTCCATCCATTGTACCTGCAAGCGCCGGAACAGTTAGCCCAGCCATCATGGATAAGGATAGCAGAAGAGATAGAACCTTTTTCCCATGTTTCATAATACTCCTCCTTTTTATTTGGTAATATATTACTTTCTAATGATATCACTTTTTCTAAGAAAAAGGAACCTATTTGACATTTTTTTCATGCAAAAACCACACAAAATTGACATCATCTTTTTTTCCATTGTTAATTTTGCATCATTTTTCTCTGATTAGAAATTCCATATAATTTCTTAACTTAACATAAGGGAGAAATTTTACTTGTATTTACTTTTTCTAACTTGCAAAAATTTTAAGTTTTTTTGTGCTATTGTTATATAATTAGCACCTATATATGGCAACAAAAGAAAGATTCATTCAAAACCTGTCTCTTGATGATTTGGTTTATGTAAACCCTTCTTGGCTGTAAGAGGAATAGTTCTGTATATGATATTTCAATTTTTTCCATTCTCGTCAGCATATTCTTTTACAAAATCACTAAAGCTACCAGACCATGATTTACTTGGGATTTCGCTGATTTTTGTAAAATTCCAAGTGAAATCATCCAATATTAATTTAAAGGATTGCACAGTAACAATATAAATAGTGCCTATTAAATAGATAATCTGGAATAAAAACAACCCCCTTTCAGGGGCTATCTTATTTCTTATTTGATAATTGAGCAATAAAAATCCCCTCCGGTAGAAGGGGATACTTTATTATTTATCTGTTGCTGCTTTTGCATCATCTGTTGTTGCTTTTGTATCTGTTGTTGCTTTTGTATCTGTTGTTGCTTTTGTATCTGTTGTTGCTTTTGTATCTGTTGCTGTTTTTGTATCTGTTGCTGTTTTTGTATCTGTTGCTGTTTTTGTATCTGTTGTTGCTTTTGTATCTGTTGCTGTTTTTGTATCATCTGTTGTTGCTTTTGTATCTGTTGTTGCTTCTTTTGTTGCTTCTTTTGTTACTTTACTAGTTAATGTCACAGTTTTAGTTGCACTATCCCAACCTACTTCCTTGCCAACAGCCTCTGCTACCGCTCTTACAGGCAAATAGGTTGTCCCTTCGTAAATAAAAGGCTCTTTATCAGTCTTTATTTCTTCTCCATCAACTGTAACCTTAATATCGTTATAGTTTACAGGAACCATAGCATCTGCAACTTTAGCAAACGCCATAGGAGCTGCACCAATTAACAACGCACCAACCACTGCGCCTAACACTACATCTTTTGCTCTTTGCATTTTCATTTTTATTCCTCCTTATATAATAAATAAACACTACTATAAAATACCATAATTTGTAACTATTTGCAATAAAAAAGAGGACGAATCTAATCTAATTTTACTCCATCCTTAAAATTACTTTGTATCAATTAGAACAGCTTTCCCTTGCTCCCCACTTTTAACCCCAACAACTCCCTAGCTTCCCTAGTTTTAATAAACGTTGTTCATTCTTACGAATCATATCCACTTCATACTCTTTTCCATCCACAATAATCTTTTCTCTTGTTC
>JAEZPX010000047.1 GCA_023413275.1 Bacillota bacterium | reverse complement strand
AATTTATAGTGAAATCTAGAGTTAACGTTGGATAATTTAACAATATTCGACATAATTTTCTAAAAAAATATTGACTATAATTTTATGAACAAGTATATTTAAAAAATAGAATTACATAAGCAAATGTAATTACAAAATATATTTTTTTATGTAATTTTGGATTTTGACTATGGGCATTACGAAGGAAAAGACAAGAGAGGGCGACTGATAGTATGAAGAATTTTAGTATTGGTAAGAAACTGAGCATTTCGTTTGGAATAGTAATAATATTAAATATTATAACGGTGCTTTGTGCAGTTTTTTTGGGGATATTTTCAATCAGAAAGGATTTTACGGATTTTTATAACAAACCGTTTCACTCAACAAACTATACCCAGACAGTCAGAAGTGAAATACAAGGGATTCAAGCGGATTTAGCATATATGGTTATCGAGATTGATCCGGAAAAACTAAAAGCATGGGATGTAGATTTAGATTCCAGAGTTGCAAATTTAGAAAGTTTATTATCACAACTGGATGATGTACTAATTCAGCAAGAAGGAAAGGATAAGTTAGCACAAATTATAGCGGATACACCCAAAAGGGCTGAAATTCGTGAAAGAATACAGGCTGCTGCTCTCGCAAATGACACTGAGTTAGCCAGACGAATCATTAATGAGGAATATGTTCCGGCTTCAAAAAAAGCTCAAGAATTAGCAGATGAAATTAACAATATCGCATCTGAAACAGCAAACAATTTTTATCTTAAGTCGGAAAAGTCCGCAAAAATTGTTACTTCGATTATTTTTACATTATTCGGCGCAAGCTCTTTTCTAGCAATACTTATGGGGTTATACATCATCAAGAGTATTCGCAAGCCTTTGGCAGACATTGAGGCGGCTGCGAAGGATTTGGCAGAGGGCAATTTGAATGCAGTTGTTACATATGAATCAAAAGATGAAGTTGGTTCTTTAGCCAATAGCATTCGTACTTTGATTGAAAACTTAAATCGCTATATTGCGAATATTTCTTATGTCCTTGGACGTATGGCCGATGGAGATATGACAGTAAAGGTGGATATTGATTATCAAAATGACTTTTCTCCCATTAAACTGTCCATGGAGCAGATCATTGCTGCATTGAATGAAACTCTTACACAGATTCAAATTTCTTCCAAGGAGGTTTCGGCAGGTGCTGAGCAAGTATCCTCCGGCGCACAGTCTTTATCTCAAGGAGCAACGGAACAAGCAAGCTCTATCGAAGAGTTGGCATCCAATATTGCCGAAATTTCAGAACAGATTAAACAAAATGCCGATGGCGCAAAACAGGTCTATGAAAATGTAAAAGAAACCACAGATGAAATCCATCTGGGTAATGAACAAATGCAAAATCTTGTTGCTGCTATGGATGAAATTACAAACACTTCTAATGAAGTGCAAAAAATTATTCGTGCCATTGACGATATTGCATTCCAAACAAATATTCTTGCATTGAACGCAGCCGTTGAGGCTGCCCGTGCAGGTGCGGCAGGAAAGGGGTTTGCTGTTGTTGCGGATGAGGTTAGGAACTTGGCTGGAAAGAGCGCTGAGGCCGCTAAAAACACTACAACATTAATTGATAATACAATTATTGCTGTAAATAACGGCACCAAGCTGGTGGATAGAGTGCGTGAATCTCTAAATAAAATTGATGAAAAGGGCAATCAAGTTATTGTCCTAGTTCAGGATATTGCAGAAACTTCTCAACAACAGGCTGAAGCAGCCGAGCAAATTAATATCGGCGTTGAACAAATAGCCAGTGTGGTTCAGACAAATTCCGCCACATCGGAAGAAAGTGCCGCTTCTAGCGAGGAACTTTCAGGTCAGGCTGAAATATTGCAAAGTCAAATCTCTAATTTTAAATTGAGCTGATTTCTTGGAAATTTGTTAGGATGAAATAGGAGATTTAAATTTTTTATGAATTGTAATAAAATCTTTGAAATTAAAAAAATCAAATGAAAGGGCTTTAAGACTATTTTAGTTTATAGAGTAAAAGTAAAATTTCTTTCTTAAAAATAAGCTCTCGTATTTCATCTTTTTCGATGTTTGCGGGAGCTTTTTTGCAAGGTTATGGTGGGATTAAATTAAGTTATCTCAATAGTCTTTCTACCAATTTTATAGGTACATCCATCCTCACTGCGATTTCATTTTTTGAAAGACCGCTCTTTAAAAAGCGGAAACAAACTGACTTTAAGTTTTCGCCTACTTCAATGATATGCTTATCAGGGTCATAAAAGCGAATCACTCTTTGACCCCAGTTATGCTCCTTTACAGGATGTACAAGAGCAACATCTCTACGAGAGGTTATTTTTTCGGCAAAAGAATCGAAATCATCTTCTTCAAAGTATAATTCCGTAACTTTGTTGCCAAAGATAAGGTCTTCTTCATGATTACCAATGAAGGTTAGCCAAGAGTCTTTTGTTTGCAATGCAATTCCCCCTGTTAAAGTCACGTTCGCACCAAAATCCATAACAATACGAAGGCCTAAAATCTTTGTGTAAAATTGCTTTGACTCTTCCAAATTTGAAACCACAAGTAATGGACATTTAAACTTCATGAAAGGCACCTCCTAATTTATTAAAAAGTATAGCCAATGCGATAAATGCCAAACTCTTTGTGACCTAATTTCTCCGCCTTGGTCAGTTCTCCATTCGCCACCGAAACCATCTTTTCGAAAATCTCTGTGCCAACAGAGTCAAGAGAACATTCTCCTAGAATTACTTTTCCTCCATTAATATCTATGTTTTCCTCCATATTACGATATGTCTCTGGGTTGCCAGTAATTTTAATAACAGGAGCAATGGGACAACCAGTGGGCGTTCCCCGTCCAGTGGTGAAAACAATCAGTTGTGCACCGCCTGCCACCATACCTGTAATAGAATCAATATCTTCTCCTGGTGTATCCATGAAGTAAAGGCCGGAGTTTGAGGAAGGAACAAGCTCACCATATTCCAAGGCACCCATAAAAGGTGTTGTATCTCCTGCTTTATGCATGCATCCTAATGATTTTTCTTCAATGGTGCTGAGCCCTCCCTGAATATTTCCCGGGGTTGGTTGTGATCCCCGCAAATCCTCGCCTACGGCCAAAGCTCTTTTTTCCACATTGAAAACCATATTTAAAAACTTCGCTCTTTCTTTGGAATCATAAAATCTTTCTTCCAAAATATGTTCTGCTCCGATTACCTCGGTGGTTTCGCTTAAAATGCTACTTCCGCCCATTGAGACTAGAAGATCCGAAGCAATGCCAATAGCAGGATTTGCAACAATACCACTGGTGGGATCACTGCCGCCGCATTCCATGCCAAGAATGATATGGTTCAAGGGAAAGGTGACTCTTTTCATTAAAGATAGATTTCTCGCCATTTTTGATGTAATCTGAATTCCTTGTTCTACGGTTTTTGTTGTTCCGCCACAGCCTTGTATGGTAATGAATGAGACTTGTTTTCCCGTTTTTTCGATTTCATGGGCAATATGGTCGGCCTGAATACCTTCACAGCCCAGTCCCACAACCAAAACAGCACCTACATTTGGGTTACAGCCGAACCCGATAAGGGTGCGTACCGTTTGACGAAAGTCTGCACCCATCTGACAACAACCATGCTGATGAGGAAGGGAAATACCCCCCGCCTTTTCAGCAATACGATTTGCCACTTCCACAGCACAGACGGAAGCAGGGATAATTAATAAGTGGTTTCGAATCCCAAAAGTACCATTTTCTCGTGCGTAGCCCTTAAGCATCATATCAGCACTCCTCCTTTTTATCGCCACGTCCCCGCATGCTTTCGATATTATGAACATGCACATAATCACCTTGGGATATTTCCTTGATGGCAAGGCCGATGATTTGTCCATATTTATAGACGGGGTTGTGAATGGGGATATGTGTAAGTGCAATTTTGTGATACTGAGGAATACACTCTGTGGCAGTTATACTAGATCCGTCAAAAAGAATGGTTTCTTGGGCTTCCAGCTTCCTTAAACAGGTTCCTACATTGTCTTTTTCGTGAAGCTTTAGAATAGGGTTCATTATTATCCTCCTCTTTTGTATGTTAGTAAGGAAAATCTCCATTAGACATGCTTTACATTGAATTCTCCTCACTAAGTAGGTTTTATCGCCTAAAATTACTATGTTATTTAATCATATACCATGGAGAAAAGCCTTGCAATATGATTTCAACTGAACTAATGAGCATTTTCAACAAAATAAGAATTGGAATGCATAAAAGAATGTCCTTCTGAATAGAAAATGAGAGATAGGGGAGGGGAGACCAATGGCTAAATTTATGGATAAGATGGGAAATATAGCAAAAAAAGCTGCAGATAAAACTGGAGATATGGTTGAGATCGGGATGCTGAATTCTAAAATAGGGGCACAAAGACAGAATATTACCTCCATAAGAGAAAGGATGGGTGGAATTATTTATGATCAATTTCGCCAAGGAATAGAATTAGCTGAAGAGCTAACCCAGTTCTGTCAGCAGATTGAAGAAATTGAAGCCGCCATTGCTAAAATGCAAAAAGATATACAAGATTTGAAAGAGTAAGGGAAAACCCGCCAAAGCATATGTTGCCTGGCGGGTTTCTTTATAAAATTAATATGCTCTGCCCCAATATACCATATGAGTTGCTTTTTTTCCGCAGCAAACGCAGGTATCGGAGATTTCTTCTTGTTCAAAAGGAATGCAACGGCTTGTTGCAGCAGTTTTTTCTTTGATTGCGTCTTCGCAAGCCTGATCGCCACACCACATTGCCTTTACGAAACCTGGTGTTTCGTTTAAGGTACGTTCGAAATCCTCCATATTTGTAGCTGTGTAGGTTTTGGAATCTCTTCTTTCAGTTGCTTTTCTCAGCAAGTTATCTTGAACTTCCTGGAGCAGGGCGGGAATTTTTTCTTCCAATTCATCCAGAGATACAATGATTTTTTCCCCTGTATCACGT
>JAEZPX010000203.1 GCA_023413275.1 Bacillota bacterium | reverse complement strand
CTTGTATTGAATTGATGTACTCTGACTTTTTGTTGGTAGCATTTAGTGAGATTTATCATTGCGTTGCAAAGTGGAGATTCATGCATGGCGATCAATACAAAATCCCCATGGTTATTCGTGCGGCGGCCGGTTCTGCCTTTGGTGCAGGTGCAGAGCATTCCAACTGTGTGGAAAGCTTATTTATGCACACACCCGGTTTAATCATCATCAGCCCATCCACAGCGGCAGATGCGAAAGGTCTTTTGAAAAGTGCAATCCGCTCAGACAATCCAGTTCTATTCTTTGAGCATAAGCAGTTATATCAGGTGAAGGAAGATATTCCTGATGAAGAATACACAATCCCCATTGGCGTTGCGGATATTAAAAGAGAAGGTAGTGATGTTACCATCGTAGCCATTGGTTTGATGGTGAAGAAGGCTTTGGAAGCTGCGGAAAAATTGGCGGCGGAGGGCATTAGCGCCGAGGTGCTTGATCCAAGAACCATTGCGCCATTGGATAAGGAAACAATCCGCAAATCCATAGAAAAGACCCATCGAGCAATTGTTGTGGAAGAGGGCAATAAAACAAGTGGTATTGGTGCGGAAATCGCAGCAATGATGCAAGAGGAAATGTATGACGAATTAGACGGCCCTGTTTTGAGGGTCGCGGCGTTAGATGTTCCTTTGCCTTATGACGTAGCGCTGGAGCTGGTTTGTATTCCAAATGCAGACAAGATTGTGGAAACAGTGAAGAGACTATTTTGATTTTAAGTGGCACTGTTTTATTGGGATGCAGAAAAAATCCATAGAATAGGAGGGAACTGTAACCCCAAAGGGGGTTATGGGTAAAAATATATGAGTGTTGAATTAGTAATGCCCAAGGCAGGGTTAACAATGATTGAAGGCACAATTTCCGCTTGGAAAGTGGAAGAGGGTGCAACGGTGAAAAAAGGGGATGTGGTAATGGAGTTTGAAAACGAAAAAACCACAATGGAATGCGAAGCAAATGAAGATGGCATTTTGCATATTGTTGCAAATGCAGGAGACGTAGTAAAGGTTGGCGTGGCAGTTGCATTGATTGCCGCAAGCAAAGATGAGTATGAAAGTATGAAAAATGGTGGTGTTTCAGATCAGAGGTCTGTTTCGTTGGCGCCCGCCACTGGAGAGGTTAATGGGGCAGAGGTGGTGATGCCTAAGGCAGGTTTAACCATGATTGAAGGCGTTGTTGGTGAATGGAAAATTGCTGAAGGTGAGACGGTTAAAAAGGGACAAGAAATTTTTGATTTTGAAAATGAGAAAACTACAATGGAATGCGAGGCAACAGCTGATGGCATTTTGCATAGAGTTGCAAAAACGGGGGAGACCGTGAAGGTGGGCCATACTGTAGCCTTTATTGCTCCTACAAAAGAGGCATATGATGCTTTGGTAAATGGAACAGCACCTGCAAGCCAGGCAATGTGTGCCAATGAGTGTGAAGTTTGCCATAAATCCGTTGCACTATCTATGGCTACTTCTATATCTCAGGGTGGAAATGCTGTGGCAAAAGACGGACATATTAGAGCAACAGGCTTGGCAAGAAACATCGCCAAGAGTACGGGTTTGAATTTAGCTCTGGTTGGGGGCACAGGCCCAAATGGAAGAATTATTGCAAAAGACGTTTACGCATATTTGGATGCGGCTAAGGCTGCACCTGTTTCCGCACCTGAAGTTAAGGCGGTACAGACCGCAGGAGAGGTTGTAAGAACAACCTTAAGCGGACGCAGAAAATCCATTGCAAAAAATATGAGAAAGTGCTTTGAAACCATGGCACCTTTGACTGTATTTGCAGAAATTGATGTGACAGATTTATTGGCGATGCGCCAAAAATATGTGGAAAAAGCAGAGGTTTTGGGTTGTAAAATTTCTGTAAATGATATGTTAATGCTGGCAACAGTAAAAATGTTGAAAAAACACCCTATGCTGAACTCCACCTTTGATGGTGAGACGATAAGTTCCTATCCTTATGTAAATTTGGGTATGGCTGTAGGCCTTGCCGAAGGCTTGGTAGTTCCTGTACTAAAGAATGCGGACCAGTATTCCTTGCTGGAAATGAGTAAGGCACTGCGTGATCTTGCATTAAGAGCAAAAGATGACACACTGGTAGGGGGAGAACAATCAGGAGCAACCTTTACGGTTACTAATGTTGGTATGTTCCATATTGACTTTGGCACTCCTGTTATTTCTCCTCCTCAGGTGGGAATTTTAGGCTTTGGCACAGCAAAGAAAAAATTTGTTGAGTATAAAGGTGAATTCTGCCCCAGAACCATGATGCATATGATGCTAACCTTTGACCATAGAGTTTTTGATGGCAGAGAAGCAGGGGAAGTATTGGGAGATATGAAAGAGCTTTTGGAAAATCCTGAATTAATTTTTGTATAAAATCAAAGGAGGAAACGGTGTGACTCTGTATCTAAGAATAGAGTCACCCGATTAATCATTATGGCGAAAAATATAAGTTTAATCGTAATTGGTGGCGGTCCTGGAGGTTATGTTGCTGCAATTCGTGGTGCACAATTGGGTGCTGACGTTACGCTGATTGAGAAAAATAAATTGGGCGGAACTTGCTTAAATGTTGGATGCATTCCTACAAAAGCGTTACTGCATGCCGCAGAGATTATGGAAGAAATGAATCATGCCGCCGAATATGGCATTAAAGTAAAACCAGAAGGCTATGATTGGAAGCAGGTCTTAGCGAAAAAAGGGGCTGTTGTCAATCAATTGGTTGGCGGCGTTACCGGCTTATTAAAGGCAAACAAAGTGAAGGTCATTGAAGGGGAGGCTTCCTTTATAGGTGCAAAAACCCTTTCTGTAAAAAAGAAAGATGGAAAAACAGAAACCTTAACGGGAGATAAAATCATCATTGCTGCAGGATCAGTGCCGGCTATTCCTCCAATTCCTGGTGTCGAGGGGAACCCTGCTTGTATTGATTCCACGGTGGCCCTTTCCCTAGAGAATCCACCAGAAAGCCTTTTGGTAATTGGCGGTGGGGTAATCGGTATGGAATTGGCAACTGCTTACAATGCCTTTGGCACAAAGGTGACAATTGTTGAGGCACTGCCCAAGCTTTTGCCAATGATGGATGGCGAATTGACTGCTACACTCCGTGGTTTGATGGAGAAAAAAGGCATTGAAATTTTAACGGATGCAAAGGTTCTTTCCGTTGGAAAATCAGGTGATAAAGCAGAGGCTCAGGTTGATCTAAAAGGCACTAAAAAGGCCTTTTTAGCAGAAAAGGTTTTGGTTGCCGTTGGCAGAAGGACGAATACTGAGGCTTTGCAATTGGATAAAGCGGGTATACGTCACGATAGGGGAAAAATTCAGGTGAATGAATTTATGGAAACCAGCGTGAAGGATGTATATGCTATTGGTGATTGCTTGGGGCAGATTGTGCTTGCCCATATCGCTTCTGCCCAAGGGGAACTGGCAGCAGAAAATGCGTTGGGTCATAAGGTGGGTTTTGAAAGTAAAACCAATCCTTCCTGTGTTTACACGATGCCTGAATTTGCAGGTGTTGGACTAACAGAAGAAAGTGCAAAGGAAAAGGGCATTGATTATGGTGTTGGGAATTTCCCTTTGTTTGCCAATGGAAAGGCATTGATTGCAAATGGTGGCATTGGCGCAATTAAAATCTTATATGGCAAGAAATTTAACGAGATATTAGGAATTCATATCCTAGGGCCAAGAGCTACGGATATGATAGGTGAAGGAGCTTTGGCCATTGGCTTAGAGGCGACGCTAGAAGAGGTTATACAGACCATTCATGCCCATCCTACGGTGACAGAGGCGGTGCGTGAGGCAGCGTTGGCGGCAGAAAAAAGAGCAATTCATATTTCTAATAAATAAAAGAAATAGTAATGGCTATACAGTAAAGCTATGTTTCTTGCTGTTATTATTTAAACAAAAGATAAAGAAATCAGTGAGGATTTCAGTACAATGATTTCAAAATAGACCTATGAGAAACAAAAAAGGGACTGCCTTTTGCAGTCTCTTTTTTCTGCTTGAAAATAATGAAAGACGAGAGGAATTGAGATTTTAGTTTGTGAATTACAAGACGTAAAATAGAAATGTAATTTGATTCTTGTGTTTCTAATGATTTTGCATATTATATTGCAATTTTTA
>JAEZPX010000119.1 GCA_023413275.1 Bacillota bacterium | reverse complement strand
ACATTACAGCTTTAAAAAGCGGAGAAATCAGAATTGAAAACGAAAATACAGGAGCATCTGAAAATTTATCTTTCGATGGCAGTTGTGTATTCTATTTAGATAACAAGAGTGTGAAAAAATCTGAGCTGGAAGCAAAATTAAAGGATAACAGTGATAAACATGCTTATGCAGGAATTAATACAAAAACAACGGTGGAAAAGGATAAAGACAGTAGTGGAAATTCTACACAGGTTGAAAAATCCTATGTAACAGAAATCTATGTAACCTTTTCTGATGAATATACACGTACCGGCGTTGTGGATAAAATGGAAACCAATTATATTTCCTATAAGCCCACAGATTCAAGCTCCACAAACATGACCTACTTTGCTTCCGATTGTAAGTATTATATTGGTGACAAGTCTGTTTCCCAGTCTGACCTTAAGTCATTGGCAAATAGCGGAACTGTTTATGTAAAAATCACAATAAATAAAGAGGACAAAGCATCTAAAGTTGTTTTGTCAGAGGAAAGCTTTACTGCGGATAGCAACTCCTCAGCAAAAATTTATGATGTTAAGGACTTAACAGAATCTCAATTGGTTGTAAATTCCGGTGGAGATAAAATTACATATAAATTTGGTTCCACCAATTCGGTATCCAATATAACCTTCTATACTTGGGATGAGGATGATAAGGATTGGGTAACTGTTAAGGTTTCCAATGCAGAGAGCTATTTTGATAAAAATGACAAGGCAAGTAAAAATGTGTTCTGCAAAATAGAATTTAACAGTGGTGGAAAAATTAATAGAATATATGTATCTACCAAAAAATCAGCATGGTCTACAGGCAGTGAATCCAGCGCGGAAAGAAAAGCAGAAGTAGATTCTATCTCTGATAATACATTAAAATTTAAGAATTCAACGGTATCCTACACCTTACTGAATCAGTACAACGTGAAGATCAACCCGGACAAGGATGTTGATGCAATAACAGGAACTGTAAATGGAGTTTTGGTAAAAAATCCTCTGTCTATTTTAGGCGGGAAAACAAGCTCATTGACTCTTTTCAGAAAGATGGTAGAGGCTAGTGATGTTACCGTTTATGCTGAAATAAAGGCAGATGGAAATAATGTGATTCAGTCGATTGAGGCAAGACCTACCGCTGCCAAAGGAAAGCTGGTTTCCTATGATGCGGATAAAAAAGAGTTGGTGCTTGATTGTAATGGAAAAGAGATTACCTTTATAACCACTAAAAAGCCTAGTACCGGCACTGATGATTATACATATGAGGATTTGGAAACTTCAGGTTATATAGGTTCCATTCTTTCCTTAACCTTTAATAGTGATGGTATAGTTACAAAGATTGCTGTAAATGAAAATGCTTATGAAAAGGGAAAAGTAAGCGTAAAAGGAGTTGCTGAGTCGGCGAAAGATGGTCTCAAATTTAAGGGTAAGTCCACTGTTTATGCATGGCTGGGACGTTCAAACATAGAAATCCATAATTACAGCTTGGATTCCTCCTCACTGGACCGAGTAAAAGACGCTATCGATGACGAGGACATTACTGTTTATGCAGAGGTTCGTTTAACCGAGAAAGATCAAGTTGAAAGAATTAACGTTTATGTACAAGATGCAGAAGGCAAATTCGAGGAATTTGATGATAGTAAAAATACAGTAAGAATTATTACAGATTCAGGAAATAGATTTACTTTCAACGCTGTAACAAAGCCAACCATTAGCATTAGTGGTGTTGCATCGGGCAAGTGGAATGATTTGGCTGTAGGTAAATCAGTGAAATTAACCTTTAACAGCGATGGATTGTTGAAATCTGTAGAGGGTTGATTTCGAGAATTAAAAAAATAAAGCGGGTAACCTAAAAAAAATTGGATTTCCTGTCTTAGAATGCCCTTGATTATTTCAAGAATCAAGGGCATTTTTCATGAAGTTGATCTCTGAAATGTGTTTAGAATAAAAAAACAAGGGGGCAATTTGCCCCCTTGTTTTTTTTGATTATCAGAGATAATCCTTCTTTTTTCTTTGTAGATTGCTGCCGCAATAAAAATAAATAAAAAATGGGTGTTGCCGATAAAATATCGGTTTTATCTAAGTTTATTGGATTACAAGTAGTAAGAACAATAACCCCATCGTTGAAAACAGCCCAAAAAGCTGAATTCCAATTAGAGATCGTTTGGTCAAACCGTTGTAAAACAAAATACAAAGACCAAAAGTACAAGATTTATTATAGCTAAATTTGTGCCAACTGTCAATTGTAAGAAATGGGTATTGATAATTTCCGACCAATCCCTGTATAATAGATGAAATAGTAAGGAATTAGGAGTTGATTATTTATGAGATATGAAGGAACAGTATACAGACCACCCAGTGAAGCAGGTAGCCTGATTATTCAGTTTACCATTGGATGTGCCAGAAATACTTGTACGTTTTGCAATATGTATAAAGATAAAAAATTTCGCATCCGCCCCCTAGAAGAGGTTGCTCAAGATTTGGAGATGGCAAGGAATTATTACAACAGGGTGAAGGTACGCCGCATTTTCTTGGCGGATGGAGACGCATTGATTGTAAAGACAGATGACTTGCTTTATATTATTGGGAAATGCCATGAGTATTTTCCTGAGGTGGAGCGTATTTCCGTTTATGGTGCACCAAAGGATATTTTGAATAAAACACCTGAGGATTTACGCCGATTGAAGGATGCAGGCTTGGATATGGTTTATATGGGTCTGGAAAGCGGTGCAGATGAAGTTTTGAAGGATGTTAAAAAGGGTGTTACTGCGGCAGAAATGATTGAAGCGGGGAAAAAAGTCAAGGAAGCAGGCATGGTTCTTTCTATGACTATCATTTCAGGCTTAGGTGGTAAGAAATATTGGAAAGAACATGCTTTGGGTAGTGCGAGAGTAATTTCTGCGATCAAACCAGAATATGTTGGATTCTTGACCTTAATGGTGGAGCCTGGGACAGAAATGTATGATCAAGTGGGAAGAGGAGAGATCGACCTTTTGAATCCCCAGGAGGTTTTGGACGAAACGGAGTTGTTTATTCGTAATGTAGATGCAGAGGGTACCGTTTTCCGATCCAATCATGCCTCAAACTATACTGCATTGGCAGGCACATTAAATGGTGACAAAGAAAAAATTTTGGCGCAGATTGAAACCAGTCGCCGTCGGAGCACATTCCGTCCCGACAGCTACAGAGGAATCTGAGATTGCAGGTAAGGAGAAGGTAATATGGCATGGCTGGGATTTGTCACCTTGATGACGATATATTGGTGTTTTTTTCTTTCCGTTGTTTCCGGCAGATGGAGATGGCTTGTGATATGTATTTGGCTGATGCCTATTTTTGCAATGACCATTCATCATGAAAACAGTGGTGCTGAAATAAATGGTCTGATGGTATTGATCTGTATTGTAATGTTTCTGGTCTGTAGGCATGGGCTTTTGGATGTAAAACTATGGAATACAAGGGTTAGAAAACGGCACAATATTTTGTTCGGTTTGTTATATTGCATCTTATTTGCCATGTTTTTATATTCTTTTGCTCAGGCGCAGATTCATGGTTATATGCTGAATATTCAGGGCTGGAAGAGTGACCGTGGCAATGTATGGACAATGCTGCTTACCATAACCCCAATGCTTGCCATAAATTGGTTTTTTACCAGAATGGTGTTCACCACAATTGAGAGACTGTATTGCAAAAAAAAGGAACTGACCCTTCTTTCTTGTCGATTTTATATTGCCAATGAAAGTGGTGTAGAAAAAGGAATCGGGAAAGGTTATTTTTTAGAAGGCATTCAAAATGGAGTAACCTATTATTTTAGAATGACCCGACGGACCTATTATATGCTGAAAAATGAGGCGGTGTTAAAGCTGCAGCTTAAGGTGGGGCTTTTTGGCGGACACTATGTAACAGAATTGGGTTCTGCCCAATTTTTAAAGCAAATAGGAAAAAAAGACCGACGGGATGCAAGACTTGGCATTGCAGGATGCATTCTCGTTGCGATAGGTGGCATTTGGCTTTATTGGTTTCAGATTTAATGGAACCCCAATATCATCCCATTCCTTTATAGGAGCAAAAAATAAGATAAGCCTGAATTGCATGGGGACTCCCGTGCATTCAGGCTTTTTTGTGTCTTACCAATGACTGAAAATTCAGGTAAGGGCTAAAAAAAGCTTTTTTTGCTTTCCATTCTTTTAGCGGAAAAAGCATGGATTTTCTCTCTCTTTCATATGCTGAAAGGGGAGGAAGTGAGCGTATGGCAAAGAAGCTTTTGGGAATCCTATTGGGATATATTATAGTAGCAGTTATTCTTTTACCCTTGCTGATCACTTTGCTTTGGGGAGGTTTCTCTAAAGAAGAGGTGAAAGAAGCAAAAAAATTGGTTCGCATTGAGGATGTTTTTTCGCCAGAGCTTGAGGAATATATTGTAGGTGTTGTTTCTGCGGAAATGCCTGCCTCCTTTCCTGAGGAGGCATTAAAGGCTCAGGCTGTGGCCGCTCGTACATATCAAGTGCGTAAGATGCAGGAGGTTGGAACCGACCGAGTGATTTATGATGTAGGACAAGCTTATAATTCTGTTGCGGAACAAAAGAAAAAATGGGGGGCAAATTATATTGAAAATGCAAATAAAATTAGAACAGCAGTAAAAGAAACCCAGGGGGAAATCATGGTGTATGGTGGAGAGCCGATTTTGGCTGTTTTCCATGCCCAGAGTGCAGGAAAAACGGAGGCCTCAGAAAATGTATGGACCAGTGCATTGCCTTATTTAAAAAGTGTAGATAGCGAAGAAGATAAGAAAGCACCGGATAATGAATACACCTGTACCCTTTCAGCAAAAGATGTTTGGAATAAATTGTCCACATTTGGTAAGCTGAGTCAAAACGAGGCAGAACTCAGCTTTAGTAATATCGAAAGATCAGACGCAGGGTATATTCAAAATGTCAGGGTTGGCGGAATGAACTTAACGGGTCTGCAGGTTCGTCAAGCATTGGGACTGCGTAGTGCAAATTTTCAGGTGGAGCGAAAGGGAGACAGCTTTGTTTTTGTAACCCATGGTTATGGCCATGGTGCAGGAATGAGCCAATATGGAGCGTCTTTTTTAGCCCAGGAGGGCATGGATTATCGGGAAATATTATGTCATTATTATCAGGGCATTTCATTTGAAAATATTGCATAAAAGCCAAAAAGGCTGGCAAGAATAGCCTTGGAGGTGCATTATTATGAAGAATAAGAATAAAAGAACAGCAATGTGGACCGCAACGATTTGTGGTTGCCTGTGCTTATTGGCGGTTGGTGCAGGTGTAGTTTGGCAAGCGATGGATTATAAAGAGGCAGTGCCGCCAACCTCACAATATCAGGCAAATGCAGGTCCGGAAAATGCGTTGCAACCTGTTACAATGGCACAAACCCCTACTGTGGAGGAAACCAAGAATCAGAAAAAGGCAAGCGAGACACCTGCTGATCAGCAAACACCGGCACCGAAGGCCACATCACCTTCTGCCCCTGTTTTTGGCTATCCTGTAAAAGGTGAAATTGTAATGCCTTATAGTGTAGACTGCGCAATTTATGATCCTACGCTAAATCAGTATCATACCAATGCCAGTGTAAGTATTTCAGCAGCGGCAGGTGACCCTGTGCAGGCGGCTGAAAATGGAACAGTAAAAGAAATTACCAAGGATGAAGAAAAGGGTACAAGC
>JAEZPX010000117.1 GCA_023413275.1 Bacillota bacterium | reverse complement strand
ATTAGAGCCCATGGGTGTTGGCGGTTTGGCACTGTCAGCTGCGGCTTCATCAACAGTTGCGGCAGTGATGCTTTTGGTACCAACGGTGAAACGCTACCCTGAAATTATAGATAAGGGGTTAATCTTTAGCCTTGGTAAAATGGCATTGAGCGCCGGCATTATGCTCGTTTTTGTCTTAGCCAGCTTTCGCTTTCTTGAACCCAGAGTGGGTATGGGATTAATTGGTCGGGTTCTTGTTCTGGGTATTCCTGTAGCAATTGGTGGGACAGCCTATATGTTACTTTCCTTTGCCTTGGGTATTGAGGAGGGTAAAATGGTATTTTCGCTATTAGGGAAATATAAGAACAGAGGAAAATCCGATTTTCAGAACGACCATAATGGAAGAAAAAAAGAACAGAGAGGATATATTCGAATGTTCCAAAGTATTTCTTGGATAATTGAAGATAGTTTTTGCTTCCGTGTGATAGAAACAATCATTAAAGCTGTGGTTCATCTTTGGACGGGAAGCATGGTTTATGCTTGCTACCGCAAAATAAGCATAGGAATAGGAAATGCATTTTGGCAAAGCGGAATTCTTGGCTTTTTCCGTGGAAATTGGGATGCGTCTTTAGGAACATGGCATGGAGTGATACCAAGAACATGGCACAGGCTGACGATTCTTTCAGGTAAGGCTGTGAAAGAAAAGAGAAATGCCTTTGCAGTAGCCCTTGGAGAAAGTTTTTTCCTTGGCGTATTCAATCAGAATTTTATCATTTTATGTTTATGTGCCATTGTGTTTGCCATCCCCATTTTACCCACAATGCTTTTGGCGCTCCTTTGTCTTGGCACTTTAGTATTGTATGGAATGAACCTTTTTTTAGGGCGTATTCGTGTACAGCGGACAAGCTTAGTTAGTATTTTTTTAGGACTGTTTGGTGTTTGTTTGATTTATGGAAGCTTTACCAGCTATCATTTTCCCAGAGCTTTACAAGTCATGGCGATTTTCTTACTGTTTATGTCGATGTTTTTTGTTGCAAAGGACTGTATAGACACTGAGGAGAAGCTGGATTTTGTGATTTTTGTAATGATCTCAACAGGGGTTTTGATTGCCCTTTATGCGGTTTATCAATATGTTGTTGGGGTTGAGATGGACGCGGCTTGGGTGGACGCTGAAAGCTTTAATATCCAAACCCGTGCATATGGAACCTTTAATAACCCCAATGTTTTAGGTGAGTATTTGATTTTAATCGGCTCCCTTGCGGCAGGAATGCTATGGAAGGTACGAAATTGGTTGGGAAGATTTTTCTATTTAGGTTGCTTTGGTGTGATTTGCTTAGGTCTGCTTGCCACCAACTCTCGAGGGGCGATGCTTGGATTAATGCTTTCCGCAGGGCTCTTTGTGCTTTTGGCAGAGCGAAGGTTAATCCCTCTGGGATTGGCGGGACTTGTGGCCATGCCTTTTGTATTGCCTGCGTCTCTTTGGGCCAGATTGGCAAGCTCAATTACTATGAGCGATTCTTCTTCCCAATATCGCTTATCAATTTATCGAGCAGGTGGGGAAATCGTAAAGCACTATTGGTCAACAGGTATCGGTGTGGATGCTTTTAATCAGGTTTATCCACTGTTTTCCTTTGAAGCGGCCAATGCCTACCATGTGCATAATTTGTTTTTACAGGAGTTTATTGAGCTTGGAATATTGGGCTTTGTGATTTTGATTGCGTTATTTCTGTTCTTTTTCCAAAAGCTTTATGGCAGTATGGTTAGAGTTCCTAAGCGCTTCCATATGCTTTTGGCGGCCTTTTTCGGTGGCTTCGCGGGATTACTGTTGCAGGGAATGACAGACCATATTTGGTTTGACTATAGTATTGTTTTGCTATTCTGGTGCTTTATGGGTATTGGCATGGCAAGCGTGAGAGTGGGTGAAAAGCAGTGGCAGAAAGAAAAATAAAAGTATTTCACGTTTTGACTGACCGCAATATCGGTGGTGCAGGAAGATGGCTGCTGAATTATTTGAAGCATCATAATCGGGATAGGTTTGACGTTTGGGTGGTTTTGCCCGACGATAGTGCCCTTTACGCTGCGGTGACTGCATTGGATGTGGCAGTGATTCCCATGAAAGAAATGGAGGACAAATCCTTTGACAGAAAGGCACAAAAGCCCCTTTATGATTTATTTAAGGAAGAAAAACCCGATATTGTTCATACCCATGCCAGTTTGACAGCGAGAATAGCAGCAAAGCAAGCCAAGGTTCCTAAGATTATTAATACAAAGCATTGTATGGAAGGAGAACCGGGCTCTCTAGGGAAGAAAATAGCAAGAAGAACGCTGAACAAGTTGTACAGCGACACCATTATTGCTGTCAGTAAGGCGGTAAAACATAGTATGATTGCCGGTGGAACAGACCCCAAGCAGATTGTGGTTATTTATAACGGCATTGATGCCATTGAACCAATTTCTTCTGCAGAAAGATGGGAAATCCTTTCAAGCTATGGGGGAGACCCTCTGAAAAAAGCTGTTGGCATTGTGGCAAGGCTGGAAGAAGTGAAGGATCATAAGACCTTTTTGCTAGCAATTCAGGAAATATTAAGTCATCGACAGGATTTTGATTTTTATATTATTGGTGATGGCAGTTTGAGGACCTCCTTGGAGGATGAGGCAAGAGAGTTGGGAATTTTAGACCATGTCTTCTTTACGGGTTTTGTAAAGGATGTGGAAAAAATAGAAGCTGCATTGGATTTGAACGTAATTACATCGAAGCAAGAAGCGCTCTGCTTATCTGTGATTGAATCTATGAGCGTGGGAATACCTGCTGTGGGTACGGATAGTGGCGGCGTGAATGAAGTAATCCGCCATGGTGAAAATGGCTATCTTGTTTCCGTAGGGGACTGGAAGGCATTGGCAGAACGGATTACGGAGGTTTTTGAAGACGAAGAGAAGTATCAAAAGCTTGCAGTTCATGCCAAAGATTGGGCGAGGGAGAACTTTACTGCCCGAAAAATGACGTCTAGAATTGAGCGGCTCTATTTGGAGGAAAGAACATGAAGAAAAACAGAAAGCTATTTGGGATATTCAATATTGTGGATATCATTTTGATTCTGCTTATCATTATTGCAGGGGTTGTTGGAGTTAAGCTGTTTATGGGCGGTGGAAAACAGGACACTTCTGCCACAAAAACATATACCTACGTTGTAGAGGGAAGAGAAGTTCTATCGGAAACTGTGAAGGCGCCGGTGATTGACGGTAAAGTTTTTAACAGTTCCACCGGTGCTTATTTGGGTGTTGCCAAAGAGGTTACCTGCGAACCCTATACGGATGTGATTTTCAGCAAGGAAACAGGAGCGTTTCAGAAACTGCCTGTGGAAGGATATAGCAATATCGCCTTAGCTGTGGAAGGTAAC
>JAEZPX010000116.1 GCA_023413275.1 Bacillota bacterium | reverse complement strand
AGATAAGAGGGTAATCTTCTGGAAGGTGTTTTGCTTTCTACAGGAGGATATCTTCGTATAGAACCTAATTTTATTAATATAGAGCTTTCAATGGATTTTATGAGCAATAAAAATGACAATCGAATTTTACAGGTTTGTAGAGGACTTTCTGAACATGGTGAGTCCGTTATTTTAGTTACAAAGGACATTTTGGTCAGATTGAAAGCCCAGATGGCGACCCTCAGCAAATAGATCATCCGCTATTGGATGAAAGAACCAATGGACTAAGTTATGCCAGTGAGAAAATGAAAGGCAGTGGCCTTTGCTATCAAATCACAATGAGAACAGACGAGTGTGAACGGTCAAATCTGGCTTTTGATGCTGCAAATTAGGATGTAATAGCATCTATATTGAGGTTTACTCATAATTAGGTTATTTCTTTTTTTCTTCGATAAATACCTTTTATATACAGATGCATGGGGAAAATATCTAGAAAGTCTTTATCTGTAAAATGGTCCCTAAGTGGGAAATTGGTTTGTTGGAATACAGAATGCCATGACAGTGGGTGTCATGGCATTCTATTTATGAGATGGCATTTTATTTCAACATGCTATTTATTGATCAGATTGCTGTAGAATCAAACGAGTGCTGTTTGTGTTTCTATGTAATTTCTTATATTAGATGCATTTACGTGTAATGTGAATTCTAATCCATTTTGCACAACCATTGCAGGAACGCTTCTAATTCCGTACTGCTCTACCAGTTCGATATTTTCTTCTGCCTGTATGAGATCATAAGCTATATTGGCCTCAGATAAAAAGGATTTTACTATGTTGCAATTTGCGCATGTGTTGGTGGTGAAAAGCATAATCCTATTTTCCGGTGCAGGACTTTGCTTTTTCTTTATGGGAAAGCTGTCAAGTTTCAGGTTCTCTTGTTTCAAAGTTTGTTTTACAACGTGCTTTTTGTCTAAGTTATATAATTTTCTATCCTTAAACTCTTGAGTCTTTCCTTCATTCCAGTTTTGTACGGGACGATAATAACCAGTGATGCGGCTATAAACCTCCGTCGTTCCTCCACATTTGTCGCAAACATACTTTTCTCCATTAATATATCCATGGTTTTTACAAATGGAATAGGTGGGGGAAAGTGTATAATAGGGCAGTGTATAATTTTCTGCTATTTTTCGCACCAAAGTTGCGGCGGCCTTCCATCCGGGAAGCTTTTCACCTAAGAAGGCGTGGAAAACAGTGCCTGAGGTATATAGTGTTTGCAAATCATCCTGAGAGTCCAGTGCTTCAAAGATATCATCGGTAAAGCCCACTGGCAAATGGGATGAATTTGTATAGTAAGGTGTCTCACCAGCTTTAGCGGCAGTAATAATATCCGGATAGCGCTTTACATCATGCTTTGCCAAACGGAAGGTTGTACTTTCAGCAGGGGTGGCTTCCAAGTTGTATAAGTCGCCATATTTCTCCTGATAGTCGGAAAGACGTTCTCTCATATAGTTCAGAACCTCTTTGGCAAAGGCATGAGCTTCGGGATGGGAAATATCTTTTTTTATCCAGCTGGCATTGAGGGTTGCTTCATTCATTCCAATTAGGCCAATGGTGGAGAAATGATTGCCAAATCCACCTAAGTAACGCTTGGTATAGGGATACAAGCCTTCCTCCAGCAGTTTCGTTACCACGTTTCGCTTAATTTTAAGGCTTCTTGCAGCAATATCCATTTTCTTATCAAGGCGGGCATAAAAATCCTTTTCATCCTTGGCTAGATAGGCAATGCGGGGTAGGTTAATGGTTACAACACCAATTGACCCTGTGCTTTCTCCGCTGCCGAAGAAACCTCCTGATTTTTTACGAAGCTCCCGTAAATCCAAACGCAAGCGACAGCACATGCTTCTTACATCGCTGGGTTCCAATTCGCTGTTAATATAATTTGAGAAATAGGGAGTGCCATATTTGGCGGCCATTTCAAATAACAGACGATTGTTTTCTGTGTCACTCCAGTCAAAATCTCTGGTGATGGAATATGTTGGGATGGGATATTGAAATCCTCGACCGTTTGCATCCCCTTCTATCATGATTTCGATAAAGGCCTTATTAACCATATCCATTTCTTTTTTACAGTCTTTATATTTGAAATCCATTTCTTTGCCACCAACAATTGCAGGCAGCTCTGCAAGATCATTGGGCACAACCCAATCTAGGGTAATGTTGGAGAAGGGAGCCTGTGTTCCCCAACGAGATGGTGTATTTACTCCATATATAAAGCTTTCAATACATTTTTTTACTGCATCGTAGGAGAGATTGTCTGTTTTTACAAAAGGTGCCAAATAGGTATCGAAGGAGGAGAATGCTTGGGCACCTGCCCACTCGTTTTGCATGATACCCAAAAAATTTACCATTTGATTGCAAAGGGTTGCTAAATGGCTGGCAGGGGAGGAGGTAATCTTACCGGGAATCCCCCCTAGGCCTTCCTGAATGAGCTGTTTTAAGCTCCAACCTGCACAATACCCTGTAAGCATAGATAAATCATGAAGGTGAATATCCGCATCACGGTGGGCTTGGGCAATTTCAGTGTCATAGATTTCGCTTAACCAATAGTTTGCAGTAATGGCTCCGGAGTTACTCAAAATCAATCCACCTACGGAATATGTAACAGTGGAATTTTCCTTTACACGCCAATCAGTTACATTTAAGTAACTATCTACGGTTTCTTTAAAATCTAAAATGGTAGATTTCATATTTCGCATTTTTTCATGCTGTTTTCTATATAAAATAAAAGCCTTAGCTACATCAGCGTATCCACTTTTACTCAAAATATTTTCAACGCTATCTTGAATATCTTCTACAGAGATAAAACCGTCTTGAATTTTAGATTCGAAATCGGCTGTGACTTTTAAAGATAAAAAATCAATGGTTTGTGGATGATATTGCTTATTCTGTGATTCAAAAGCTTTGGTGATTGCCTTACTGATTTTGATTAAATCAAACTCAGCAAACTGACCGTCTCTTTTAATTACTCTATACATCTCTCTTAACCTCGATTCTTTTTTATTTTTATCATTGTAGCACAGATGGCTCATACATACAATCATAAAATACAATATGTAGTATTAATTTTAGATAGAACCACAACCTATGGAAAAATCAAATTCCCCGCAGTTCAGCTGCCGGCAGGAAAGGCAGAATGCTTTGAAGGATATTTTGTAATTCTTTTTCAGAATAACTACTGAGATCCTTTACCAACACATCATCCGAATGCACAAAATTTTGAATAAAATATTTTTCGGAGCCTTGAATCCACTGGGCCAATGCAAGCATATCTTCTGCTGTATGCAATTCCCGTACCACTGTGGTTCTAAACTCATAAGGTATCACTTCTGCCATTAATGTGGACACACTTTCTTTGATTGGAGCTAGGTCAAAGTTTTTGATTCCTATGGTCTGGCTGTACTTGTTCGGGGCATTTTTAATATCCATAGCAACATAGTCCACAAGTTGACTTGAGATAAGCTGCTGCAATCTTTCAGGAAAGCTGCCATTGGTATCCAATTTGATTGAAAAGCCAAGGGATTTCATTTGATAAAGAAAGGGCTCTAATTTTTTTTGCAGAAGGGGTTCTCCTCCGGTAATGCAAACACCATCCAGAAGACCTATCCTTTTTTTCAAAAAAGAAATTATTTCTTCTTCAGAAATGGTTTCCTCGGAAAAAGGAGGGAGTATGATGGAAGCATTGTGGCAAAATGGGCACCTGAAATTACATCCTAAAGTGAAGATAGTGCAGCATGTTCGATCAGGATAATCCAGTAAAGATAGTTTTTGAAGTCCACCAATTTCCATACAAAAGTCCCCCTGTAATAAATAATTCCATCTAAAGTATAATGAAATGTTGTTAAAAATCACATTTGCACTTCACCTATTGTATCAAATGAAGAGAAAAAAACAATCGTTCAACGGGATTATTTTGGGTTGATTACCGCAAGATGCGACATAAGTCTTTATAGAAATATGAGAGCTTATGGATTCTGCCTTTTTATTTTATCGAATTGCGCTAGGGGGAAATATAGTTCGTTTCGTAAATTATGCTTTGCAGAGTCAGGTCTTTTCATAAAAAACAAAACACTCAGTGGGCCTCATAAATGAACAAACAAAAAACGACAATCACTAAGCTGTGATTGTCGCTGTAAACAAATTATAAGTGGTAAGCTTTATATTTTTTTGCAAAACAGAAACCCGTCGTTCCTGGACCGGTGTGAGAAGCCACAGTGGCACCAATTTGGAAGGGAGAGATGAATTCCATTTCAGGAAAAGCCTTTTTCAGCGCTTCTTCAAATTCGGGAACTTCATCCCAAACATTGGTTGTTCCAATATGGGCAATGTAATCCTTTGGATTCTGACCAGTAGATTTAAAGTGATCTATGGAAATATCAACTAGCTTTGCCAGACCTTTTTTTCTGCTTCTGACAGCTCCGCCAACACTAATCTCTCCTCCTTTTAGAATAATCAGAGGTTTGATTTTTAGAATACTGCCCGACAGAGCGGCAATTTTGCCGATTCTGCCCCCAACCTCAAGATGGCTTAAATCACCCACCATAAAGTGAATACGGGCATCTACTTTAGCTTTTTCAACGTATTCCAAAACTTCATCAATTGTTTTACCGGCTTTTTTCATTCTAGCCATTTCCATAAGTATCAGTGTTTGAGATCCTGTAATATGCCAGCAATTCACAACGTAAATCTTGGCATCAGGGAATTCTTCCTCCAGCATTAATTTTGCTGTAGTTGCTGATTGTATTGAGCTACTGAGGGAAGGTGTAACCGTTGTACAAATAATATCTTTGCCTTGTTGCAAAGCCGGACGAAAAGCATCAATAAAATCTTGAACAGAGGGCAAAGAGGTTTTTGGGTATCCGTTCTCATCGATGATAAATCTATAGTATTCATCTAAGGATATTTCTTCAATCTCCTTAAAATATTTCTGGTGATCTAAGGAAACATAAAAAGGAATCAAAGATATATCGAATTCTTCTCCCCGTTCTTTCCCGATATCACAAGCGCCGTCACTGAAAATTTGATAGTCTGCCATAACGTCCTCCTTCGATGCTGTACTTCAATAAACAATATGATAGCAAAAAAGTGATAGAAATGCAATACAAATCGCAGAACGTAGTTTGAATAACTATGTTTTGTGGACTTAGTGCAAATGCGAAAATGGAACGAAAACTTTTCATAGTTAAGGTGAGTTTTTTCATTGAAAATTATTCCCCAGAATAACATACTCACTTGGCCTAAATATGGCCTGTGTTTTCTATAACAGACAAAAACACTAATGGCTTCAATATCACGTTTTGATTACAGGATACTTATTTATTCCTTATATCTTGATTAAAGATTACTTAGAAAATGGATTTATTAAAATACGACAATAAATTTTAAATAAATTGTCAGGAAAACTTAAAGACTTCCGTCGAAAAATGATTTATGATAATAAAGTCCTATAATAGGCATAAAAATCTCCTTTTTCGGAAAAAATTAGAAAAAAGGAGTGAATTGATTATGTTTCAAGCAGGACAGAAAATTGTTTATCCATTGCATGGGGCTGGATATATTGAAGAAATTGAAGGAACGGAAAACGGAGAATACTATATTATCCGTATACCCACTGGCAACGTAATGATTCGTATTCCAAAAGATGGTGCAGAAAAATCCGGAATTCGCCTGCCGGAGGAAAGGGATATGGTAGAGGAAACGTTGGTACGGGTAGGAAAAAGCAGGCCAACATTATCAGACAACTGGAATTTAAGACAAAAGGAGAACTTTTGTCGCCTAAAAACAGGCAAACTGGATCAGGCCGCGGAGGTCATTAAAGTCCTCTATGAACAGGAAAAGAAAAAGAAGCTTTCTTCGGCTGAATGCAGAATTTTAGGGATGGCTAGACAGATTGTACTCAGTGAAATTATATCTGTTTACGAAATTAATAGCGAAAAAGCTGAAGAATTGCTTGCAAAATGGTTGGAAAATTGATACTATTTCTTTATGGTAAAGTATGGGTATTTTACCCTTTTGCCAAAAATGGGGGAAGGAGGTGGAAGAATGAAAAGACTTGTTGAGATTATTATGAGTTTAATCGTTATGGCGGCGAGCTATGCGCTCTTGCATATTCTATTTATATCTAACTTTTTCCAATGGCATATATCCATGCCTTTTTATGTGCCAATGGGGTTAGCAGTATTCACCGGACTTATATTTTATCTTATCTTATCATCGCCCTTAACGGAAATGATGTTAAAAAGGCTTTCTCAAACAGAAGAAAGATTAACCAAAATGAATGTAAAGGAATTGGCATTGACAATCCTTGGTTGTGTTGTTGGTTTGATCATCGCAAACCTCATCGGCATTGCCTTTAGCGGTTTTGGCGCAATCGGCACTTTCATTGTAGTTTTGTTAAACTTATTGTTTGGGTTTTTGGGAATTCGTGTGGCAAGAAGAAAAAAGGACGAATTTAATGTAAAAAGCTTACAAAAAATGATTATTCCTGCTTTGGCACCACAAGAGAAAATTTCCGTTTATGGACAACCTAAGATATTAGATACAAGTGTAATTATTGACGGTAGAATTCTGGATTTGCTGCAAACTGGGTTTATTGAGGGCAAAATAATTATTCCCAATTTCGTTCTGGAAGAATTACGGCATATTGCGGACTCAGCTGATGGTTTAAAGAGAAACCGTGGTCGTAGAGGTTTGGATATTTTAAATGAAATTCAAAAGCAATTGGCAGTTCCCGTTGAAATCAAAGAGTTTTCCACAAAGCAGTCAATGGAGGTTGATTCCATGTTGCTGAAGATGGCAGAAAGTATGGATGCCTTTGTTGTTACCAACGACTACAACTTGAATAAAGTTGCTGAGTTTCAGGGCGTTCGTGTTTTAAATATCAATGAATTGGCCAATGCTATAAAACCGGTAGTACTTCCGGGAGAAGAAATGCAAGTTACGATTATCAAAGCTGGGAAAGAAATGGGACAAGGTATTGCTTATTTAAATGATGGCACCATGATTGTTGTAGATGGTGGCAATAAGTTTATCGGTGAAACGAAAAATGTTGTAGTAACCAGCGTGTTGCAAACAGCAGCAGGACGAATGATTTTTACAAAAATGGTTGCTGCTGCTTCATAAAAATCAAGAGAATGAAAGCCCCAAAGCAAACGATCCCTTTCAAAAAGGGTTGCATGGGGCTTTTATTGATAGAAGGAGAGAAGAAGTGTGGAGGGTGAACGATTTTCTGCTGCAATCATTGTTGCTGCGGGACAGGGCAAGCGCATGGGTGGAGAAACCCGAAAGCAGTTCTTAACGCTGGAAGGAAAAGAAATTTTAGCCCATACCGTAGAGCGTTTTGAGCAGTTTTCCAAGATAAAGGAAATTGTTTTGGTAACAGGTGAAGATGATATAGCTTGTGTACAGGCTATGATAAGGAATTATGGCTGGAAGAAAATTAGCGCCGTGGTTTGTGGAGGGAAGGAACGACATGATTCTGTGAAGTGTGGTCTAAAGGCACTTTCCCTATCCACAGAAATCGTTTTAATACATGATGGTGTGCGCCCTTTTATAACTGAAGATATGATAAACCGTTCCATAGATGCAGCACAAAATTTTGATGGATGTGTACTTGGCGTACCAGCAAAGGATACCATTAAGATTTGTGACAAAGATGGGATGGTTTTGGAAACACCTGATCGCAGTATGGTATGGCACATACAAACGCCCCAGACTTTCTCTAAAGATTTGATAGAAAAGGCTTACGAAAAGGCGGAGAAGGAAGGTTTTTTTGGCACGGATGATGCCTCTGTGGCCGAGTATTATGGTGCCAAGATAAAGGTCATTCAAGGCGGCTATCAAAACATCAAGATTACCACGAAGGAGGATATTCTAATGGGGGCTTGCTTTCTGGAGGAGGAGAGGAAATGAAGTCAATTGTAATATATACAGATGGTGCATGCTCCGGAAATCCAGGTGCAGGGGGTTATGGCGTAGTAATGCTTTATGGCACTGCCCGAAAGGAGCTATCAGGAGGTTATGTCAAAACAACCAATAATCGTATGGAAGTTTTGGCTGCAATTAAAGGACTGGAGGCTTTAAAGGAGCCTTGCGCCGTTAAGCTGTATAGTGACTCAAAATATGTAGTGGATGCCATCGAAAAAGGCTGGGCAAAAAAGTGGCGCAGTCAAGGGTGGATGCGCAATAACAAGGAAAAGGCCTCAAATGTAGATTTATGGGAGCGACTGTTGGCTTTGCTTGAAATTCATCAAGTTTCCTTTATTTGGGTAAAGGGACATGCTGATAATCCCGAAAATGAGCGATGTGACCAATTAGCAAGGGCTGCAATACAGAAAAATACGTTAGAAAATGACGAAAATTATGAAACAATGTAAATGA
>JAEZPX010000231.1 GCA_023413275.1 Bacillota bacterium | reverse complement strand
GCAGTAATGTCATAACTTTTGTTACACTGGCAAGGGGCATCGCCTCATGGCTATTTTTTTCATATACTACCGTACCCGTCGCCTGATCCATCAAAACAGCGCTTTTTGACTGCAGTTGCAAACTGCTGTTGTCGCCTTCTTCCGCACAAACAGAAAAGGGCGCCAGAAAACAGAAAAATGCTGTCACTGCCGCCAATATCTTTTTTTTCATGCACGTTCCTCCCCAAAGACTATATTCTTTATCAGTCTATGTCCTAAAGAGATTAGATATACCCTATCTCCACTGTTCTAAAGAAGAGAAAACTTTTTGAGAAAGAACCAATGTCTCTTTGCTTACTTTACAATCATAGGCTAAAATCTTTACACCTGCTTGCTCTGCTTCAACCAAGGCTTGGGAAAATGCAGCATCTCTCTCCCAATGGGGAATAAAAGCTTTTGTCCCCTTCATTTGGATAACAAACAAAATGTATGCTTCAAATCCATTCTGAACCGCTTGAATTAATTCTAAAATATGTTTTCTGCCTCGACTGGTGGGTGCATCGGGAAATTTGCAAATTCCATTTTCCTCCAAGGTTGCACCCTTTACCTCAATGTATCCACGGCGTTCACCCGCCTCAAAATATAAATCAAAACGTGAATTGCCGTAAACAACTTCTCTTCGCAAAACAGAGACCTGACCAATTTCGGGAATTCTGCCTTCCGATATGGCCTCTGCCACAACCTGATTTGGTGCTTGAGAGTCCATATTCACCAGAGTATCTCCCTTATAAACAGAAATCAGAGAGTATTTTGTTTTTCTCAAAGGATTCTCTGCAGGCTCCAAAAATACTCTGGCACCTTCTTGCAGCAACTCCTTGCATCGGCCTGTATTTTTTACATGAACCGGCGTTTCTACTCCATCTATGCTGACAAAAGCGAAAAAACGATTGGTTCGCCTTAAAAAAACAGCTTCTTTCATGTTCTTATAAATCATTTGATTAACCTCAATCTGTTACAAAATACGTTCTAAAGACAAACCTTTTTATGTATCAAAGGGGAGACTTCCCCTTATACCCCATACAAAGTCGAAACTTCATAGATTTTACATGCTTTCCATCTAATTGTTATCTGCTGAACCGTGCTCTCGCAAAAAACTTTGTATAAACAAGGATGAAGGAAGTCTCCCCATTTTAATTAATAATTGTCTGCTTTTCTTTCATAATATGCCTGTGGATACTGACATACGGGGCATTTCTGAGGAGGTTGCTTTCCTACATGCACATAACCACAGTTTTTGCACACCCAAACAGTACTTTCATCCCCTTGAAAAACCTTTTGTTCTTCCAATAATTTTAGCAAAGCCTGATAACGCTCTTCGTGCTCCTTTTCTACAGAAGCCACATTTTTAAAGAAATTCGCAATTTCAACGAAGTTTTCTTCTCTAGCGGTTGCTTCCATTTCTTTATAAATATCTGACCACTCTTCATGCTCACCATAGGCACCTGCCTTTAGATTCGCTTCAGTAGTACCGATACCCATGGAAAAATCCAAAATTCTCTTTGCATGCTGAATTTCATTATCAGAGGTTTCATCAAAAATACCTTTTATCTGCTCATAACCTTCCTCATGAGCCTTTTCAGCATACAATTTGTATCGAACCGCCGCCATCGCTTCTCCCATAAAAGCGGATAGTAGATTCTTTTCCGTCTTACTGCCCTTTAATTCCATGTAAAATCCCTCCTAAGATATATTTCATTCTCAGTTTTCCCCAATCGAAGAAAAAAATACCTTAGAATAGGCCTTTTCAATCTATATTGCTAACAATCCTGATATTGCTCTAAATCTATAATGGGTACCCCAATACCTTAATGCATTACATTTCCAAAGAATACTACGACACCAAAAATTACAGCGATAAGTAAAATTGCCGCCAAAGCAACAAACAGCCAAAGCACAACTTTTGCCCATTGAGGCAAGGTCTCTTTTTTTGTTGCCAAAGCCCAAATAGCAACCCCAGCCAAAATCATACCGCCAAATAAAAAAAATATTACAAAAATGCTTAACAACATCACAACGCTCATGTTCATCAATTCCCCCAGCTCCTTTTGTTGTCTGTAATCCAATATTATAATGCAAAATGAGTTTATGCATTCTCAACGCTCCACAAATCAAATCACAACCCATTACAAAAAGTTCTTTTCTTACTTTAGATTATTATTAACAGACGTTTCCAGTAGGGACACAGCATCAAAATAAATTTGATTAAAATTTCTCCCAATATTGCTTTATGCTGCCTTCATCAATGGCATCCATATAAGCGTTTGCAATTTCAAAAATTTCTTCTTCATCCTTTATTTTAAAGAAAAACTGATTTTGTTCTATCAAAATATCTTTGTTTTTCCCTTTGTTTTTATCAATCCAAAGACGAAACTCCTTTTCCCATTGTTGGGTAGCCTGCTCCATTTCCTCGTAGCAAAGCAGTTCATCTTTTACATTTTCAATTAATTCCTCGATCCCTAATTTCATAAATATCTCCTTCTTCATATGACTCTTTCTCATAGTGAAAACTACTTAATTTCCATCTCTTTCATCCTCTTTTGCCTTCAACCCGAAATGGGCATACCCTGCTCCCGTTACAATTCTTCCTCTGGGAGTGCGTTGAATGTATCCCAATTGTAATAAATAAGGCTCATATACATCCTCAATGGTTTCCGATTCTTCTCCAATAGAAGCCGCTAGGGTATCTAGCCCTACAGGCTTGCCATCAAATTTCTCAATCATCATCAATAGCATTTTACGGTCAATCAAATCCAGCCCCATTTTATCAACCTCTAATAAATCCAAAGCAAAACGGGCAACTTCCCCATTAATTATACCTTCATAACGCACCTGAGCAAAATCTCTTACTCTTTTTAAAAGACGATTTGCAATACGGGGTGTTCCCCTTGAACGACGGGCAATTTCTTCTGCACCATCTCCATCTATTTCAACCTGTAAAACATCTGCCGAACGGCAAATTATTGTTTCTAGACTATGGATGTCATAAGGCTCTAACCGCTGTACCACACCAAACCGATCCCTCAAAGGCGCCGTAAGAAGACCGATTCTGGTAGTAGCCCCAATCAGTGTAAATTTAGGCAAATCCAACCTGACAGACCTTGCCCCCGGGCCCTTGCCAATCATGATATCTATGACATAATCCTCCATAGCAGGATACAATATTTCCTCAATCATACGATTTAAGCGGTGGATTTCGTCAATAAAAAGAATATCCCCTTCGCTCAAGCTGTTTAAAACAGCAGCCATATCCCCCGCTCGTTCAATGGCAGGCCCCGATGTGGTTTTGATATGAACCCCCATCTCATTGGCAATAATATTGGATAAAGTAGTCTTTCCCAATCCCGGAGGGCCGTATAACAAAACATGATCGAGCGCTTCCCCTCTTTGCTGAGCCGCTTGAATAAACACCTTTAAATTTTCTTTTACACTTTCCTGGCCGATATAGCTGTCTAACTGCTGGGGTCTGAGTTTGGGTTCAAATTCTTTGTCCTCCTCGCCAAACGCCGCTGTTAGTATTCGCCGATTTTCCAATAGTAACACCTGCTTTTATCTAGAATGTAATCATCTTTTTCAATGCTGCTTTTAAAATATTCTCCGTGGTCATCCCTTCAGCAGCTACCATTCCCACCGCCTTAGCAGCTTCACTGCGACTGTATCCTAACGCTGTCATGGCCTCGATTGCTTCAAATTTTGCACCGCCCACTGCGCCTCCATCCACCATTTCCATGGGGATTGCCATAGCATCCTCCGTTGTGCATTTATCCTTTAACTCCAAAATGACCCGCTGTGCTGTTTTTTTACCAACTCCCGGGGCTTTTGACAGGGTCTTCGCATCCGCAGATAAAATAGCCATAACAATTTCCTGTGGTGTCAACTGTGATAAAAATCCTAAAGCACCCTTGGGTCCAACACCACCCACAGTTAATAATTTTAGAAACATTTCCTGCTCTTCTTTCGATGAAAAACCAAAGAGAGAGATTCCGTCCTCTTTCACACTCATATATGTGAAAATTTTCATTTCCTTGCCCGCTTCAGGCATCTTGGAAAGGAATCCGGCTGAAACAAAAATCTGATACCCAATTCCCCCAGTTTCCAAAACGATATAGCTTTCACCTCGCTGCGCTAAGGTTCCCTTAATATAAGAGATCATACCCTTCCCCTCTCTTTCTCCATGGAATTATTATACTGGACAAACAATGAAAGAGCAACCCAAACAGCATAAAAAAAGAAACTATGTTCGCCATTGTTCCTGCAAAAAAAGGAGTATACTGATATAAAATATTTTACCCTCGTGCAAACCTGTATTGTAATCATGTATCTTCTCCCGTTACCGAAGACAAATAACCAATCTTCCCAAATTCGTAGAGAGATTACATGCTATACTCATGG
>JAEZPX010000145.1 GCA_023413275.1 Bacillota bacterium | reverse complement strand
TGGGTGGATTCCCGAGCGGCCAAAGGGGGCAGACTGTAAATCTGTTGCGATAGCTTCGAAGGTTCGAATCCTTCTCCGCCCATATTTAAAACAAACCTAAGGGTTTGTTTTTTTTGTGCTAAAAATTAGTAATTTTTGGTGAATATAGTAATCACTGTGTATCTTTAAGGCATTTGAAGAAAGGGGAAGGTTGGTTGAAGCTGGTATTCTGTTTATCCTTGTCGGTCACTGTTTTTGCGAAGAACTAGGATATATGTAATATCTTGAGAGCTAGGCATATATTTATAATAGTTTGCATTTCAACATACTTATGAATGATATTATCCATACTTTCCAAGTAACTTTTTCATTTAGTTACTCCCACCTTATTCAGGAGCTTTAATAGGTAGATTATTTTGCCTAAGAAAATGTGGAATTATTTTTATATCAATAAAAAAGTGGGATTACTACTGTATTTCAAGTTTCAAAAAAGAGATAAAAGATAGGCTGTAGTTATAAATATTTTTATAACTACATATTTTCTTGGGGGCAAGGGCGAAGTTATGCTTAAAAATATAAGAATCAAATCATTTAGTGAAAATCTTCTGAAAATAAGTTATACTGACTTATTAATTAGGAAAGAAATTTTATGGATTTTTATATTAGCACTATTTCTTTTTCTAAAACCTTTTGAGGAAAATCCAAATACGTTGGAAGTACATCAATTTGAAGAAGCTACAGAGGGATATCATACAGAAAATATTTTGAAAGATAATTACTATTCCAGAGGATTGGAAATATATTTGGATACCAGAAAAATCACCTAAAGGGTATGTAGTAAGCTTTCCCATAGAAATGGGTACTAAAACGGATGTAAATGAACAGCTCTAACGATAGTAACCATGGAATTCTCAAGGCTTATCCCAGATTCTAAAGATAGTAATACTTCTTCTGATAAATTTATATTTGTACTTCCTGGAACCAAAGAAGGTAAGTATAATCCAAAGACTTTCGTATAATGCAAGATATACATTTTCTAAGCCTAGTGTGTTTGATGAAAATACTACTATTGAATCAAATCCAATTGCTAGACGGAAAACTGAACATTTGAAATTTACCTAATACAAAGGCTTGCAACGGATTTATATTCAGACTACATAGATTCCGATTCAAAGTGCAAAGGAAATACCATTTATTTTTCGAAAATAGAAGATCAGAATATTCTTTATTGGTTTCAAGATGGTTATACGCTATGTCTTATGATTAACATGAATCGGACAAACTAAAATAACTTGCCAATGTCATTGTAACAAATAGATCTATTTTAGCATAATATGCCTTTTAATGCCCGTGTACCATTCACTTGCAACTTCCATGGCAAAAACATTAGCCCTGTTTAATAGGGGCATTTGGAGCCTTTTAAAAGCAAATTGGATGCACAGATCATTTATCTAAGTGCTATTGTATATTGTTGAAACTTTATGTTTAATAAAAACTGTATATAAGAAAATTCTATAAGAAGCAATGAATACCACGTCTCTAGTACAATGCTAGAGTTTTTTACTTGACATACATAGAGTATCTAGGTAAAATATACCTAGTTTATCTATGTATGAAAGGGGTGTATGAAAGTGGACAAAGGTTTTATCGGAGGGAGTACGGTTTTAATGCTGCTTTCCTTATTGCAGGAAAGGGATTATTATGGCTATGAATTAATTAAAGAGATAGAGCAAAGAAGCAATTCTGTTTTTCTGTTTAAGGAGGGAACGTTATACCCTGTTTTGCATCGCATGGAAACCCAAGGATTTCTAAAATCTTATAAAGCAAAAGCGGAAAACGGCAAGGAACGTAAGTACTATCAAATAACAACAAAAGGGAAAGAGCAACTTGCAAAGGAAAAAGAACAATGGAGTTCATTTACAGGTTCTGTCCAAAAGGTATTAGGGGGTGCGGGGTATGCGTGTACCTGATTGGGAGAAATATTTGAAGGAAGTTTTATGCCACGTAAAATTCAGATATGACCATAACCCCATATACGTTGAGTTAAGTAACCATATGGAAGATCGGTATGAAGATTTTATATCAGATGGAATGGATGAAGAGCAAGGGAAGAAAGCGGTTATTATTTGTATGGGAGATGCGGACACTCTTGGGGAAGAATTGAATAAAGTTCACTCCCCTCTGATTGGCTGGATTTGGTTAAGCCTACGGAATCTACTCATTATATTAATACTTATAAATTTATTTCCTATGTTTTCTCTTATAACCTCCGCTTGCATTTCTGTTTTTGAAACTTATACGGATAAAGTGGACAGTCCGTTGGTATATACCATTGATGTGGATTACAAGGAAAAAGTATATGATACCACATACATCATTGATAAAATATTATATTATGAGGATAATACAATGGAAATTCGCTATGCTACTTGGACGAATCCGTTTTCTAATAGCATAAAATGGAGTGTATCAATCAACCCAGAGATATTTGTTGGGGAAACACAATTGCCAAGGGGAGGAAACGGGTGGAAGAGTGGAAGCTATTACGGTCGTGGACAGGAATTTAGGGAAGATGTGCCTTTAGATGCGACAAAAATTATCATTCCCTTAATCTATAATAATAAGGAAATTTTCATTGATTTAACAGAGGGGCGGATGATGGCAAATGAATCGTAAGAGGGAAATCCTTATTTTTATTATCATAATTCCTCTGCTCTATATATCTTTTTTACGGCTGGGAGGATATTATCTATCTGCAGAGCGTGTTTTCTATGCTTGTGAAAAAGGGCTTCACTATGGGCCTTCTGAAAAGATACTTGCTCAATATGAGCTCTCCAGTGGGAGCAAATTGATTGTTGGGAAATGGGATGGTAATCTTTCGGCAGTTCCGGTGGAGCCGGCATTTGGTGTCCTATGGAAGCTGAAAAGTGGAGGAGTAAGTGGGTTGATTCCTTGTGATAAAGTGGTAAACACGTATATTGCTGGAGAGGGCAGAATCATAGGGCTTACTTCTAATAAAGAAGTGAAGGAGATTTTTTGCAGGATTGAGTACGGAGATAATAATCATCCATCCATTAGAGAGATCACCATGCCAGTGGATGAGGATGGTTATTTTACGGAAATTTGGGGGAAACAAAATGGGGAAGATTACTATGTATATATCTCTTACTTGGAAGGGAAAAACAGCAAGGGACAGGTAGTTTACAGGGATGGAAAGTCTTCGGAGGGTACATACTATAATGATGGTGTCTTAGAAGACACAAAAGGAAAGAGCGAATAGAGGCATAGCCCAGACAAGTTAGGATCAAAGCGTTGTTTTTATAAGGTAAAAGCATAGAAAAGAAAGCCAAACCCAAATTAGTATGATAGAAAAAAATCCTGAAAAAAGGTATTGACAAATTAGCTTGTCTTTGATATATTAAATGAGCGGTTTAAACGAGCAAGAAACTTGCCCGAGTGGCGGAATTGGCAGACGCACAGGACTTAAAATCCTGCGGGGTAACACCCGTACCGGTTCGACCCCGGTCTCGGGCATAACCGCTTAAAATTTCAATATGTGCCCAGATAGCTCAGTCGGTAGAGCAGAGGACTGAAAATCCTCGTGTCGCTGGTTCGATTCCGGCTCTGGGCACCATATTTTGCGCGAGTGGCTCAGTGGTAGAGCATCGCCTTGCCAAGGCGAGGGTCGCGAGTTCGAATCTCGTCTCGCGCTTCTAAAAAGTGTCTTTTTAGACACTTTTTTTATTTTGAGTTTTAGTTCCAGACTAATATACTATATACCGCAGAGATAATTTTGGTATTGCTTCAATTGTGGCCTATGTTGTTGTTTTTGCAGCTAAGGCTTAATGAACTTTATTATTAATGCCTTAACAAAATAGTAAATAAGAGAGACTCAAATTATTGTGTATTTTATGATAATTATAGCCTACAAAATAATGAGAACTGTTAAAAACTGCAAGTAAAGCCTTGTATAATGGTGTATACAAGGCTTTTTATTTATTTACTACCAATTTCCATAGAGTGTTGCGGTTGAAATTTATACAACAGTGAAAAAAGGATTAACGATATTATCCATAAAAAAGGATAAAAATCTTGACGTAATGAGTTAGGCGTGATAAACTTTAACTAAGTTAGTTGTGGCTACTATGTCGAAAGGGGGAGTGAATATGCCACTAACATTAGCAAGTACAGGAACTCCACAAGTGATTAAACGTATTGGCGGAAAAGATGAGACCCAGCGTTTTTTGGCTTCCCTTGGGTTTGTAGCAGGAAGTGAAGTCACTGTTATTTCCGAATTCAACGGAAATGTTATTGTAAATGTGAAAGAATCCAGAGTTGCGATCAGTAAGTCAATGGCAAATAGAATTATGGTATAAGGTGGGATATGATGAGAACATTAAAGGATGCAAAAATAGGCGAACGAATTTCTGTTGTTAAGGTAACAGGAGAAGGTCCTGTGAAGCGCAGAATTATGGATATGGGTATTACAAAGGGTGTTGAGATTTTTATAAGGAAGGTTGCTCCATTGGGTGATCCTGTTGAGGTAACTGTTAGAGGATATGAGCTTTCTTTAAGAAAAGAAGATGCCCAGATGGTAGTGATTGAGTAAAATATTTATAAAATAGTTAGTAAAAACTAATTTTTTGCTGTATGGTTAGTTAAAACTAACGACAAGGAGGATAATTATGTCAATAAAAATTGCGCTTGCCGGAAATCCAAACAGTGGTAAGACAACATTATTCAATGCTTTGACTGGTTCCAATCAGTTTGTAGGAAACTGGCCAGGGGTTACCGTGGAGAAGAAGGAAGGTAAGCTGAAGGGGCACAAGGATGTAACCATCACAGATTTGCCTGGTATATATTCCTTATCTCCATATACTTTAGAAGAGGTTGTGGCAAGAAATTATTTAATGCAAGAAAAGCCTGATGCAATTTTAAACATTGTAGACGGTACCAACCTTGAACGAAATTTATATCTAACAACGCAATTGTTAGAATTGGGTTTCCCCATGGTAATTGCCATCAATATGATGGACGTAGTTAAGAAAAATGGTGATACCCTACATATTAAACAGTTAGCGGAGAAGCTGGGCTGTACAGTTATGGAAATTTCCGCTTTAAAAGGAACGGGGATTAAAGAAGCGGCTCAGGCGGCAGTGCAGGCAGCAACCCAAGGAGGTTCTCCTAAATTCCATAGCTATTCAGTGCAAGTAGAAGAGGCTTTATCTACCATTTCTGCCCGTTTACCTCAAGGAATAGAAGAAAAGCAAAAACGCTTTCATACCATTAAGTTGTTCGAAAGAGATAAGAAGATTTTGGAAGG
>JAEZPX010000073.1 GCA_023413275.1 Bacillota bacterium | reverse complement strand
CTCCTGCACAAATCCCCCCTAGTAGCCCAACCATAGCAGGATGGGTGTTTAGATTTATGCCAGTTGGTTTAATCACAAAAAGCGCTCCGATAAAAGCAAAGATAATTGAAAAAAGTTGAAATAAGTTGATTTTTTCCTTCAAAAATAGTATTGCAAATAAAACGGAAAAAAACGGTGACATTTTATTCAGTAAGGATGCGTCTGAGAGTAACATATGGTCAACAGCATAAAAATTGCATAAGATACCAATGGTCCCAAATACTGAACGGTAGATTAAATATCTCTTGGACGCTTTGTCTAAAGAGACAACGGGCTTTTCCTTAAGTAAGATTGCAAGGGCAAACAGCATTGCGATAAAATTCCGGAAAAAGCTCTTTTGGATTGAGGGCAGTTCCCCTGCCATATGAACGAAGAGATTCATCAAGGCGAAAGAAAAAGAGGACATGATGATGCATAGGATGCCCTTTTGGCGTTGACTCATATTTACAGATCCTTTCTATGTTTCAATTATGGAAATTCTGGGTAGAATTACTATGACAGCGCAATTCTGCCTCTAGTTTTGAATAGGGACAACCACAATAATCCTGTCGGTAAAGACCATAAATTTCAGATAATTGACAGGAACGACGATAGCCATCTCGTTTTTTGAAGTCTGAAAATAAATAAGGGATATCATATTCTTCTGATAATTCTTTGCCGATTTGATTCAGTGCTTGGGCGTCCTTATGGGGGCTGATGCTAAGAGTAGTGGTAAAGTAATCAAAGCCTTCCTTTTTAGCTTTCTCTGCAGTTTTGCGCAGACGAAGTTGGTAGCATGCTTTGCAGCGAGGCCCACCTTCGGGTTCTTTCTCGTGGCCTCTCGCTAAGGCAAAGAAGGATGCAGAGTCATACGTCCCTAATAAAAAGGAGACGGGAGAAGCTAAGGACATCTCCTTTATTAATTTCTGCTGCTCCTCTGCACGGAAAGTGAATTCTTCAAAAGGAGCGATATTGGGGTTGTAATAAAAAATAGTAATATCGAAATAATTAGATAGATATTCCAAAACATAAGAGGAACAAGGAGCGCAACAGCTATGCAATAATAAGCTTGGTCGTATCTTTGTTTGCTCTAATTGTTTTAGGGTCTTTTCTAATATATGCTGATAATTTTCTTTGGTCACAATCATTCACCTCATTGAAAACTATATAGCTTTTTATAACTTTTTGCAACAAAAGTAAGGAAGATATGAGGAAAAATACTTATGTATATAAAAAAGTACAATATTATCTCACAAAAATGAAATTTTTTATGAGTTATGAAATAAAAAATATTAACAAATATTTTTCTTAATTTGTTCTATAATTTGTGATAATTTAAATTTTGAGTTGATTCGACAGAAAAATCAGTGATAAAATAGAATGGAAAAACGCTCAGGGTTTATGACATTGATAAAAAGCAGAAAATCCTTGAAAAAGTCAATAAAAAAGGGGCTTGACAGCAAGCCGCAAAAATGGTAAAATATTTCACACATTGGCGAACATGGACAATGTCCCAACTTAAAAGCAGTATAACACAATGGAAATTAAAGTTCAACAGATTTTTGGTATCCGATTGATTTTTGGTTGAATTTGCCTATTTTACTGGGTAAACTGAACTGTTTTATGATTTATGGGGGGTTGTTTTTTGTTCAATATATACGAGGGCGAGGCTTTTTTTGGCCTAATACTCAATGGTAAGGATTAGAATTTCTTAAAGAAAGAGGCTTTTGTCATGGCCGCTGATCAAAGGCGGAGCAGGCAAAGGTCTAGCTTTGTTTAAGCAGTTCTAAATTTTTTGTGTCCAGACAGGGGGATAACCCTTTTTCGCTTGCTTATATGGAAGCGGTGTTTATGTCGATGCAATCATTATTTCGAGAGGTGACAAGATGGAAAAAAACAGAATTCATGCACTCCGTTTGGGCGACACAACCAGATTGAGCTATTCCAGAATCAATGAGGTTTTGGAAATGCCCAATTTGATTGAAGTGCAGAAAAACAGCTACCAGTGGTTTTTAAGTGAGGGGCTGAAGGAAGTATTTGAGGATGTCTCTCCAATTACAGACTTTAGCGGCAATCTTGTACTGGAATTCATTGATTTTTCACTGGATTCCGAGCCTAAATTCTCCATTGAAGAATGTAAAGAGCGGGATGCAACCTTTGCGGCAGCCCTCAAGGTGAAGGCAAGACTTTACAATAGAGAAATGGATGAATTAAAGGAACAGGAAATTTTTATGGGGGATTTCCCTTTGATGACCGAAACCGGTACCTTTATTATTAATGGTGCGGAACGTGTTATTGTTAGCCAGCTTGTTCGTTCTCCCGGCATTTACTATGCTTCTGATTATGATAAGGTCGGCAAAAAGCTGATCTCTGCCACTGTAATCCCCAATAGAGGTGCGTGGCTGGAATATGAAACAGATTCCAATGATGTTTTTTATGTTCGTGTGGATCGTACCAGAAAGGTACCCGTTACTGTTTTGATTCGTGCAATGGGACTTGGTACAGATGCTGAAATTCTTGAAATGTTTGGTGAAGAGCCTAAAATTTTGGCTACTTTGGAAAAGGATATCTCCAAAAACCATGAAGAAGGCTTAATTGAAATTTATAAGAAACTTCGTCCCGGTGAGCCTCCTACTGTAG
>JAEZPX010000210.1 GCA_023413275.1 Bacillota bacterium | reverse complement strand
GATGCAGGATTTTCAAAAGAAAAACGGTATCAACCTTATGGGCGGATGCTTACCTTTGTTAATTCAGCTTCCTATTTTGTATGCATTGTTTTATTTGTTCCAAAATGCATATGTTTATGTTGATGTTATTGGCCAAAACTATACAGACATTGCAAATGCAATTTTGCAAATTCCAAAGGACTTGAGAATGGATGTGTTTGCTCCCTATGCCCAGGCCTTTGTTGATCACAACAAAAATGTAGAAATTATTAAAACAAGCGGTTTTGATTTAAGCCGATTGAATGATGTTGTTATGTTGGTAAATTATCTGGGCGCAGACGCTTGGACAAATATTTTAAATCAACTTGGTTCCAATGGTGATGCATTGGTTGGGCTTTTGGCGACCAAAAATAATATTGAGACCTTTTTGTTTATTCCTCTTGTTAGTGCAGCGGGATTAAAATGGCCCGGTCTGTTAATTCCTGCTTTTGCTGCAATCACTACTTATGCACAATCAAAAATTATGATGGTGATGACACCATCCGCAAATAATGATCCCAATAATCCGGCAATGGCGATGACAAAGACGATGACTTATGTAATGCCATTTATGATGGGCTTTTTCTGTATTTCTATGCCCGCAGGCCTTGGACTTTACTGGACAATCAGTAACTTAATTGGTATTATTCAGCAGGTAGTATTGCAGAAATATTATAAGAAGAAATTCATGGGGGAGGCTGAGCAGAATGGATGAAATTAGAAAAAGCGGTAAGAGCATTGAAGAAGCGGTTGCTGCTGCCTTAACGGAACTTGGGGCATCTAAGGAAGAGGTATCCATCACTGTTATTGACGAAGGTTCAAAAGGTTTTCTGGGTGTATTTGGCGGTAAAGAAGCAATTGTTTTGGTTCGGAAGAATTTTAATCCCGAACGTGCCGCAGAAAATTTTTTAAGAGAAGTATTTTTATCCATGGGGTTGATTGTAAAAATTGAAACCCAAATGAAGGATAAACATCTTTTGATTAATTTAACCGGCGGCGATATGGGTATTCTCATTGGTAAAAGAGGACAAACCCTAGATGCATTGCAATATTTGGTGAATCTGGTTGTAAACAAAAGCAGCAGTGCTTATATCAGCGTAATGCTGGATACAGAAAACTATCGCCAAAGAAGAAAAGAGACTTTGGAAACCCTTGCTTTCAACTTAGCGAAGAAAGTAAAACATACAAAGAAGAATGTAGTGCTTGAACCAATGAATCCTTATGAAAGAAGAATTATTCACTCTGCATTGCAAAATGATCGTTATGTAACAACATTTAGCGAAGGGGAAGAGCCTTATCGTAATGTTGTAATTACTTTAAAATAAAAAGCAGTTCAAAACCCGTTGCAGGAGGCTCTTGTTGCGGGTTTTTCCTGTATTAAAGGTTAAGAAATACTGTGGATTTTACCCACATACCCTTGCTTATTGAAAAAAGCAAAACCAAAACTTTAAATGAACCTCATGATGAGGGTGATTGGAAATGGTTTAGATACAGGATAAAAGTTTTAAGGTAAAACCGTGGGCTATGCCCAAACCAACTTACTTTCTGAAAAAATGAGACCAAAAGCTTTAGATTGACCCATTTAAAATGGTATTTGACTGAAGTCTTAAAATCTAATGTTAATAATTGGTATAAAATTATTTGCAAAAACGTAAGTTTTTGCAAATAAAAGTCTGGGTCAAGCCTTTAAAAAAGCTTGCAGTGTTCGGGACAGCGTCCCGAGACCTTGATCTTGACATTAACACTTATAGAAAAAAGGAGGGATACTGTGAATAGATTCAATCATTTAGATGATATTATAGCTGCGATTTCTACCCCTTTAGGTATGGGGGGAATTGGCATCGTCAGAATAAGTGGACGGGGATGCATTGAACTGGCGGATCGGTTATTTCAGGGAAAAAAATCCCTTTTGGAAAAGAAAAGCCATACTTTATCCTATGGCAAAATTGTAAGCCACGGTGAAGTCATTGATGAGGCGTTGGTTTCTGTAATGAAAGCCCCTCAGACCTATACAAAAGAGGATATTGTTGAAATCAATTGTCATGGTGGTTCCTTGGTGACCCGAAGAATCCTAGAGGCTGTCTTAAACGAGGGTGCAAGATTGGCGGAGCCCGGGGAATTCACCAAAAGAGCCTTTTTAAATGGTCGGATGGACCTGACCCAGGCAGAGGCGGTCATTGATATTATTCATTCCCAAACAGACCTATCTCGTCAGGCGGCTGTAAATCAATTGGAAGGTAGGCTGAAAAGGGAAGTTCGTTCCTTGCGAGATGAAATTTTGAATATGATTGCCAAGATAGAGGCAGTGATTGATTATCCTGAGCACGATGTGGAAGAGGAAACCTATGGGAATATGGAGCAGGGAACCTTAAAAATATTAGAGCACATGGAAAAATTATTGGAAAATGCCGATCGGGGAAAAATTATTCGTGATGGCTTGGAAACAGTAATTGTAGGTAAGCCAAATGTGGGTAAATCTTCACTTTTAAATTGGCTGTTGGAGGAAGAACGGGCCATTGTAACGGATATTCCTGGTACCACCAGAGATACTGTAGAGGAATATATCAATATTGATGGTATTTCTATGAAAATTGTAGATACAGCAGGTATTCGTGAAACAGGGGACTTGGTAGAAAAAATGGGCGTGGAAAAATCTAAAGCCTATGCCGATAAAGCCGATTTAATATTGATGATACTGGATAACTCCAGACCATTAGAAACGGAAGATAAAGAAATTCTTACCTTTATTCAAGGAAAAAAGACTCTGGTTTTGTTGAACAAAACAGACTTAGAAAGAAAGCTGCCTATGGACGAGCTGGAACAATACATCCCTAGGGAACAATTGATTTCTGTTTCCATAAAGGAAAATATTGGATTTGATGAGTTGATTCATGGTTTAAAGGAGCTGTTTTTCAGCGGAGAAAGTGTGAAAGCCGAGGATGCCCTCTTGGGGAATACCCGTCATAAAAATGCACTATTCCAAGGAAAAGAGGCTATGGAGCGTTGTTTGGAAACCATTCGCACCCGTATGCCAGAGGATTTTATTTCAATGGATTTGCAGGATGCCAACCGTTTTTTAGGCGAAATTACTGGGGATGTTGCAGATGAAGAAATCATCGATCGCATTTTTACAAAATTTTGTTTGGGAAAATAAATTTAGAATTTTACAAATTATGTTGAAAGTGGGAGAAATTTTCCCTATATATTGTGCCCAAAGCATTGCTAAATGAAGGAACATGCCCTAAAATATTAGGTTAAGAGTGATAAATGATAACGAGGGAAATTCCCTTTGGGATATGAAGGAGTTATAAAATGAAGTATGAAGCGGGAACCATTGATATTGCAGTAATTGGTGGTGGTCATGCGGGGTGTGAGGCGGCATTGGCGGCGGCAAGAATGGGTATGAAAACCATTTTATTTGCAATCAGCTTAGACAGTATTGCTATGATGCCCTGTAATCCCTCCATTGGGGGCAGCTCCAAAGGGCATTTGGTAAGAGAAATTGATGCTTTAGGCGGCGAGATGGGAAAAGTAATCGATAAAACCTATATTCAGACAAAAATGCTGAATACAGGAAAGGGGCCTGCGGTTTATTCTCTGCGTGCCCAAGCGGATAAGGTAAAGTATCAAGCTGAAATGAAGCATACCCTGGAAAAAACACATAATCTTCGGGTGTATCAAGGGGAAATTGCAGAAATTTTGATGGAGAATGATAAAGTTTCCGGTGTTGTCACTGCAGCGGGGGCGATTTTTCATTGCAAAGCTGTTGTTTTATGTATGGGTACTTATATGCAGGGGCGTTGTTTACATGGGGATGTGATTATTCCCAGTGGTCCCAATAATTTAATGCCAGCAACACAGTTAAGCCAAAATCTTAAAGATATGGGCATTCGTTTATATCGTTTTAAAACGGGAACCCCCGCAAGAATGCTGAGAGGCTCTTTGGATTTTGATAAGATGCAGCCCCAATATGGGGACGAAAATATTACTCCCTTTTCATTTGAAAATACGGCGGAGGACATCAAAAGAGAACAGGCATTATGCTGGTTGACCTACACCAATGAGAATACCCATCAGATTATTCGGGACAATCTCCATCGTTCTCCATTATTTGGTGGGGTGATTGAGGGCACAGGCCCCAGATATTGCCCCTCCATAGAAGATAAAGTAGTACGTTTTGCAGATAAAGAGCGCCATCAAATTTTTATAGAGCCCGAAGGGGAAACCACAGAGGAAATGTATATTCAAGGAATGTCCTCCTCTTTACCTGAAGATGTGCAGATTGCTATGTACCGCACCATTCCTGGATTGGAGCGTTGTGAGATTACCCGTTTTGCTTATGCCATTGAGTATGATTGCATTGATGCAACCCAGTTAAAGCTTTCTCTGGAATTTAAGGATTATAAGGGACTGTTTAGCGCAGGACAATTTAACGGTAGTTCCGGTTATGAGGAAGCGGCGGCACAGGGCTTAATCGGCGGAATGAATGCGGCTAGATATATTCAGGAAAAAGAGCCTGTTATATTACAGCGCTCCGACGGCTATATTGGTGTTTTGATTGATGATTTAATCAGCAAGGGCAGTAAAGAACCCTACCGCATGATGACAAGCCGTGCAGAATTCCGTCTGTTGTTAAGGCAGGACAATGCGGATCAGAGACTTATGCCCATTGGCCATGAAATTGGTTTGATTTCTAATGAGCGTTATCAAGCATTACAGGAAAAAGAGGCTTTGGTTGCTTTGGAGATTGAGAGGGTAAAGAGCCTCACCATTGCACCCCATGCAAAAACTTTGGAAATATTGGAGCAATATGAGAGTACACCCATTAAATCAGGGGTAAAATTATCAGACTTAGTCAAAAGACCTGAATTGGATTATGAGAAGCTTGCCCCTATTGATGAAGCAAGACCCCAGCTTCCTGCTGATGTGCGGGAACAAGTAAACATTCAAATTAAGTACGAAGGATATATTGGACAGCAATTGAAACAAGTAGAGCAGTTTAAAAAGCTGGAAAATCGCAAGTTGCCGGAGAATATGGATTATAAGAGTATTCAAGGGTTACGTATTGAAGCAAAGCAAAAGCTGGATGCAATGCAACCTACTTCTTTAGGACATGCATCCCGTATTACCGGAGTATCCCCTGCGGACATTTCCGTTTTATTGATTTATTTGGAGCAGCAAAAGAGAAGTTCCAGAGATGAAAGCTAAGACAAAAATTTGGGGATATTTTCTCCACCCTCAACTCAAATGAGGTTCATGGGATTTTTTTACTTTTGCAATGGTCATATTCTTTTTGCTTTATTTATCAGAAAGGAGGGGGTTGAATGAAGGTATTTCTGCCTTGGGAAGGGAAACAAAACGCAAATCTCCAAAAAGACAGAAGGCTGTTTTTACCCAAAAGAAAATTCCCCTTGGAGGATTTATGCTTTAATACAGTGAGTGGGCCGTTTTTCTCGCTGCCAAACCCCAGCGGAACCTTACGTTCCTTCTTACTGGCTTTGGAAAAAGACAGTCAAGATGAGGCAATGGGCTATCTTTCTGCGTCAGCAGCAGCCATTGCAGATTTCGATGGTATCAAAAAATTCTTTGAAGAACGTAAAAATTTGCATTTCTTCTCCGATGATATTTGGAATGAAATTAGAACGGTAGCGCTTACCTGCAAAAATGATGCGGGCATTACCGAGGTGATTTCTGTGCAAATGGTAGCTGAGCCCAATCACTTTGGTAAATGGAAAATAAATTATATAGAGAAGGAGTAGTGCATGGATAATAGAATGCTGTTACAATCCTGCTGTGAACAAATGCAGGTTCAGCTCTCTGAGCATATGACGGAACAGTTTATGACTTATATGTCTCTGCTTTTGGAGTGGAACGAAAAAATGAATTTAACGGCGATCACAGAGGAACGTGAGGTTATTTTAAAGCATTTTGCCGATTGCCTGAGCCTTGTGCCTTATTTGAAAATAACAGAATCCACGAAAATAATTGATGTTGGCACGGGCGCAGGGTTTCCCGGGTTGCCGGTAAAAATTGCATGCCCACAAGTATCTATGACCTTGTTGGACTCTTTGCAAAAAAGAATTGGTTTTTTGGAAGAAGTCATAAAGTCTATGGGCTTGGGCGAGGTTGCCTGTGTCCATTCTCGTGCAGAGGATGGTGGACAAAATCCCTTGTATCGAGAACAGTTTGATTATTGTGTCTCTCGTGCCGTGGCGAATTTGGCGGTATTGGCGGAATATTGTCTGCCCTTTGTAAAAGTAGGGGGAACTTTGGCGGCGCTAAAAGGCCCTGATGCTTTAGATGAAATCCAAGAGGCTAAGGGTGCCTTGGAAAAGCTTGGTGGAAAAGTGATAGAGGTAATGGATGTTACAATTCCCTTTACGGAGTTATCCCATAAACTGATTTTCATTGAAAAGGTTGCATCTACTCCAAAAGCTTACCCAAGAAAAGCAGGGAAAATTTCAAAAAATCCATTAAAATAGAAAAGAGGACAGCATACCGTTGGATTTGCTGTCTTTTTTATTGCACAAATGAGTTGAAAATAGAAAGAAAAAAAGGTCATTCAGCATAACCGGGGAAATAAAAAAGCCGAAAATTTATAATTTTCAGTTCCAGAAATAAGGGCTTGAAAATGGTAAAAATGATTCCCTGGAAAATGTTGAAATACCAATATATAGTACTTGTGTGTCAAAAAAAGCGGTATATGTAGTGTAAAATTTGAAATAAAATGACGAGAAAATGATGTAAATTTGAAACTTTTTCACAACCTCTGTCAATATCTCTAACCCTTCGAGCTTTTTGTGTCTTATGCCGAGTCATTTTGTCGAGGTCGCAGAGTTTTTGTTATACTCTTTTTCTTTCAAAACGTGCTTCCTATGTTAAAATAAAGAAAGAAAAAAAAGAAAAATGCCGTAGATTTGTAATGTTATCTCGGTTTCCATAGAATATAAAAGGAGGAAATACATATGGAGGTTTTGAAATTTCCCGAAATGCGTTTAAAAAAGGAGAAGGCTGTATATCAGCTGCCAATTGAAAAAATTCGTCCCAATCCATATCAGCCAAGAAAGTATTTTAATCTTGGCGCATTGGAAGAGCTGGCGGAATCCATTACCGCATATGGAATTCTGCAGCCAATTACTGTTCGCAAAATGAGCGGAGGCTTTTATGAATTGGTGGCGGGAGAGCGTCGTCTTAGGGCGGCAGAAATGGCCGGATTGAAAACCGTTCCTGCTTTGTTTGTTCAGGTGACTGATAGTGATAGCGCCGTGTTGGCGTTTATTGAAAATATACAAAGGCAAAACTTAAGCTTTTTGGAAGAAGCCGAGGGCTATCGCAACATGATGGAGGACTATGGGTTGACCCAAGAGGAACTGGCTACAAAGCTATCCAAGAGTCAATCTGCCATCGCCAATAAGCTGCGTGTTTTAAAACTAGAAGACAGTGTGAAAAAAGAACTGTTGGAACATCAATTTACAGAACGACATGCAAGAGCATTGCTTCGCTTGCCCGATGAAGAGAGCCGTTTATTGGTAATGGCCCATATGATTCGGGAAGAGATGAACGTAAAACGCACAGAGGAATTTGTGGAGCATACGTTGGAAGAAATGCGCAGTAAGCATACAGAAAAGGGGGAGAGGCGTGAAAAACGTTATGTAACAGATTTTCGTTTGTTTACCAATACCATTAAGCAGTCCTTGGAGGTAATCCGCCGCAGTGGTATGGATGTTGTATACGAAGATAACCAAAACGAGGAGGAATGTGAAATCATCATTCGTATTCGTAAGGGTGCAGTGGTATCGGCTTGAACTGGACAAGATAAGTAGGGGAAGCTTATTTATTTTCAGTAGGGGTTGCTGAAAAAAGATAATACTTATCTAAGATTTGGATTTGAATGGGGTATGAAAAGGGTTTGGGTTAACAAGGAAGTTCTCTAATTTCCGATGATCCAAACTTTTTTCTTGTTTAAAATGGGCTAGCGTTTTATTAGTACTTAATTGGGTCCAATGCCCTAAGCAATTCAAACATTACAACAACGCATTATTACGGAATGGCTGCCAACCTCAGGCTATGAGTATGCTTCCGCTCCGGATATTGAGGTGTATTTTGAAGGCGAACAAAGTGCTGCGGGTTACCGCAGTCAGGTGTGGCTTCCTATTAAGAAAAAGTAGAGATAAAAGAAAAACCTGAAAGGATGGGAATTTTACCCCAATACTTTCAGGCTTTTGAGCTTGTTTCCATGGATTGTAGGAAAAATAGATGTTTATACCAAAGTGTGGTTATATCTTTACCATAGAATCTTTTTCTATAGGGATTTCCAATGTTTTATTCAAAATCATAAAGGTTGTTGAGGCTGTAGCCGCAAGAATATTTCCTCGTTTCAGCCTTGCCTCCCCCGTCATAGCAACAACATTCTTCCCTTGAGAAATGATGCGAGCGTGGTACTCAACGGTATCCTTTGGTAAAACAGGCTGAATAAAGGTCGTAGATAAATTTACGGTGCAGACCATATTTGGCTGTGAGAAATAATGGCATAATAGGCCAAAGGTTATGTCAAATCCGCTTACAATCATACCTCCATGAAGCCCCCCTTCGGGGTTTAATTCCCATTCCATTACTTTAAATTCCAAGGTTAGCTCTTTTTTCTCAAAGCTGCAATCTTTAAAAGTAGGATTTAGCAGAGGCAAAACACCCTTAATTTTCGAGAGTGAATCAGGAGCGCTTATTTTTGAAAACCAAGCTTCCATATTTTTTTGACTCAACTTTTCGCTGATTATCATATGTAGCACATCCTTTCTATATAAGTGGGTTATTTTGTGTTTCCCTAAGGGCTTTGAAAACCGAGGTGGCGCTGGCTGTAATAGCAGAGTCTTTTTTTGACCATGCTTCCCCTGTTATGTTACAGAGGGAACGCCCCTGAAAGTCCATTTTTGCCTTGATAAAATAGGTATCTCCCAAGAACATAGGCTTATGATAAGTGGTATTTAAGCTTACAGTGATTACCACTTGGGGTTTTGTGAAGTAATGACAGAGAAGCCCCAGAGCTGTATCAAAGGCAGTGGCAATGATACCCCCATAAATGGCATTTTGAGGGTTTAACTCCCACTCCATAACATCGAAGGAGAGGGTAACGCTTTTCTCCTCAAGACTACAGCTTACAAATTTCGGTTCGAGTTTCGGTACAACCCCATGGCTTAAAAGCCTAGAACCGGGGCTGGTTACTTGACGAAACCAATCCTCCATAGCTTCTTGGGTGTACGTTGGTAATTCAGTTGTATTCATTGTTGTATTCCCCTTTATTTCAAATATTCTTTTACGATTTGTAGGAAGTTTTGGCTGTTTTCCAAATGAGGGAAATTGCCCACTTCTTCAAAAATTACATATTCCCCGTCGGGGCGTGTATTTTCAGCCCATTTCATGGTTGAAATGGAGTTGGTTTTATTTTCTTCACCCCAGAAAATCCAAAAAGGCATGGATAGGGCAGCAAAAGCCCCCTTGGTATCTGCACGCCAGAAACCGGTTTTCAGAGTGGCGTAGGTAATCTGTCTGTTTTTACTTTCCCTTGCGGAAGTAAAAAATTTCTGTATCAATTCATCTGATATTTTTTCTTTTGCAAAAAAAGCTGTTTCAAGATTTTCTTTTATTTTACTTTTTGTAGTTTCCATAAGAAATTGCTGAGTGCCTGAAACAGGTAATAGCAAACTATGGAGAGGTTTTAGATCCTCGTTTGTGGCAAAGCCACGTCCAAAGCCCTCGGGAGAAATCAGCATCATTGCTCTTATTTTTTCAGGATAAAGCATAGAGGTTACCAACGCCAAATCACTGCCCCCATTGGAGGCCAGAATACAGGCAGGACGACGGATAATCTGTTCCATAAATTCATGGATGATATGGGCATATTGATAAGCTGTCCATGGTTTCTCCGGCAAAAAAGAATTGCCAAAACCGGGCAAATCTAAGGCGTAAACATGATATTGCTCCGACAGAGAAGAAATCACCATATCCCACTCCCTACGGCTTGTCCCCAGCATCATACTGTGAATGAGGAGCAAAGGGCGGCCGTGTCCCGTGGAGGAATAAGCAATATCCCCAAGGGATGAGGCATATATTTCAAAAAGGGCATCATCTGCTCTTTTTTGTGCTTGCCAAAAACAGGCTTTTTGCCAAAGAATAAGTCCGCCGAAAAGACCCGCTGTTGCGGCGGAGATGGAAAGTGCTGTTTCTTTAATTTTTTTGTTCATATCAGACCCTCCTTTTCTATTATTATGAACGGAAAAACGTCATTTGAAAAGAGGAATTTTCATAGTATGGTAATAAGTTTTTGAAGGAGGAGCAAAATTATGCAAGCTTTTCTAACTTTGGCAGGACAATTTTTCATAATTTTATGTATTCAGTCCATACTAGAAGTGATGGCGTATTCCAGAAGGCAGAATCATTTGTTAAAGCCTATTTCTCTGGGATGCTATATTGCCTCCCTTGTACTGGTGCTACATTTCATGCAGCAATATATTGGGGATATTATGCGGGCAATTAATTTTATATATTAGTATAAAAGGCGGGAGAGGCACTTTTTGCCGAAAGAAGAAGAAAAAGCTTGACGAAACAAAATTCCTATGATATTATATTATTCGTACTCGATTTAAGGGCATTTTGCCGATGTGGCTCAATTGGCAGAGCAGCTGACTTGTAATCAGCAGGTTATCGGTTCGAGTCCGATCATCGGCTTAATCATATGGGTGGATTCCCGAGCGGCCAAAGGGGGCAGACTGTAAATCTGTTGCGATAGCTTCGAAGGTTCGAATCCTTCTCCGCCCATAGTAACTCAATTTTATAATTTTTTATTGCCGCGGAGTGGAGCAGTCCGGTAGCTCGTCGGGCTCATAACCCGAAGGTCGTCAGTTCAAATCTGGCCTCCGCAATCAAAAAATCCTAGAAACCTTGTTTCTAGGATTTATTTTTATTTTTATGGCTATTTCTATGGAAGAATTGGCTGTCATGTATCCCCAATTATAAATGACAGAAAATGTCGATATTATGCCATTGATATATTTATATATAATAATATAATTATATTTATTAAGTGTATATCCGTGGAAATAACTATAAAATTAACTATTAAGTTTAAGAGAAATGGGAGAAATACGATTAAACTAAATTACCAGAGGAGTGTTTGAAATTTATATATGAAAAGGCTATTATTTGTTTTTGCAACCAGTATAAACATGTTGACATTATCCATTATCATTATGTTTTCCTATATGAGATACCATGTAGCTCATCTTGCTGGAAGTTATCCTGCAAAGATGGAAAGCTATTGGCCTTATCAATTAATTGTTTTACTTGTTCTTACATATATTATTGAGTTATATGTGATTTATATAAAATAAATTGTGGATTAGATGTAATTTTTATTGATAATTTAGAATGAGCTTAGGTATAAAAGAGGTTGTGATCCATGAGAAATGGAAATAAAAAAGGAGGAATTCAACAAGAATGCCTCCTTTTTCGTATCTTTATTAATGCCCAGTTGTTTCAATTGCAATGGCAGGACAGTTTGTTTTTGCTTCAATGACCATAGCTTCTGTGCTTGGGGGAACATTTTCTGGAATGGCTTTCGCCAGTCCGCTATCGTCCATAGAAAAAACATCGCCACAAAGGGTGACACAAAGGCCACAACCAATGCATTTTTCATTTACATATGCTTTCATAAGATCTCTCCTTTATAAACAGTTTGTAATATTGTTTCTCTTTCCATGAAAGATATGCACTATTTCAATAAAAAGATATAAGTATAAATATTAGATTCATTTAAAAGGAATATAGAGCTAAAAAATATTTTTTGAAAGCAACAATTTTTTTCTATATAAAAATAGACCGTTTATACAGGTTCTCCGTAATTATTTTCTTCTGGAGTACCTGGGGTTGCCTCTAAAACGATGAGCCAAATACTACAAGCAAGAGAAAGTAACAAAATTAAAATTAATCCCCCAAAAAATGCACTCCTTGAAACTAAGGCTAGAGGAAAGACAATTAGAAAAAATGCAAGGGGAATAAATGAAAGTAAAACCCACCAGCCGGATTTATTAATATCATGTAATCTTCTGATAGATGCTCCAAGACTGGGCAAAAAGATTGCAAGAGAATAAATCGTTGATAAAATATCCGAATGCAAGATTTTATCTATAAAGGAGATGATAAGAGAAAAAATACAATTAAATAATACAAAATACCAGAATGTTCTCCTACTTTCACGTCCTTTAAAGACGGCATATTTTTTAATCACTTCTATGTAGCATTGCATAAATAAATACCTCCTTATTAATATATAAAAAGAATATACCATTATTTTACATAAGTCAACAATATATGGAAGTTAATTGAAAATCAGTGTTTATATCTCTATTGAAAAAAGCCTGCATTACAGTGCAATTTTTTTGCAATGCAAAGCAAGCTTATATGTGTGTGAAAAAACAAATCAGGCTTTCGCAAAAGTGTCAATGCTTTAGACCGCTGTTGGAATGCTCTGTTTCGCACAGGATTAATATTCCTTACCCATCATCAGGGCAACATCCATCCATTCTGTAACCATTTGATAGGCATCATTTTCATCCCGCAGACGATCTAAAGTCTCCTCATCGCTATCGAAGGTAAGCAACAACGCACCGTAAATGTTGTAAAAATCAATACGCCAGTCAGTTTTATCTTTGTATTCTCTTAGGTGATAAACCATTTCGTTTAACCCTGTCACTGTAAATTTTTCATGAATCATACCATTCCCTCCTTTTCCAACTGAGTTTTGTCTAGTATACCAAATAAACATGCATATGAAAAGAGATATGTTAAAAAATATACAAGACTATAGTTAGAATTGTTTGGGAATACTAAAATGGGAAGATTTTTCGGTGATGTGGAAAATTTGTATTGATTTTCCATGCTTGATATGGTAGAATTCATACAAATAAGAGGGAGTAGCTTTCGCATAATGCGACGCCAACGTTCGTCATCACGGCCAAACAGCCCGGACGTTGCCCAGAGAATGCTTAGTATTCTTAGGAAGCAAGACTTTTATTGTACCGAAAAATTTGTATGGGTGCAATAAAGGTCTTTTTTATGTGCACCGAAAGGAGAATGAAAATGGATAAACTTTGGATGAGAAAAAAGGAGGCGCTATTCCAAGAATACGAGTCCTCAAAGCATGGGCTTTCAGGAGCAGATGCGGAACAGCGGCTGGAGAAGTACGGGGAAAATAAGTTGCGTGAAGGCAAGCGTAAGGGCATTGTTCAGGTGTTTTTTGAGCAATTTGCAGATCTTTTGGTTGTCATTTTAATTGTAGCCGCCATCATTTCTGCATTAACAGGGGGTATGGAAGGCACCATCGTTATTATCGCAGTATTGATTTTAAATGCAATTTTAGGAACGGTTCAGCACTTTAAGGCCGAAAAGTCTTTGGAAAGTCTAAAAGCAATGTCTGCGCCCAATGCAAGAGTCATTCGTGATGGGGAAAAAATGGAGGTTCCAGCGGTAAAGCTGGTTCCCGGGGATATTTTGCTACTGGAAGCAGGGGATGTAGCGGCGGCAGATGGCCGTATTTTAGAGAATCATTCTTTGCAGGTCAGCGAAAGCGCTCTAACAGGTGAATCGGAAAATGTAAATAAATCTGCTGATTTGATTGAAAAAGAGGAGCTCCCCTTGGGAGACCGCTTAAATATGGTTTTTAGTGGCTCGTTGATTTCTTATGGGCGAGCAGTTGTTTTGATAACAGGGACGGGAATGGACACGGAAATTGGCAAAATCGCCAACTTGATGGAGTCTGCCCAAGAAAAAGCAACACCACTGCAAAGA
>JAEZPX010000272.1 GCA_023413275.1 Bacillota bacterium | reverse complement strand
GCCTTCCTAAAAGTAAAGAAAACCTTGAAAATTTGAAATTAAAAATAGAGGAGGAAGTTGATAGAACAATTAAAAATGGAACAGACACCTTTTACTTCGGAGCGTGCTATGGATTCGATTTACTGTGTGCAGAAATTGTGCTCATGCGAAAACGAGTAGTGCATATTTCAGAGCCAAAAGTAATAAAGCTCATTGCCGTAGTGCCCTACGAAGAACAGCCAAAAAATTGGAACGAAGTGAACCGAGAACTATATTTCACTACCCTTGCTCAGTGCGATGAGGTCATTATCTTAAATGCGAAATATCATCAAGGCTGTTTTCACCAGAGAAATCGATATATGGTGGACAATAGCAGTAAAATGATTTGCTATTTTGATGGTAGTAAAGGCATCCCCTACACTGTAAAATATGCAGAGAAAAGCAAAGTACAAATAATAAACCTATATGAAACCTAATAAATTCGAGTCACAAAAGTGACTCTTTTTTTATTTAAAAAAGAACGAGGAAAAAACGAGAGGAACTATTAGAATCAAATAATCGAAAAAAGGGAAATTTTTTGGTATCTTTGGAAAGGAGAGATTTTGATAACTTGCATTAGCTTAGCAATTTGCAAAGTATTAACGAACTGCAACTTTGTTAAAGTAAAAAGTGCTTAATAAAAATAGAAAAAATTATAATTTTAAAAAAATAAATAATTTTATTCATATACAAATAAAAATAAATATTTTTGTTCGTTTTGTATATTGTTTTTGATTTATTGTTATGATATAAATAATTAAGAATATTTTTTTAATTATTTGAATAATTGAGAACAAATATTCAAGAACGGAATTTCATTAATTTATAATTGTATGAAAAGGATGGTGAAGAGAGGTTTCGTAGGGCTTTAAAACATTTGTTTAATAAAAGGAGATAAAAATGAATCAAGAAAAAGGAATTTTATTTGAAAAATCATACCAAGAAAATTTAAAAGAGATGTTTTTTTATGCCGATGCTGATCCGGAGCATGGGAAAAGAATTTTTTTGGATAATTCGGGTGGATCACTAAGATTAAAAAAAGCAGTAGAAGTAAAGTGTTCCTTAGAGATGTTTCCTGATTGTCCAGAAAGAATTCACGAGCGTTCTTTATACTTAAAAGGTTTGGTTGAACAAGGAACAAAAGAAATATTGGAGATTGTATTTGGCGCAAAAAGCGGTGCATTAATAACAGAGTTAACCGCTTCTCAAACTATGTTTCAAGCCGTTGGAACAATAATGGAAAATGTGAAATGGGGTTCTAATGCTGTTACTTCTTCAATAGAGCATCCTTCTGCATATGACGCAATGCAATACTATTGCGAAAAAACAGGGCGAGAGTTCAGGGTAGTACCTGCGAATACAACATCAGGCGGTATTGATCCAGATGAAGTAATGAAATATGTAGATAAGGATACATGCGTATTAAGCATTATGTCTGCTTCTAATATTTCTGGGAATATTATGGACATTGCTGAAATTGTAAGAAGGGCTAGAGAAATTAATCCGGATATTTATATTATCAGCGATGCTGTTCAACATGCGCCACATGCTGTGATGGACGTAGAGGCTCTGGGCGTGGATGCTATGAATTTTGCGCCATATAAGTTTTTTGGTGTAAGAGGATGTGGATTTGCTTATGTATCTGATCGAGTTGCAACAATGAGACATCACAAGCTCCTTGCAAAAGATGAAAACGTATGGGAGCTGGGCACTTCTGCACCAGGTAACTTTGCGGCTATGATGGAAGTTATAAAATATGTTTGTGAAATAGGGAAAGTGGACTGCAATTCTACAGACAGAAGAGAAGTGTTTAAGGCGGGAATGCATCGCATTCATTTACAGGAAAGAGCATTGTTAAGCCGTATGCTGGATGGTACAGAAGCTGTTCCGGGCTTGAGACAAATTGAGGGTGTACATGTTTATGTAGATACACAGGATATCAGCAACCGAGATTTAATTGCTGCAATTGGCATTGATGGTATTGGCTTCACAGAATGTGTAGCTGAATATCAAAAGAGAGGAATTACTGTATACGAGCGAATTAACACCAGTGTATACTCCAAGCGAATTGTTGAAGCATTAGGTTTGGAGGGTGCAATTCGTGTATCACCCATGCATTGCCAAGGCGTTGATGATATTGACCAATTTTTAAAGATAACCAAAGAAATTGCTGACGAATATAAGTGCTAAGATAGAACTGGGGGATTACTGATGAATTTTTTAAAAAAAATGTCGTTAGGAAAAAAGATATTAATAGGTATTGCAATTGGTTTGGCAATCGGCTTTATTTCTCCAAGAGCGGCTGAGATTATTTCTCCAATAGGAACAGTTTTTTTGCGTTTGCTAAAAATGTTGATTGTACCTTTAGTATTTTTTAGCATTACCAGCGGCGTATGTAAAATGGGAGATGTGAAACAGCTTCGTACCGTTGGATTACGATTTGTTATATATATTTTAGTTACATCAGGTTTATCAGCCTCTGTTGGGGTGATTGCAGGTTTAATTGTGAAACCTGGAACGGGAACCACTGAGTTTCTAAATTCTGAAGCACAGGTTGAAAGTGTTGCATATAATTTTATTGATAACGTAGTATCATGGGTACCGGATAACGTTGTTAATGCAATGGCCACTGCGAATATGCTGCAAATTATTGTATTTGCTATTTTCTTAGGAGTTGCGTTGCTTTCCTTGGGAGATAAGGTAAAGGGTTTTGTTTCCGGTATTGACCAAGGAAGTGAGGCAATGCTTAAAATTACATCATATGTAATGGAATTTTCTCCTATTGGTATTGCGTCCTTAATGGCTACAATGGTGAATACAGTTAGTGGTGCAACAATGAAGGAAGTAATTACATTCTTTATAACAGATAATGTTTGTGCATTATTAATATTGTTTGTACTCTATCCTTTAATTATTAAGGTGCTGGGAGGTCTAAATCCTTTCAAATTTATGAAAAAAATTGCTGAACCAATGTTGGTTGCTGTTACAACAACATCTTCAGCGGCAACACTTCCTGTATCTATTAAAGTTGCCGAAGAAAAACTGGGTGTACCTGAAAATATTTATGGTTTTACACTTCCATTGGGAAATACCTGTGGCATGAATGGCTTTGCCTTATTTGTAGGACTTTGCTGTATATTTGCTTCTAATCTTTACGGTTTTGATGTTACATTTTCCAGAATTATTCAGTTTGTTTTCTTAGGAATTATTTTATCCGTAGGTGCTGCAGGAGTAAAGGGTGCGGGTATTGTTATGTCCACAGTTTTATTGGAGTCCCTTGGTATGCCACTTAGCTTAATACCAATTCTTGCTGCTATATGGCCAACCATTGACCCTGCACATACAGTTCTGAACAATGTGAGTGATTTGGCAGGTACTACCTTGGTAGCAAAATCTCTTGGAAAGTTAGATAAAGAGGTGTTTGAAAATAGTTAATTATTTAATAGATGAGTACGGAATTGAAATAAAAGCTTGAATTGTAAAAACTGCACTTTGTAAACAAGGTGCAGTTTTTAATATTGGAAAATAATTAATAAAGTTTCAATTTGGATGTATACTCATCGATTAGTTGGAGTTTTTCTGTATTTTGTTTGCCTATTTTTTTGCAGATATAGGTGGCAAGCACTTCTGCAGTATACAATGAAGGTATCATAGAATTAAAAAAGCTAATGGAGTTTACAGAGGTTGTAAAGAGGAAAGTAGCATATTGAGCAAGGGGGGCAGTAGGTGTATCGGTTAGAACGATAACGGCTGCTCCTTTCTTATAAGCCAATTCTGCTGCAAGACGTGTCAACTCCGAATACCTTGGGTAGCTTATTACAATTAAACAATCATTTTTGCCAATATCACTTAAAAAATCAAAGGTGTTACAACTTCCCGATGGTTCCGCAAAAACGTAAGGCAAAGTATCCTTTAAAATTACAGATAAAAAAGACGCCACGCAATGGTTTCCTCTATTTCCAACAATATATTTCGTTCTGGACTGAATTATTTTTTCACTTGCCTTTGCGAAGAGCTCATCTGAATTATTGAGTATCGCAGATTTAATATTTTCTTGTGTGATGATGGATATGTCATCCCGAATGGATCGTTGCGGTAGCAAATCAGCTGTCTGTGCCAATTTAAAAGTAGGGATATTAGCAGAATCACCAAGGGTGGAAATATAGTTATTGTAAAATTTTCTGATCGCTTGTTGATATTCCGAATAGCCGGAAAAACCTAATGCACGGCTAAAGCGAATAATAGACGAGTGACTAATTTCAAGTGTTTTTGCCAGCGATGTAGAAGTAATAAAGCAAGCATCTTTAAAATTCGCCAATACATAATCGGCGACTAATCGTTCTTTTTTAGTTAGTTTTGCATTTTTCACTAATTCCTGAAATTCAGGTATCATAACAGTCACTCCTATAAAATAATTATTCTAATTATATCAAAAAAAAAGGTATGCGTCAAAATTCTGAATTTATTTATAAAATGGATGCAGTTTTTCTTCTAAGTTATATTAGTTTCGTTGATTAAAAGATAAATAAAAACTTGTGTGCTTATAAGCTTCAAGGTGCACTAGCCTATAGGCATGGATCGCCAATTGCTAAATTATAACAAGTGTTAATAATCGTGTCCACTTAATTATTTACAAATAGCAAATGGGTGTGGAAGCATTGATATAAGGGAGAGTTGTGGGATTATTGCACATTGCAACATAAAATGAAGTAAGTATATAGCAAGTCCAGGTTACGCACTTCAAGTAAATTGCCTATATAATATGAATTTGAAAAGAGGAGTTGTTTCCATGAATTATGATAAAGAGCGGGAATTAACTGGACGTATTGTTTTTCCTAATGATCCACAATATAATCAGGCTCGCAGTGAATTTAATACTTTTTTTAATAGATTTCCATTGGTTATTGTATTTGCAAGAGAAACACAGGATGTAGTAAATGCCATACGCTGGGCACGATTGAGAGATGTGCCAATCCGTGTACGATCTGGCCGTCACAACTACGAAGGATTATCAGTAGTTGACGCAGGTATCGTTATTGATGTCAGTGAGATGAAGCGAGTTGATCTGGATAGAGCGGCTGGCATTGTTACGGTGCAGACCGGATTGCGTGACTTCGAACTGGCAGAAGTATTAGGAGAGGAAGGGTTGGTGGTACCACCCGGACTTTGTCCCACAACTGGAATTGCAGGATTCACTCTAGGTGGTGGACAAAGCAGTCTGTCTCGTCAATGGGGATTAGCCATTGACAGTTTGCTTGAGGTGGAAATGGTTGATGCAAACGGCAACGTAATCTACGCAAATGACAGACAGAATTGTGATTTATTTTGGGCATTGCGAGGCGGCGGTGGAGGCAACTTTGGTGTTTGCACCTCTTTCCGTTTCCGAACGCACCATATAGATATGGTTGCTTATGCACGGATTGATTAAGAGATTCAAGATCTAAAATCCGTTCTGCGGGAATGGCAGCAATATACACTACCGTGTGCCGACCAGAGAATTACGCCATTGCTTTCCATTGTTTCGGGCCAACAGCCACAACTATTTATGCAAGGAGTTTTTCTTGGTTCAGAGAATGAGCTGAGGTATTTGCTACAACCACTGCTCATGTCTAGTCCACCAAAAGAGGTTACCATCCAAGAGATGCCATGGCTTGAAGCGGCGGCTCGAATAGGAGCTACCCAACCGGATACGCCGGAGTCTTTCAAGAGCGTGGGGCCTTTTATTGAGCAGTTATTACCTGATAAAGCAGTTGATACTATCTCATATTTCATTGGTGAAGCTCCGCCTAGCATTACAGCCTCTGTACTATTTCATGGGTTAGGTGGGGCAGTAGCTGAAATAGGGAATACCGAGACAGCGTATTTTTATCGCAAAGCGCTATCGAATATGTCACCATGGGCTACTTGGGATGCTGCGGATGGAGCGGCGCAGGGCATTCGATGGGTGGAGGATTTTCGTAAGGCCATGCTTCCTTACACATGTGGAGTGTATGTCAATACCCCTGATCTATTGATTGAAAATTGGCCACAGGGATATTATGGCTGCAATTTTCATCGATTGACTCGTATTAAGGCAAAATATGACCCTATGAACATTTTTCATTATCCGCAGAGCATACCTCCTGAATTTTGTGATTAAAAGTGATTTGTAGGTTGTTTAACCCTTTTGTAACAGAATTTTGGTTGAAAAGCATTTTAAGAAACTGCTGTTTGATGGCTGATGCAGAATTGAATAAACGATACATTTAGCATAAATTACTGCAGGAAGACAGATGATTAATATAAATGTGTAGGTTGACTAAGCCAACCTATGAAATAAGCAGCCACCCAAATTGCAGTGCTCCGACATTTTTGTTTATATGTTATATACTAAGAAAGACCTAATCCTGACTTTGGGGATTAGGTCTTTCTTTTATTCCTCATACAAAGAAATTAGATTTATTATAGTTTGCACAAATCTATACATTTTTTTATCCAATCGCAAGTCATTTCCTCACGCATGATTGCCCCCATTAAAACCAAATAATCTCCAAATTCATTTGTAGATTTATCAGGTATAGATTCAAATTTCTTTTGATTGTTTTTAAGGTGATTTAATCTTGCTTGATGCCTAACTAAATGATTTTCCAAAAGCTCCAGTCTTTCATGCTCCGGTAGACTACTAGAATAAAAAACGCGTAAGCGAAAGACATCTTTAGGGGTATCACCGATGGGAGCATCACAAGAAAGCCATTCTAAAAAGCTTTCTCGTCCTGCTTTTGTTATTGTATAAAGTTTTTTTTCTAAGACAGTTCCTGAAATTTCAATTTCATATTCAATCATGCCTTCTTCGGTCAATCTCTTTAATTCAGGATAAATCTGACTATGATTCGCAGACCAGAATTCACGAAGGGTTGTTTCAAAATGCTTCATGAGCTGATAGCCAGTCATACTTTGTTGATTTAAAAGCCCTAGTAGAGCATATTTTAATGTTCTCATATCAATCATTCTCTCTTTTCAATTATAGTTATTCAAAATTCTATCACAAAAATCCAGATATTCCAATAGCTCTTGTTAGTAGTTAACAATTTTTAAACATTTATTTTATAACATGTATACATTGACATGTTTATAATTACATGTTACTATTTTGTCAAATAATTAATTATCTTATAAAGGGAGGTTTTAAAATGAATTTAACAAAAAGAAGATGGGTTATTTTGTTAGCATGTTGTTTAATCAATCTTTGCTTAGGCTCTATCTATTCTTGGAGCGTTTTTGCTTCATCTATGGCAGACTTTTTAAGCAATACAACTGGTGTTAAGCTAACAACAGGTGATCTGGCAATTGTTTATACCATTGCTAACTCCGTTGGACCTATCACAATGATTACAGGTGGCTGGTTTAATGACAAATTTGGTCCCAAAAACGTTATACTCGTAGGTGGACTTATGTTTGGTGGCGGTATGATAATCTCGGGATTTGCAACAAGTGTAAACTTCTTAATTGTATCTTATGGATTGATTTCAGGCCTAGGCTTAGGTATGGCTTATGGCTCCACCATCAGTAGCTGTATTAAGTTTTTCCCAGATAAGAGAGGCCTGATTGGCGGTATTACTACTGCAGTTTATGGATTTAGTTCTGTAATGCTTCCTCCAATCATTACATTAATTGTAAATGCTGCTGATGCAACGGTTGCTTTTAAGGCTGTTGGTGCTGTGTTCCTTGTTGTTGTTTGTGTAAGTGCATTAACAATCATTCCTTGTCCACAAGGATTTGTTCCTGAAGGCTGGACACCTCCAGCAACAAATGCTGGTTTGGGCGGTGTCAATAAGAATTGGAAGGAAATGCTGAAAAGTCCAATCTTTTATATCATGTTACTCCTTTTAACATGTGGAGCATTTTCAGGCATGATGATTATATCTCAAACATCTGCAGTTGCTAAAAACTTAGTTGGTATGTCAGCATTGGCTGCAAGTACAGCGGTATCTGTTTTAGCATTATTTAATGTAGCAGGTCGTATTTCTGCAGGATATATTTCCGATAAAATCGGTAGAATTAACACTTTAGCTGTTGCTTGTGTACTTTCTGTTATTGGATTAATTCTTTTATACTTAACATCAGAAGGAAACATTATGTACTTTTATGCAGGCATTTCTGTTGTTGGCATTAGCTTTGGCTCTTTTATGGGCGTTTTCCCAGGCTTCACTGCTGACCAGTTTGGACCTAGAAACAATAGTGTGAATTTCGGAATTATGTTTATCGGTTTTGCACTTGCGGGTTATTTTGGCCCAACAGTAATGAGAAACGTGTATGCTACAGACGGTGCTTACCAGCGTGCATTCCTTATTTCGTGTGCATTATGCGTGGCAGGCCTTATGTTAACTTTTGTATATAGATTTGTTAAGAAGAAGCAAGTAGACTAAAATAATTTGATAAAGGAGCATAAAAAAATGAAAAAATATCCTAATCTCTCTAAACCAATAAAACTTGGAAATGTTACATTTCGCAATCGTATGTTTGCTTCACCTATAGGAGCAACAGATATCAATGCTGATTGTGTGCCTGGTGAAAGAACTCGTGCATTTTATGAATTACGTGGAAAAGGTGGCGCTGCCGCTGTCACTATGAGTGAGCTTGTTGTTCATCCTGAGACAGATGGCTCTCATATGTTACATTTAGATTTACAAACAGTTGGTGCGCTTGCGAGCTTTACATTTTGTGCAGATTCCATTCGTAGACATGGTGCAGTTGCTAGTATTGAACTTTCTCACTCTGGTCAATATGCAGGAACCTATATGGCTGATAAAAACAAGAAGCAGGGCTTAACACAGTTTGGCCCAAGTGATGGTGTACGTCCTGATGGAATGAAGGTTAGTGCACTTACAAAAGAGCAAATTGCTGATATTGTGAAAAGTTATGCAGAAGCAGCTACTTTGGCTAAGCGGGTTGGATTCCAAATGGTGATGATTCACGCGGGTCATACATGGTTGTTGAATCAATTTATTTCACCTTTCTTTAATAAAAGAACAGATGAATATGGCGGTAGCTTTGATAATAGAATTCGTTTTACCCTTGAAGTTCTGGCGGCTGTACGGGAAGCTGTTGGGTCTATGTTCCCTATTGAAATTCGTATGAGCGGTTCAGAACTATTTGAAGGCGGATATGACTTGCAAGAGGGTATTAAAATTGCCAAAGCTGTTGAACCATATGTTGATTTAATTCATGTTTCAGCAGGTTCATATCAATTTGGATTCTTCACAACGCACCCTTCAATGTTTGGGGCACATGGTATGAATGTATATCTTGCTGAGGAAATCAAGAAACATGTTTCAAAACCTGTGGCAACCATTGGAGCGTTAAACGATCCGGAAATGATGGAAGAAATTATTGCTTCTGGTAAAGCTGATGTTGTTTACATGGGTCGTGCATTATTGGCAGATCCATACTTGCCACAAAAAGTTGTTGCAGGTGAAGATGACAAAATTGTAAAATGTTTACGTTGCTTTGCTTGTATGGCTGAACGTCCTGTAACTCAAACACGTCGCTGTGCGGTTAATCCTTTGATTGGACGTGAAATAGAGGGTACAGAGGTTCCTGTTTCAAGAAAATCTAAAAAAATACTTGTTGTTGGTGGTGGGGTTGCAGGATTAAAAGCAGCTGTGACATCTGCACAAAGAGGCCATGAAGTTATTCTTTGTGAAAAAGATAGTGAGCTTGGCGGCATCTTAAAATGTGAACAGGCCATTGACTTTAAACTGGAAATGTATCAATTAGGTCTTGCTTTGGAAGCACAAGCAAGGGAAGAGGGCGTTGAAATTCGTTGCAATACTGCAGTTGATAAAGCTTATATTGAAAAAATTAAGCCGGATGCAGTAATTTTGGCAGTAGGATCTTCTCCCATTGTTCCTCCATTACCTGGAATTGACGGTGAGAATGTTGTTGTTGTTAATGACTACTATAAAAACAAAGAAAAGGTGACAGATTCTGTTATTGTTTTAGGTGGCGGTTTAGCTGGATGCGAATGTGCAATCCACTTAGCTCAAGAAGGGAAAACTGTACATTTGGTTGAAATGAGAGATGAATTGGCTGTGGATGCAAATATTAGACATCGTCCTATTTTGATGAAAATGATTGATGAATTAGTAACTGTACATACAGGATTGCAAGGTCTTTCTATTTCTAATGAAGGTTTATTATGTAAAGATAAAGATGGAAAGAATACCCTTGTTCCCGGTACATCTGTAATCTGTGCTGTTGGACAAAGAGCAAATAGACACATTGTTGAGGAATTATATGATGTAGCACCAATTGTACGGGAAATTGGCGATTGTATCAGACCAAGTAATATCACAAATGCAATGTATGAAGGTTATCATGCAGGTTTAGATATTTAAACTATATGTGCTAATACAGTAAAAGGTAAGTTGCTAAGTATTTCCGTTTAATGGTTAAATTTTTAGGTTATGATCTGATGAAAAAGGCTAAGTCGGGTGAGTTATATCCCTGCTTAGCCTTTTTATAGTGAATATGGTCATTGTTTTAAGTCTAAAATCTTTTTTAAATAGCCTTCATTAAGCAGGTGAACGGTTTCAAACTTGCCATTATAAAAAACTGCCCAATTATTAAAGATACAAGGCAAATTTTTTGCTTTTTCAAGGCTATCGACTGCAATTAAGTTTACTTCTATATCATTATTTTTGCAGTAGTTTTCAATCTGTTCAATACAATTTGGAATATAAGGGCATTGCATACCGTAGTAAATTGTAAGGGCATTGCTTTCGATAGACTGTGTCTTAACACTTTGCGCAAAATTAGGCTTACTGCCATCAAAGGAGAGTGCAAGTATCTCATAATCACCAGTACTATCGGCTACTTCAAATCCGAATTTAGTCAAAAATTTCTTATCAGACAAAAAGGGCTTTTTCTTTTTGGAAGTTAAGGTGCAGACACCTGATTTACCTAGCTTTTTTGCATCGTCAATGCAATATTCAAGTAGTGCTTTTCCATAGCCTTTACCCTTGTATGAACCCGCCACCCAAAGACAGTAAATATAGATGTAGTTATTACCGTTTATAGGTGTCCAAGCATTTTCAAGGGGAGCATATTCAATAAATACCTTGCCTTTTTCATCAAGTTTTCTAAATGTATGTCCTTCTGCTATGCGATCTTTCAACCATTTCTTTTTTACTTCAACACCAGATTTGTGCTTTTTGTCCGAAATAGCACAGCAAAGATGTTCATTATCTATGTTTTCAATTGTTAGGTTTTTAAATTGATTGCTCATTTTTTCACTCCTTGTTAGATATATTCCCTTTCCCATCGTTAAATTTGACGACTACCATTTCAAAAAAATTTGCTTGGTATTATATAGAAAAGTATATTCTAGGGCAGCAAAATCTTCAACCGGTAAATCAGAAATATAAAGAAAGGGCAGATAAGATGATATTAAGATTGAATACCGTTTTAACGCAAGGATGCTTTACACGATTTGGGTTATAAGGCACAACGTGTAAGCCCCTCTGTTTCTCAAGGGGCTGATCGTTATGGTGCCTTTCAATAACACTAAAAGTATACAAATTATGGTTAACAGTCATTATGGTCACCGCTTCTTCTTCTGTACACGCAGGTCAATGAGTTTTTTCACATCTTCTAGAATTTCCTCAGAAGTAACAGACACCATCAGCCAACGCCCACCGTTAAAGAGTTTTGTATTCCAATAAAGGTTTTGGACATATTCTGTGCAAGTGGTTAACAGAAGCTCCGCTTCCGTAGTATCAAGGTTTCCCACCGAAACTAGGCAGGTAAAAAAACCGTTAGCAGGGTAGAGTGTGCAAAGGGCTTGTCCGCTCTTTTTATATTTTATGTTCCAACCGGGCGCACCGGAACAACTGCTATGCTCTGTTTTTGGCAAAACACCATAGCAAGATTCTAAATGGCCACAGAGTTCATCCCATAAAGAATTTGCTACAAAGTCTGATACCTCATGTGAATGGGGCATGGTGTTTTTGGGATATTGCTCGTTCCAGTTCATCCTTTACACACTCCTCATTTTTACTGCCAGCGCTTTAGTTGTGGGAAAAATGCAGACATTTGTGCCTTAGCATCATCTGGGGTCATACCTGTTGCATCTGCCATAGGCTGTGCACAAAGATCAATCATCTGATCCATGGTTAAATCTGCGCAGAATTTTCCGCCCTCATAGCAATAACTACAATAGTCGGCACTTTTGCTGCCATCGGATTCTGTTCCATACGCAGCACCTTCCATTGGCATTGCACAGCTTTGGCAAAATTTTTCGTTTTCAATTGACATAATCTCATCCTCCTTTTGTTTTAATATCTCAATCATACTCAATAAAGGCTGACAACTGGCTGTCAGGGTTTAAAATGTGCCGCAATTTCTTCTGCATACACCCAAAGTTGATGCCGAAGATTTGGCGGATGAAGGATCTCCACATTTGTGCCGAAAGAAAAGAGATAGCCTATTACCCAAGAATCCAGGGGGAAACATGCCTCAACCAGCATACTGCCATCGGGCAATACGGTAATATTCTCACGGTCAAACTCGTCATACACCCGAAAGGCAAGCCGTGGGGAGATTTTTAACTTCATATTTGTTTCAGAGCAGGGGATATCTTCCATTTCAAGGGGGGGGATTTCCCCTTCATAATTTTGGGCAAAATGTTGGTCAATTGGTGTAATTTCTACAATTCTGCTCACTTTAAAAAGGCGGAAATC